>NZ_FVZF01000043.1 GCF_900168265.1 Salegentibacter salarius | reverse complement strand
AAAGGCGGTGACATACTCTCCCACAAATAGCAGTACCATCTGCGCTAACGGGCTTAACTTCTCTGTTCGGAATGGGAAGAGGTGAGCCCCGTTGCCATAACCACCTTAAGTCTTTAGTATGCAGTTTACAGTCTATAAGTTCGCAGTATTACTGCTTACTCTTTTACTTACAACTGCCTACTCTAATAAGTTGACATATTTAAGAAACAAAGAATATAGATAAACTTGGGTAAAGCATTCAAGTCCCCACACCTTTGCAGGCGTGGGAATCGCATCAAGCTTTACGGATTATTAGTACCACTCGGCTATGACATTGCTGCCTTTACACCTGTGGCCTATCAACGTGGTCGTCTCCCACGGTCCTTTAAAGAAATCTCATCTTGTGGTGGGTTTCGCGCTTATATGCTTTCAGCGCTTATCCCTTCCCAACGTAGCTACCCAGCAATGCTCCTGGCGGAACAACTGGTGCACCAGAGGTTGGTCCAATCCGGTCCTCTCGTACTAGGATCAGGTCCACTCAAATTTCTAACGCCCACTACAGATAGAGACCGAACTGTCTCACGACGTTCTGAACCCAGCTCGCGTGCCACTTTAATGGGCGAACAGCCCAACCCTTGGGACCTTCTCCAGCCCCAGGATGTGACGAGCCGACATCGAGGTGCCAAACCCCCCCGTCGATGTGAGCTCTTGGGGGAGATCAGCCTGTTATCCCCGGCGTACCTTTTATCCTTTGAGCGATGACCCTTCCATGCGGTGTCACCGGATCACTATGCTCTACTTTCGTACCTGATCGACCTGTATGTCTCTCAGTCAAGCTCCCTTTTGCCATTGCACTCTACGCACGGTTACCAAGCGTGCTGAGGGAACCTTTAGAAGCCTCCGTTACTCTTTTGGAGGCGACCACCCCAGTCAAACTACCCACCAAGCACTGTCCCTCATATAATGAGGTTAGGCTCCGAACAAGTAAAGGGTGGTATTTCAACAATGACTCCACACCGCCTGGCGACGGCGCTTCAAAGTCTCCCACCTATCCTACACATCACTTGTCCAAAGTCAATACTAAGCTATAGTAAAGGTGCACGGGGTCTTTTCGTCCCGTAGCGGGTAATCGGCATCTTCACCGATACTACAATTTCACCGAGCTCATGGCTGAGACAGTGTCCAGATCGTTGCACCATTCGTGCAGGTCGGAACTTACCCGACAAGGAATTTCGCTACCTTAGGACCGTTATAGTTACGGCCGCCGTTTACTGGGGCTTCAATTCAATGCTTCGCCGAAGCTAACATCTCCTCTTAACCTTCCAGCACCGGGCAGGTGTCAGGCCCTATACATCATCTTTCGATTTAGCAGAGCCCTGTGTTTTTGATAAACAGTCGCCTGGACCTCTTCACTGCGGCCCCGCCGAAGCGGGGCGACCCTTCTCCCGAAGTTACGGGCCCATTTTGCCTAGTTCCTTAGCCATGAATCTCTCGAGCACCTTAGAATTCTCATCCCAACTACCTGTGTCGGTTTATGGTACGGGTTGCCTCCACTCGCTTTTCTTGGAAGTCGATCCGCTGGATTATCACGCCGGCCGAAGCTTTTGTGTACTATCGGGGTGTTACCACTCCCTTCAACGTGCTATTCCGTCAGCACGCACCAACTTTTCGCCTCCGTCCGCTTTAACGTGGGGCAAGTACAGAAATATTAATCTGTTGTCCATCGACTACCCCTTTCGGGTTCGCCTTAGGTCCCGACTAACCCCCAGCTGATTAGCATAGCTGGGGAAACCTTAGTCTTTCGGTGTGCAGGTTTCTCGCCTGCATTATCGTTACTTATGCCTACATTTTCTTTTGTAACCAATCCAGCATACCTCGCAGTACACCTTCATCTCTGTTACAATGCTCCCCTACCACTCCATATCTAAATATGAAATCCATAGCTTCGGTAATATGTTTATGCCCGATTATTATCCATGCCGGACCGCTCGACTAGTGAGCTGTTACGCACTCTTTAAATGAATGGCTGCTTCCAAGCCAACATCCTAGCTGTCTGGGCAGTCCAACCGCGTTTCTTCAACTTAACATATATTTTGGGACCTTAGCTGATGGTCTGGGTTCTTTCCCTCTCGGACACGGACCTTAGCACCCATGCCCTCACTGATATAAAACATTTTATAGCATTCGGAGTTTGTCAGGAATTGGTAGGCGGTGAAGCCCCCGCATCCAATCAGTAGCTCTACCTCTATAAAACTATTATACCGCTGCACCTAAATGCATTTCGGGGAGTACGAGCTATTTCCGAGTTTGATTGGCCTTTCACCCCTACCCTCAGGTCATCCCAAGACTTTTCAACGTCAACGGGTTCGGTCCTCCACTATGTGTTACCACAGCTTCAACCTGCCCAAGGGTAGATCACACGGTTTCGCGTCTACCATTACCAACTTAAAACGCCCTATTAAGACTCGCTTTCGCTACGGCTCCACAGCTGAACTGCTTAACCTTGCTGGCAACGGTAACTCGTAGGCTCATTATGCAAAAGGCACGCCGTCACCCCAAAGGGCTCCGACCGCTTGTAAGCGTATGGTTTCAGGATCTATTTCACTCCCTTGTTCAGGGTTCTTTTCACCTTTCCCTCACGGTACTGGTTCACTATCGGTCTCTCAGGAGTATTTAGCCTTGGCGGATGGTCCCGCCGGATTCATACAGGGTTTCTCGTGCCCCGCACTACTCAGGATACCACTATCATTGCATTCTTTACCTATACCGGGCTGTCACCGTCTATGGCCAGGCTTTCCAACCTGTTCTAATTCTGTTTGCAACAAATGTTGTGGTCCTACAACCCCATAAGGTCCGTAAACCTTATGGTTTGGGCTAATGCGCGTTCGCTCGCCGCTACTAGCGCAATCACTATTGTTTTCTCTTCCTCCGGGTACTTAGATGTTTCAGTTCTCCGGGTTTGCCTCCTTGCGGATACTTAACCTTCAGTTAAGTGGGTTGCCCCATTCGGATATCTGCGGATCAATTTGTATGTGCCAATCCCCGCAGCTTTTCGCAGCTTATCACGTCCTTCTTCGCCTCTGAGAGCCTAGGCATTCCC
>NZ_FVZF01000035.1 GCF_900168265.1 Salegentibacter salarius | reverse complement strand
TGAGCCACATAAAATGAATGTTCTCCTGAAGGGCCTGCTCAATTTTACGAGAGGAATACATATTGCGAAGGTACGCATAGATGGTCACCTTGAGCAACATCCGGGGATGGTAACTGGAGGTACCTCCTCCTTTATAACTTCGCTCCAGGTCAGCGATGTCGATTTGATCAATAATCGTATTGACGATCCTAACGGGATGATGGGCAGGGACCAGATCATCATAACTGGGAGGTAAAAGACTTAACTGCGACTGGTCATAGGTCTTAAATACTGCTTTGGCTTTCATTACATGAAAATACTAAAAACCAGAAAATAATACAACAAAAAAGGCTGCCTTTTCAGACAGCCTCTTTCGCGAGTTGCTCCCCCTCTTGGGCTCGAACCAAGGGGAGCTATAGCAGTAATAACAGTCGTTTCCGAAGGGTAACCACTAATAGGTATCCGAAAAGTATGCCTAATAAATAATCTTTGATTTTAAGACAGTATTGAAAATTACGAAATTTTATTTTTATAATTTACTATAGAACATACGTGAATAAATAAATTATATTTAGGGTCTTTTTTAATTTAAGGTTAAATGCAACCAGGATTTATATCCTATCAGCAATTTCAGAATATTCCTTATCACTTAAATAAGCATAATCAGTCCAATTACTGTAAGCCGCTAAGAGATCATGGGGTTGGGTTACACCCTCTTCAAAAATAAACACATCTCCTTCTAAATCATCTATCGCCTCAACAACCCCATCTAAATCGCCATCTTCTAAAGCCAAAACAGCTCTCTTACCAAAAATAAAATATTTTTTCATTTCATGATTTTTTTAATTTTTATTAATTTATCTACTTGCTATATCATTATACCTTAAAATACTTCGAAAAGAATTAAATTTAATTTTATAAAACTCAAATGCCGTTTTTGGACCATGGTTATGTAGTAAAAACTTCTTTCTGAAAAAATAATCCTATAGATTGGTCCTCTAGGGTCCCTATAACTAATCCCCTATCTAAAAATTTATTCATACTGCCACAACTAGTTTCAGGAAGCAAACAGCAGGAATGGCATGCCGCAAGATTTACTCCCATAAATCCTTTACCCACTTCGTCATCTATGCAAAGGGGGTCTGAACTGCACCATTTTGATTTATTAATGGCATTTTCAATAATACTCCCTAGATTATCAGGCAAGCCTTTTTCAACAAGCCCACCCAAAGTTCCTTCTGAGTCCGAAGTACTTGTATAAATTAATATACCATTCATTGAATATTCAGCTTCTGGCTGATTACAATAAACTATCTCAGCGAGAGAAGAACTTCCATACCCACATTCAATGGATAACTCATTAATCAATAGATGAGAAAAAGTATGAAGAGCTATAAATCGAGCACTAAGCATACTATCTTCTTCCATTTCAAATTTTCGACGATATTCTCTATAATTATTTTGTATGATTTCAAATCTATTCTTGACTTGCGGCAAGTCTTCCCATTTTTTGAGAATTTCATCATTAAATTGAATAAAAATTCCTTCCCCTTTAACTTCAGTAGCTGGCAGAGTGGCTGTATTTTTATCGCTGCGTGGATCCTGGATTCTTTGAAACTCTCTTTTTCTTTCTCCAGTCACATTAGTTTCCGATTCAAATATTAAATCTTCGAACATTAGTGGTTTAACCCTAGTAAAACCACGAAAAATCTTTAATTCCCTTAGTTTATTTAAAAGAACTACTTTAGAAATTAGCGCTGATGCCGAAAAGTTATATTTGTCACCGTCAATAATTTTGGAATCATACCACTCCTTCCTTTTAGGTTTTACTTTTGGATTAATAAAACACCTGAACTCTTGTTCCCTCAATTGAGCAATAGTATATTGACCCTTTTTGCTCGTCTCTTCTTGAAAGTATTTTTGTATTAGTCCTTTTAAATGAGCGTCAGGATAATCTAAAATTCTGAAGCTATCTTTAATATTATCAAACATAGCCAACAAATTTTCACACGGCTCCTCTTCCGAAATAATTTTAGCGTTTTGTAGTCCCCGAACAACCTGCTGAAGAATAGAAACAAAATCCTCAGGCAAATCCGGATCATAACCCCTTTTTGGAATACTTATCGCCTTGTAAATTATTGGAAAATAAATATTCCCTGCTCCTCTCTGTAAAGTTCTGGGATATTTTGCCAAAGTCTTTCTTTTGGCAGCATCAGAAGCACCATCATTATAGGGTGGCCATGAAACATCATCGATTGGAAATCTATAAAACTCTTTGTAGCTATTTCCGAAGGATTCTTTTTTTTCAACTGTTCTACCTAACCACGGTTTTGGCATTCTACCACTAATGAACTGTAAATAGTCTTTTTGCGGATCTGTTAGGTCTACAAAAGTTTTTTCTTGATCAAAAATACTTTCTAAAGAAGCTTTGCATACAAACGTTCCATCTGGTTTAAAACTTTCTATCTCAAGTGTTTTTAAAGAAGCCGTATTCCCTTTTGATTTCAAAAAGAGTCGATTTCCTTTACCTATTTCCTCTGGCTTATTATTTTTAACATGGACGTACCAATCAAAAGGAAAGTCATCTAAAAAACCTTCTTCAGTTGCTATAACAAAACGAACCGGAATCAATTTTCTTCCTTTTACCTTTGGTGAATGATATCCACTAAAAGTTTCGTCAACAGTTCTCCTATTTCTCTCTTCGTAATTTGTATAGAATTTTTCATGGGATTCTAATTCCCTAATATTAAAAAGCTCATTCGTTACTGGACACTGTAGGATCGTTGGGAAACGTGTAGTTTGAATTGATGCTTTTGAAACTGATTCCTTAACAGGAGGAGAAACAAAACATTCAACATTAAAGGCAATTGCTAATCGTTCATCATCCAGTCGATTAGGGGCATTTTCTCTTTCCTCTCCCCAAAATTCACCACCATTAGGTGGTTGAGGCTTATCATGTGATAAAACCATCACTGATAGTTCAGGAAAATCTGCTATTGCTCCAGGCCCATATGTATGTAATGCTTGAGAAGTTCTTATTTCTTGTTCCATTATTCTATATAACTTTTTAATTTAATATTAGAAGATGTATCTACATCTCTCAATGAACTCATTGCGAATAGCATATCCTGGGTCAAATGATGATCTCTGTATTTTGGATCAGTAAAAAGATTCCACCTTAGCTTGTCCTCAGCGAGAGGATTTTTCATTACATCCCAGAAACTGGTAAAAGTTAGATTCGATCTGCTTTTCCATCTTTTTATAACGTCCTCAACAATTTCATTCATGGCTTTCTCTCTTCTTGCAATCATTTCAGGATCTACGTTTTCCAAATTTTCTTCAATAGCACAAAACCGTTGGAAGAGTAATTCTCCAAGTTCCCGAACTTTTTCCTCTCTATCAGGGTACAAAGTTGCATCCGCATCTTCTTTAATATATAATCCTCTCATCAAAGAAATAAGTACAGAATCTATAGTTTTCTCTAAAGCAGGTAGAGAAAAAGGAGTGACACTTGTAGCTTCGACATATTTGTAGTAAGCCTGATGATAATCCTTAAAATTTTCATAGTGTGATCTATCACGATTTTTCGCTGGATTATAAAGGGTAAAAACAACTCCAGGGACTTCTCTACCAACTCTAGAGCTTGCTTGAATATATTCAGCGGTGGTCTTAGGCTGTCCTGATATGGACATTACGTTCAATCTTGGTATATCAACCCCAACAGAAATCATATTAG
This sequence comes from Salegentibacter salarius, assembly GCF_900168265.1. Classification (GTDB taxonomy): domain Bacteria; phylum Bacteroidota; class Bacteroidia; order Flavobacteriales; family Flavobacteriaceae; genus Salegentibacter; species Salegentibacter salarius. Next base: position 21,884 of record NZ_FVZF01000035.1, on the reverse strand, counting down.
TAGAAAGAGCTACTTTAATTGGATCTTCATTATTTAAACCTTTAACCTCATTTATTTTTTCTAGAAAAAGATTGCAACAATGATCAAGTAATCGTCTGGCTCTTTCTCTATCGTCTTCCGAATTTAGACTATTCACCCTCATATCCTCCTGAAGGCCACATAAAGGCTTTAAATGATCCCAATACTCATTAATTATCCTTAACCATGAAAAAGACCAGCCGGTTTTGAAACGAGTATCTTCCAAATCTTTAGATGATCTAATTGATATTGAATTGAGAAACTGGATTATAGGATCCTTCTCGTTTATACTATGCAGTTTTATTTTTTCCAATACTTCCAGACCTCTATTTATTTGATCGGAATTCATTTGGCTGGAAAGTTCAATAATGCGATCAGGATCATATTGCTTGAAAAATTTTCCAAGCTTCAAACTTAAGAACCGGCGATATGAAACCATGTCATCTTCCAACAAGGTTCGATATTTCCCTAGTTCCTTTACAGTATTAAAATATGCTAAAAGCGTATAATAATTATCAGCATTCTCATTAGCTGCGTTAGTTATTTGGTCCGTACCTTCCAGAAGAATGCTATCGAGCCTTAGTTTTGCTGTAGTCGAAGTGAAACCTGCTGGCATAACCCCCATATAAAGTCGAGCATTTGCATCTTCAGTTTTCTTTCTAGAATAAAAAGAATCATCTATTTGAATACCAGAAGGAGGAAATTGGGCATATTTTTTCCTATTATATATTTTGATACACTGTTGTCGAGCATTCCTTACCGTTGCTGTAGCACCCACAATTTTTGGTTGTATTCCTTTTTCAGTACAAAGAAGATCAATAACAAATTCAAAAAGACTGTAAATAGTACCTAAGGAAGAACTAATTAGATGTAACTCATCCTGAACTATCAGACTAGGCGGATCAGCCATCCTTTTAAATTCACTATTAAAGTTGAATAAATGGAAGCATTCTTTACGCCAAGCTAACTGGGCATATTTGTCAACCGTTGAAAACAAAAGAGTTGGTCTATAGGAATAGATGTCTTCATCAACATAATAAATCGGCAGCGTTCTCTCCATAAAAGAAGAATTATCATTCCTCCTTAATTTGAACTCATTTTCTCCGACATGAAAATGACATTTTGTATTAGTACAATGAAGATAGAAAGGGTTTTGATTTGGAAACGGTCTCCTATTGAGAACATTTTCTATTTGATGGTAACCCCATCTTCCTACTACGCTAATCTGACCACTTTCATTTTTATGTATCTCTTTAACTAACTTGTTTCCACAACATGGACATGTAAAAACCGGTGGACTATAATTGCCTTCATTAAATCTCTTAGCTTCAGTTCTTTCTTTATATTTCTGGAGATAATCATTATTCCCAGGATAATTATCGCTACCGGTATGTTTATTTGGCGTTGTAGTACCTCCAACCCATAGTCCATTCGAAATTCTGGTTGTTCCATATAACGATGGATTATTAAACCGAATCAATTCACAAGAACAAATTAGAATATTAGCTCTACTAAACTGTTGCTTATTTAACATTCTTAGGGTATAACGCATCATAACGGTAACACCTGAATCTTGGAATGAAGTTGTTTGTCTCTGATAAAAAATTGTAAACGCTATTAGTCCAAGATAAGCCTCAGTTTTACCACCACCGGTAGAGAACCATAGTAAATCTACAGTATCCCTGTCTTCTGATTCAATGTCAGTAGCACCCTGTATTTGTGATAATATAAATGCCAACTGAAATGGCCTCCATTTTGCTAGCTTTCGCTTTGAATCTGTAGACAACTTAGCATTAAGCTTTCCATTTTCCCAAATAGAATTAGAAGCGGCATCAAAAGGTATTTTATCAAATTCAGGCAGTGGATCATCAAACCGGTTGTCGTTTGACAAAATTCTATTAGAAAGCCTTCGATGCTGAGCAAAGTCCGCCATAACTCTCTGGTAAAACATAGCTTTATTAGCATCTAGAAATGATTTTAATATTGTCGGATCTTTCCTGAGCAAATCTATTCCCGTCTGCATTCTTGAATATAAATCACGACATTTGTCAAGAATCTTTTTCGCAGATTCCTGATATTCTAAATTCAGCTTTTCCTTCTGAATTTCTTCTTCTTGTATACCTATCCATTTTTCATAAGCAAGAATAAATTGATTTAATTGTTCAAATAAATCTTCTTTTTCAGCTTTACTTTGTGCTTTTGAGAGCACCTTCATATAAAGTATGTTATCAATTCCATCTAACTCTTCGGGATTAAAATCGACACCATTAATTTTTTCGTTTGGTAATACTGCAGAACAAATTTCGACTACTTTATTATCTTGCTTTTTCCAGTCTACAGCACAACCATGACCCTGACCAAAATTTTTATATCCCCTGTATAAAAATTTAATCTCTTTCTCTTCTTCTGTAAGCTTTTCTAGATTAGTAAGGTCTGGAAAACTTTGAAAGCCTTGAGTAGAATTTACTTTAATTTCAGGTTGAAATAGTAGATGATTGACCTTTTTCTGTTCTTTTCTCACACAGAATCTGGAATTAATAAGAGAAACAGTAATTACTTTTAAGGAGGCTGCTCCATTTTGGGTATAACTATTTCTTGAAATTATTTTAACCTTCGCGGTATCATCAGTAGAAGTAAGTGAAATCAGTTTCGTCCCTGACTCAGATTTTTTCCATCCCTCCACTTTATGCGATTCATTTATCACTCCCTCTGAAGTGCATCTAAAATTGATATCCACTTCAAAATGAGAACGTTTGTAACTACTATCCCCATTCTGAACAGGAAAATATTTACCATATTTAATTTTAAGATGTATTTTTTGATTCTCTTCGCATAGAAATGAAATTGCCAATGAAGAAGGATTAAATTCAGTTGTTAACTTCAATTCCTCTTCTTCATCATCTACAATTTTCCTATTTCCTTTTTTCACTCCATTATTTACAGAGTCCTTCTTATTATCCTCATCTAAGTTAAGGTCAGTTTCTGTTTCTACTGTCTCTACCTCTTCTGAAAATAAATCCTCCAATTCTCGAACTTGAGGATATAATATTCCAGTCGTGTACAAATCCTTGGGAGAAAAATCAATCGCTTCTTCTAAATCAGGATACCCTGACTCTGTGACCTTATATGGTCCCAAATAAGTTCGATTGATCCATTCAAATAAATCCTCTCTAATTAAACTATTACTTTTAGACATCGATTTTGATATTTTTTAAAATATTTTGAGTCAGATCTTTTTTAACATCTTCGTTTAATAAAATAGATAATCCCACTTGGGCACGAGTATAACCAACAAAAAACAGGGACATCAGATCCTTTCGCGAACGATCATATGAATTAATACCTACAATTAGAATAAAGTTATTTTCTAAACCTTTGTAGGAATGTATTGTAGATAAACAGAAAAAGCCTTCTTTTTTATGTTGGTTTTCAGAAACTAAGGCACATTTGCTCCCTAACACATCTTTAATTTGTTCCAGAAATTGGTTTTCAGCACATAAAATTGTGATTTCCTCTGGAGGTATATTTTTATCCCTCCAATCCTTTAAAATTTCGCATACTTTATCTCCCAACCCCTCAGACTCTTGATAATAGTCAATAGTGGTTTTAAATATTACTTCTGTCCTTCTACACGGCATACTTTCTAGCCCACTATGTGAACTCGCCACTTCTATTATATCAGGATGATTCCTACAGTTTAAAGGAAGGGTATGAAGAGAACAAGGATAGGTATTCAGAAATAACTCATAATAATCTTCATCAAAGCCACTATAAAATTTTTGATATTTATAGTCTAGAAACATAGCCCAATTTCCTGACTCCAATCCTCCGCTAAGATTTAGAAATATTGCATCTATTATATTTTCATTGAAAATATCCTGAGCCTCATCGATTAAAATAAAGTCATATTTTTTCAATTCTAATGCTGAATACCAAAGCTTAAATTGTAAAGGCAGGGTTTCACTCCAAAAATTATTACCATCATTTTCAGGTAATAAATTTTTAGCTTGCAAAGAATCATAAATAAATCCATGTATATGAAAACAATCTATAAATGAAGTTTCTTCATTGGTTTCGAAAAACCTTCTAATTTCTCCAGATAAATTCTTATTAAAACAAAAATATGCGCAGTTCTTTCCCATTAAGGTTTGCCGGCTCAACAATTCTTTAGCTAAAATAGTTTTCCCTGTACCTGGTCCGCCGGTAACAACAAAACCTCTATTCTTTATTAAACCAAAATTATCCAGTAAACTATATTGCTCCTTTGTGAATTTTTCAATTTCAAATGATTCCTTGTGCAAAACCTTACTAATTGGCACCTCAAAAATCAAATCTTTGCGAAAGATTTGTCGGATGTCCTGCACGTCTCTATGACCAACTCCAAAAGATCTGCCTTTACCAGAATAACGGCCATGAGTTCTCCAATAGCTTTTTAAATGCTCTATATATTTGATTAGCCCGTTAGGAGCCTCATGATCTGAACTGGTATAAATTATCTCTGGATCATATTCTATAGTTTCTTGTCTAAAGTTTTTAGATTTCTTGTTATGCCTAGAAAATGATAATTTTTTTTCAACATCTGGAAACATTACTCCGTAACCAAAAATTAACCTCTGATTAAAAAATCTATCTGGAAAATATTGGGGCAATAAAGTATCTCGAACATAAAACAAGTAATCTGTAACCTGAGCAAAGGGATCACCCTTTTTAGTTCCTCCCAGGACCCACCATTCATCTTTACTACTGTCATACTTTACTGCTCCTCCTTTAGATTCAAGAAAAAAAACATATTGGTCATCTAGATATACAAAATCGATTTCACCAACTATTTTGTTCTTTGTATTCTGGCTTCGCAAAGAGTGGATTAAATATCTTTTTGAAGAATCAAAATATTTAGAATCAACTGCTTTTTGAAATATTTCCTTTTCACCTTTATTATCGAATTTCAATCGGAACTGTGGTAGAATTGGCATTTTGAGCTTTATTTATCATTAATACTTCTTTTATTTCAACAATCCCATCCATTTTAGAAATAAGGTTTTTAAGATCAAGATTATTAATCTGATGTTCCATGTTGTATTTTTTATAGATGTGATAAAGAAAAATCTCCTTGTGTAAAGAAGTTCTAAATTTTCCTAACCAATTCGCAGCCTCCAAAATCTCAGTCTTATCAAAGCTAAAGCTCTGATTAGATTCTTCTCTTTTAAATAGGTCGACCAATTGATCAAGACACTCCGGTACGATTGTTAAACCAGAAATCCATCGTTCTACTGTAGGGTCTGTTACCTTTATTCCTTGAGAATTTAAATATTTATTCAACCGAGAAATGTATCCCCCACATTCAACATATTTACTGTATAGATCTACTCTCCAAGCATTTCCTTTATCATAAAAACTATTAAGACGCGGATAGTGTTTCTTGAGATGAAAGAGAAGATCATTAAAGTCATTATTGAAGTCTTGAAGTAGAAAAACTTTGTCACCGGCTTGAATTTCCGAAGCACGTTTTTTGATATCTCGAATACTATCTACGCCTTCTTCCTCAAGAATATGAAAATATTTTGATGATGGTACTTTTAAAAAACTATCTTGGAAGATAAGAAGTATATTATCACGTTCTTGTGTGTTAAATTCGGTGATTCTATTTGTTCCGGGTGTATTATTAACAAGTTTTTCCAGAATAAATGAGAAATCTTGCTCCTCAATATTTTCCGAATCATCTGTCTCTATGAAATCCTCAACATCTTCTTCCTTCACCTCAATTGTTTCCAATTCTGGTTCTTCGTAAACAATATAGTCAGACATTACGAACTCTATTGTAGACTTTTCAATTAGGCTTTCCTGATGTTCTAAATTAAGTATAAGCAGCTTATTTGTGAAATCGGAAATATCAGTTATAATAGGTGTAAATTCTCTAAAGCACTTTTTGTAATATCCTAATTCCGCCCGATTATTGAGAATTAAATATTGATTTCTACTGTAGTAGGTCAAAAAGATCGAAGTAGTAAGTTTTCCTGAAAAGTTTAGAAAAAAGACTGCATCGAAGGGTTTCAACTCTTTTGGAGTTATATTTTCCAGTTGGAAAAAACTAATTTCCAATGTTTGGAAATTTTTCAGCTTGTTCCTTACGTAAATAAAATCTAGTTCTGAATTATTTTTTGAAACAATTGCTACTTTCTTAAGGTGATTATTACGATTAAGAATCTGACATAATATTTCTATTTTCGGATTAGATAAAGGGTATAGATTAATCACTTCACGTAACGATTCCACCTTATTATTAAAAGAGACTGAATTGAACAGGTCCAAATTAGATGAAAAGATTTTAAGATAATTTTCTAAATCCTTCCTGATATCCTCATTATAAAAACTAGTAATTCTGGACAACAGAGTGTATCCTTCATTTAAAAAGGTTAAATATTTCACTCTATTATCTAAGATGTTCTCGTTGAACATTATAAATCTCAGATGTAGTACAATTGATTTAAAACGTTCCCAAAATTTTGCTCCTAAATCATCATTGATTGCATAAACCTGATGATTCACACCCTCATCATTTTTTCTTTTAGAAAGAAAATTTCGTTCCGCATGATTGATTAACCACGGATATAGGTTCATACCCAATGTTTCCAGAAATTTATGTTGAAGGAAATTATAATCCTTTTGGAGAAAATAAACATCCTTCAATCTATCTCCCAATTGTGCATTCTTGACAGATGCTGTAAATTCTTTGAAATAATAATATTCTCGGCTCTTCTCTTTTTTCAACAATTCATCTAAATCATCGATAATAATAGTATTTACATAATCTATATTTAAATCTTCCAAAAGCACTTCCCAGCCGGCATAATACTCGATTGAACAGATATAAATAATTGGAGAGGAGCCGGAAAACTTCTTTTGTACTACTTCTAATTCTCCATCCCTACTTACGATTATTTCTGCTATTGGAAAATTTTCTGATACTGCCTTAGAATTAAACTCCGTATCCTCGATCAGTTTCAGATATTTAGTTTTATTTGTAAATAACAAAACTCCAGACTCAGGCTTTTTATTAATGGTTCTTCCTAATTTTAGAATTTCGTGTATCCCTATGGTTGAGATGTTACTATATTCTTCAAATTGGATATAAGCTTTATTTTTTTCGATAAACTTATCAAGGGCAATTTGAAAATTGGAAAGTTTTGTATTGTACTCCTCAAAATCCTGAATGTTTTTTCTTAAATGAGGGAGAATATCTTGAATTTTAGGGGCAATCCGGCGGGGTCTTCTTTCTATTGATTCAATATAAAAATGAACTCTATTATTCCTGCTAATATCTATTGATAAAAACTTATTACGCCATTTCTTTCCTAGATAACTAAAAGTTTCAGGAAGAGCCCCATTCAATTTTTCTAGATTCTCTTCTAAATTTTCAGTGTGCAAGGCTTCTTCGGAATAGCTACTCTTTAAATCATTAAAAGTTTTATAATAGTTTGATAAAGCTATATACAACGGAAGTAATTTCTGTTGCCGACTTCCTTCTTGAGTATAAAAGGAAATCACCCTTGCATATTCATCAAGGCTATTGGTATGAGCTAGATAAGGAGTAAGTAAATTATATAATGAACCCTGCATGGACTTTCCATCCATCACTACTTCTAAATTATTAAGCTCTTTGTAGGCTTCCCTTATATAGTCTAAAAGTTCCTGTTTAAACATTCTGCATCAAAACTTTAAGAACAATCTCCGCTATTTTTTTAGCCAAAAGAGGAGGTACTGCATTTCCTACTTGGTGATATTGTGCGGTACGCGACCCACAGAATAAATAGTTATCAGGAAATGTCTGTACTCTAGCAGCTTCTCTTACCGTTAAACTCCTACACTGCTCGGGGTCATAATGAATAAAATAGTGACCGTCTTTTGAAATATGGCTTGTTATAGTTGTAGCCGGTTCATTAGGTAACTGAACTCTAAATCTATCTGTAAACTTTCCTGATTTAGCATTTTCATGATCAGGCAAAAGTTCGTTACCATGCTCTTCAAATTCATGTAACCGGGGAAACCGTCCATATGTTTTTGCAAACATACTGGAAAACATATAACGTTTTAAATCCTGAACCAAGTGAGTCCTCGATTGGTGATTTGCGGCTCCCTCCAAATTTTGATCGTGAAACCAGCTGTATAAAGGATTTATTTTTTTTGGAGTATCACATTTAATAAATTCCTCTCCTACACCTTGTTTTGGAGTGTTTATTTCTAATAAATCATATTTTTTTGCAAATCCATTCCACGAAATTATTTCTGATCTAAATGAATTCGTAAGATCACTCCAATTCTGATCTGAGTCCACTGCAGTTTTATAGTATCGTTTCTTTTTTCCATTTATCATCTCACTTTTAACAAATGATCGATTTATTCCACTCCTGATCTTAGGTAGATCCCCAATCACATCTTTAAGAGTAACGGGATTGGATGACTTCCCTAATATGTCAGGTATTACTTTAACATCCTCTCGTATTCCGAGAAGAATAACTCGATGACGCTTTTGTGGAATTCCATATTCTTCAGATCGAATCAAAAAATCCAAATCAGAATTATATAAAGGTTGGTCTTCGGAATCAAATTCTACAGGATTTGTAGTCAATGAATATATCTTATATTTATATTCAGCGTCTTTAAAAACGATTGCTGGATTGCTCAAATCACGCTTTATGAATTCAAAAATCTTGACTCCATCAATTTTTGAAGAAAGCAGCCCTTTTACATTTTCCATTACAAAAACAGCAGGACTATGTTTGGCAATTATTCTAAGATATTCCTTATATAGATGTACGCGTACGTCCTTTTTATCCAAATTCTCCTTCCATTGTCTGCGGGACCTACCCACTAAAGAATATGCTTGACAAGGTGGTCCACCAATTAATACCCAGTTCTTTTCACCCTTAAGTGCTGTCTGAATTCGTCTATCTACCTCTTTCGCCGGAACTACTCCAAGTGTTGTACACCATGCTTCTTCCTGAGCTTGTTTAGCCTGTTTAGGATATCTTTTATACAACTCTTCTTTTAAAGTTTCTCTTCGTTCAATATCCGATTCTCTCATAACCTGATAATATTCATCAGGAACATTCTTTCGAGAGAATTTTCTAAAAAAACTTCTTAGTTCAAGTGTTTTATGTGCGTTGCTGTCCATTTCGATGGACAGCTTTGATTCAAATACCTGTTTATTATTAGAAGGTATATTAGAAAAGCCTTCACAGAGCCCCCCAGGACCGGCAAAAATATCAATTATTGGAATTTTCATTTTTGAAAGGAATCTAAGGGTAAAGGAATGTATTTATCCATACCCGTTTCTTTCAGATAAACTTCAAACATGATGTTATAAACATCAACTTTCTCATTTGCACAAATAACAAAACACTTTTCCATTAAACTATTTCTGAATTTAGCTTCTTTGAAAGTATATGACGGTTTTTCGGAGGCTTTAATTATGTATTCCTTGAAGTCATTATCTGGATGGAAGCTGGTTCCTTCCATAATCAGTGCTTTGCCAAATGCTCTAACATCTGATAAATTATTTACCTGGGTTATCATTTTTAAGATTTTTAAGATTTTTAAGTAATCCATTTAGGTTTACTTCTCTTCCTTCTGAATATTTTTTTCTTGGTTCAAGTTCACATTCCGCCCATATCACGATTACATTCCAACCCTTTTCTTTCCACTTAGCTACTTTTATTCGATCCCGTTCTACTGCAGATTCTCTTCTGGAAGTGATTTTTTCTGATGGAGTGGAAACCTGGTCACCAAATTTACATCTCTTATGCAGATGCCAGAAACACCCCCGAACATCTATGATTGTCTTGTATTTGCTTAAGACAATATCTGGTTTACCAGGCAGCTTCTTACTATGTAAACTATACCGAAATCCATGAGCATGAAGGAACTTTCTAACTATCATTTCAGGCCGGGTATCCATACCCTTGATCTGACTCATGTTGTAGCTTCTGGTTTTCTTATCGTGTACGTCAGCCATTTAAATTCAAATCTCTTGCGTTAGAATTTTTATACATCACTCAATTAGATCATCTATAATTTCAAATGTTCGTGCAACTATTATACAGTAAAATTTAATATGAGAAATGTTGTGGTAGAATTACGACCACAGATAATTTATGTGGTTGGATTCATCTTAGATTTCAACAGTCTCTAGTGTAGGGTATGCGTAAAATTAAGAAATGTTAATCAAATGCAAATAAAAAAGTCAGCGTTTCTGTAATTTCAACGGCATTCTTCATACTTATAGATATTAATATCGTCATATGTTTACAGGGCTTTACAGCAATTGCAAAAAGATAAATGAGCTGATATCTTATAGTTCTTTCACTTTTTGTGCTTATTTATAAAATCCATCATCTCATAAGCTTTTTGAAGTGCGGTATTTTTTTCAGAAGCACTTGAGTTATATGCGCCTTCCTTATAGCCTATTTGACAATTTTCACCCTTCAGTTGATTGAAATGAATATGATAGGATGGACTCAGCCTACCCATTTTGTCTAGGCTGACCTGAAATTCTTCATTAATATCTTCAAATATATAGTTACCTTCGTACATCTCAACAAGGCGCCAATTATTAGGTTTTTTCATAGTAACATATTTTATGCAATAATACTATATCCGGTTATTGCTGAATTTATAATTTTTTAAGACTTTAGGTAAATTTTAAATCTAAACTTCTAAAATGCCCCCTAACAAAATTCCCCAATCCAAGGAATTGAGGATTGATAAATATATATCTGAAAAGTCTAAGGAGATAAATTCCTTTATCCAGGAAAATAGAAGAATTCTACTCAATGCGAGTCCAGGAAGTGGCAAGACCACCTTTTTTGCTAATCTATGTATTTCCCATTTACAAAATAAAAACCCAGGAAGAATAATTTTTTGCAGTCCTTTTCTAATTATCCAAAGCCAATTTAAAAGAGCTATTGAAAAAAAGAGTTTAGAAATCGACCTTGTTTTAAATCATACCACATCTAGAAATTATCTTCAGAATTCAGATAAGATTATTACATCTACCTTTAAAAGCCTTTCAAGAATCAAAACCGAATTGAGCGAAAATGATTTAATTATAGTAGATGAAGCTCATTCTTTACTATTCACTTATGGCAATAGTTCAAAACGTGAATTTTTTACTGGTATAATTAATATTCTTTATCATACTCCTGCCAAGATCGTTCTAATGACAGGCACCCCATATAGTGGAATAACAAAAATTTTAAACCTTTCACAACTTAAAATCCTTAAAGAGGATATAAAGGCAAAAGTAAATATTCAGTATACGAATGAAAAAGATACCGCTTTAAGTGTTGCCTTCGCAGAATATTGCCTTAATCAATTTGGCAAGGATTATCTGAATATTATATATATTAAAAACACCAAAAAGTGCGAAATTATCAAACAAGTTCTGGAAAGAAAATTTGATTGTAAAGCATTTGTTTTAACAGCTCGAAGAAAGGAATCCAAGGTTTATAAATTACTTGAATTAGAATCCCTTATTCCTGAAGATATCAACTTTTTAATAACTACGAACGTTATAAGTACTGGTACAAATATCCTGAATAAAAATATTGGCAAAGCCCTGATGCTAAATGAATCAAATCCAACTGAGATTAAGCAATTTTCCAAGAGGTTTAGAAATAAAATGAATATTGAAATTGATGTGATAAATAAGGCTTACAGTAAAAATGATTTAGATACAAAATCTGTAAGGGAAGATCTTGAATTAGAAAGGGAGCATCAAAGACAATTTTTTACAACTAGCCTAGCAACTATTGAACATTCATTCAATATTAGTCAAGAATTTATTCAATTTGATAAATACTATCATAAAGATGTGTACAATGGGAGCCCTCAGCATTTAATCAATACTATCTTGGAAAGAATGCTAATTCAAGAAGCATATTATGCGGAGAAAATTGCCGAAACATACAATACACCTGCTGAGCTAATGAATGTGCTTAACAGTTATGATGATGTAATATCTATAAACACGGACGAGTATGGTTTTACAATTTCCAGTGAAGATTTAGGTGAAGCTGAAATTAATAAACTAGATGAATTAAAATTTCAATTAATTGTTTCCGATTTTATTAGGAATCAAGAATCCTATCTTAAATCAGCTTACTGGTATTTTATGCTGAAAAGAGATAATTATAGAAAGTATTTAATATCTAACTACTTAAACCCAGATTTTCCTACAAGGTTAATCGGTAAAGAAGATATAGATGAAAATAAGTTTGAAATTTATGCCAATTCAAATTTTATACCTCAGATTCTGCTACCATTGTTTGAAATTGATGAATTTTTTAAAGATCGAAGCAAAAGTTTATACTTTATAAAAACAGTGAAACCTAATAAACGAAAAGCTACTCTTATAGCTCTTTATTTAAATAATTTATTTAAACAATACCTAAAGTTCAATTTTGATGAATATCCTAAATTCCCACCTGTATTGGAATTAAGGCCTGAAATAAATTATCATCTCCTGATAGAAAATGAAAGAATTCATTCGATTCTCAAAATTTGCAAATATGTTTACGAATATCTTACCCATCAACATTATATTAATTATGGAGACCTCAATGAGTATTTAGTAGCTAATTGTACTTGGAAATTTCCGTTAATTAAAGATGATTTTATATTTAAGGAAATCGATATTGATATTAATTCCCAAAAACCTCTCAATTTTAGACAGAACCTATTAATAGGTATGGCTAATAGCATCTTCTATATTAACCCTAAACAAGTTTATAGAAAGGACCAAAAAACAAATAAAAGAAAAGCAGCCTATCTATTTGAGAGTACCCTTCCCTCTGAAAGTATAGCAAAATATAAGTTACACAAGACTGAAATAAAAGAGATAAACGAAAATACTGAAATCCTGAATTATAGTATGCGCACTAGAAAATTTGGTAAAGTTAATTTCAAGAAAAGTTCCCGTATTCTTAATTCTAGAAAATTGATTTTAAATACAATAGTTGATGATAATTTTTATGAACTGGTTAGTGGAAAATTATAAATCAGATTTATCCTTTATTCAAACTAAGGCTATATAATATATATAAGAGATAAATCTGCAATTTGTCTCAAAAAAAAAGGCAGCCATTTCTGACTGCCATTAGTATTAAATAGTTTATGAGATACCATTTAATCGTAAATTCTCCATTACCCGCCTTTCTATTAAATTGGGATCAATTTTATTCAACTTAAAGGTAAAATTTCTCCTTTTCTGTATTTTATCAAGTAAATACTGGAAATTTACTTCTTCTGAATCAGAACGAGAATTACCTTCTGATTCCAGCTGCTTCAAAAATAAATCTTTTTCAACAGGATAAAAGGTTTGAACCCAATCAATCCTGTTCCTGGGAAGGGATTTGTGAATCTTTCTTGCCAATTTATATAATCCCGTAATATCTACCCAGTCCTTATTTTGCAAATGATCTATCCATTCAGAGATTTCACTTCCATTTATTTTTACAGTATTTCCCAGTTCATACCAGCCAATAGAATACATTGGCTCGCTTCGGTTATCTACATATAAGTTAATTTTATCATTTTCTAGTTTAATATCCATATTTTAAATTTTATCGTTAAAAATCTCATTTTCATCTTCTTCCACATATTTCCAGTAAAACCCATTTGAAGCCTCCCTCTCCATCCTACATACCCTAGAAATACAGGTTTTAGAAAATCCGCTAATTCTGGAAGCCTCAGCTACTGAAGTATACTCAGCAATTGGATTGTGGTTTATGTCCAACTGAATAACTCTTTTCTTTCTGGCATCTCCTTTGGGAATAAAAACATCTGATTTGTCATAGCTCCAATAAAACCCATTAAACAATCCATTGGCGCTTAAACTAGCCCTGGAAATATCCTGTTTTGTAGCATTTACTATAATAGCAGCACTGTTAAGATTCGGATACGAGTTTATTAACTCTTTGGTTTCAATATCATATTGGTAAACCGTTTTTTCTATCCCACCTCCAGCATCGCTGTTTAAACCTGCTTCTTTTGTGTTGTAAGTAATTATATATTGCTTCTCCTTGGCTGCTAATTCATCAGTGTTAGCTGCCGTGTCTAGTTGTTCCCAAATGAAAGCTTCAGGGCCATAGGTAGCGATTTGCTGATATAGCTTGCCCTCCTCTCCTCTTAAAGCTCGCTCAACGTGATCTAGTTGCCGTTGTTTTATCGAATTTGTAGTTATCCCTATATAGGACTCTCCAGTGAATTTATTACTTGCCTTATAAACTATTCCCCTCATCATTTACCTTGTATTTGGATTCGTACTCCCAGTAATAATTACCTGCCGATTTATACTCCCCTCTACAGCACTTTGCTATAGATGTTTTATTAATTTTAGTTTTTTTTGAAGCTTCTGCAACAGATTTAAAACTGGCTAAAAATTCACCATCCTTATTAAAAAGAAAAACTTGTTTCTTCCGCTTATCTGTGTGGTGCTTAAAATTGATTGCCAAAGCGTAACTCCAACAAAAACCATTGGAAGTTTTAAGATCCCCTCTACAGGCTTTCTCTATTGTATTTGGATCAGCATCTAAATGTTTTGCAGCCTCCTCCAAACTCCAATAAGAAGTGACCAGGCGGCCAGTTTTAGCATTATATTGATATATGCGTCTATTCAGATTTTGAATTCTATCATTGTGTTCCATAAAATTATTTTAAAGGGCAAGGGAGGCACCTAATTTTTTCAAACTTTTTAATCCCCTAATTTGTACTTTACTGTTATTCTCTTGCCTTACCTGCCCAGGTTACCTTTTTATTTTAAAATCACCATATATTTTTTCAACCCTTCGATTTTCTTAGTCTCGAACCCCTTTGCTTTTAGGAGTTTTCCAAGATTAGTTGCTGTAAATCCTATATACCCTGTGGAATTAAATTTTATATATTCTATTATTTCCGTAGCATTCATAAATTTAACTACCTGCTCTTGTCCCTCTTTTGGTAAGTCAAAAAATTTGTCGAGATATTCTTCTTCAGTGGAAGTCTGCTTGTACTTTTCGTTATTGTTTTCAATACGAGCAATATCCTCCCTATCGAAGTAATGTTTAAATCCTTGTTTTAGCAGTTCGTATGCCTGACTATAAACCAGATCCAGGTTGATCCCGTGCTTAAAATTAATATCTAATGCCTCAAATACAAGAAATCTACGATTCCCCGTAACATCCATTAATATCTCATTGTGGTTAGCACTTCCACAAAAAGATGCTCGTCTAACGTAGTTTTCAGAGAAATAACCATAAGGCCTACGCTCAGTAATCACCTCCTTTGTAATAAGCTCTTTAAATGCCTCTACTTTGGACTTACTGTAAGAGGATAATTCATCCATATTAATTAGTAACCTTTCTGAAATTAAAATGGTAGAATCCTTATTGGACGGGTTTATATTACCTGAATAGCCATATTCCTTAAGTTCTTGGGGAAGTAGGTTCATCATCCAGGTTGTTTTCCCAAGTCCTTGTTTTCCTGTAAATATTAGTACCGAATGATTAGCTGTCGTTGCCTCTAAAGCACAAGCTACCATTGCTACCAACCACTTTTTAAAAGCCCAATAGAATAACTCATCATCAGTAGTTTTTACAGTTTTAGCAAGATTGGTGATATGGTCAGTTTTCCCGTCCCATATTGGTAGGCTAGTAAAATAATCCTTGAAAGGATCATACTTTGTAACGAAATCAGATTCCAGTAAACTTTTCAGATTACCAATAGTTACTTTAATATCATTGTTCTGGATATCCCGAAACATAGAATTAAAATCATAACCCTGAAGAATTCCATAATCTAACTGATCTTTAGGTTTATAAAAAGTTCGGTTTAAAATTTCATTGTATTTAAAATCATACTTATTTCTTAAGTAGTTTTCTATATTCATTTGTAAATAAATTATCGTTTCTGCGCTCCTCATCATTGTTGTGTTCTCCATCTGCCGAGCACATATAAGCGTACTTTAATTAGAGGATCTCTAATCAGTGAGCTTAACACCTTCGTAATTACAACTGGTATTAAATTGCTGGAATATTCTATACGGTTATCTCATATATTTTAAAATTTATGGGTTCTACAATCATTTAATTTTTACGGTAATTCAATGGCACAGGAAAGAAAGTAGTGCCAAAGTTTAATCTCTTTGAAGTAGTGCAAATATACAACATTCGCTTAGCGAAATCAAGTCAAATCCCTAAAAACAAGCATATTAACTCAGTTGTATATAGCGCTTTCGTGCATTTTCATAGTCTTAAAAGACAAGATTTGAATCTAAAATGAACTGGCATATCCCAAAATTTTGTTCAATGCCAGAGTCCATCTTATTCTGCGCAGGACGTTTTCAGCGATTTTTTTATTAAAAGGAGAAAATACACTCAAAAGCTTGGTTATCCAAAATACAAAATAAACTCCCTGATCCTATGGCGGATCTAAAATTTCAAAATGGTCATAATAGTAAGCTCGCCCTTTTATCAAAAACACGGTTTTTAATTTCGCCGTTACCTTTACACTATTAACCCACACCACCTCTCCCTTCTCAAGTTCCCCAATTTGGTGTTTAACCACTACTTGAAATGGACAGAAGAGTTTTTTAAGTAAATTATTCCAGGTTATTATGTAGAGGGTATCGGGCGAGCTATACTTAAGGACATCTGATAATTCATCGTCGCTCATTACGAAAAAGCTATACAATTAATTATGTAGGAAGAAATTTCCTATTCTGTTTTGCAGTGAATTAACCAGGTCATTGGTTAAGTCGTACGCATTTACATTCCGCTCCAGATTATTATCTATGTAAGAGGACTTATTTGCTTCAGTGAGCAGATTAAAAATTCTCCACATATTAATTGATCCATCTTCCTTACGGGAAAAATTAGGGTCGTGGTAATAATTCTTAACTACAGTATTTATTTGGCTGTCATTTAAGGAAACAGGAAAATATTGCTTTTGCTCCGTCTTACCCATAAACTGGTACATTCTCAGCTTTCCAATGAAGTGGGCAAATTGAGCCTGGGTAAGTTCATACCTACTCATTCGTTCCATCATTCCCAGATGCTTCATTCGGTCATACTGGTTCAACAAGTTCTCCACTGCTTCAGATAACTGGTTAAGTGAATTAACTCTTATCTGATC
The DNA here is from genome assembly GCF_900168265.1 of Salegentibacter salarius. Taxonomy (GTDB): domain Bacteria; phylum Bacteroidota; class Bacteroidia; order Flavobacteriales; family Flavobacteriaceae; genus Salegentibacter; species Salegentibacter salarius. Next base: position 4,700 of record NZ_FVZF01000035.1, on the reverse strand, counting down.
TGCCAAACCATCTGTACTAATGCATAGATTGGTGCAAACCATATTTTTAAAACCTATGAACACCTTGAACTTTTCAGGACTTTTCTTACTAAAAAGATTTTCCTGATTGTATGCTCTAACCCCGCCAATAGTTAAGGCAAGTTTATTTCCATTCACATTTTCCACTACCTCAGGTATTTCCAAAACAAACGCGAGCCTCTCGTAATACAAAGTCTTCTCGTGCTCTTTAAGCTCTTTTGCAGGCTTTCCTATTGCAGATGGTATTCTGCCTTTAATTATATGAGAAGTCCTAATATCAGGCTCAGAAACACTGAACTCAGGAAATAAATCCTGAGCTATTTCCCTGGTTTTCTGAACAAATTCATAATGACTTATTGTGCTTTCGTTATCCTTCGCAAATACTGGGATTATACAGTCATTTTTTAAATGTTCAAGGCTTACCTTTTTAGTATTTGCTTCTATAAAATTTCTATTCTTGGAGGATACCACCTCCTTTTCCTCGACCATCTGATTTTGTAGAGGGGATCTTGTAATTAATTCCATAATTTTAATTTTTTGGTTGTTGTACATTGTTTTCTTCGATCACCTGTGAATTACTGTCTTCAATAATGTTTTTTCGCTCCATTATTAAAGGGTATAATTCTTTGTGCAAAGAAGGATACTTATCATAGATATGCTTAAGCCCCGCAAGATTGTGGCACATAGATATCTCCTTTTTTATGGCTTCAACTGAAACACCTTCAGAACACCAGGCTTTCAATTTTTTGCCTGTAGCCTGATTTATTACAAATTCTGGCTTATCCATAAACAAACCTGTGCGGTCTTTGGATGCTTTTACCAAATGGTTCTCGTTAATTAGCTCGAAATTGACCGTTAATTCGTACTCATAACCTTCTCTGGTGATTTCTTTGGTTCCAAGTTTCATTACCTTCGTCTTACCGTTCATATCCCTATCCAAGGAATAGTCTACCTTTCTACGGGCAGTTGTTATAATGTGAGCTTTAGATTGTAATAGCGCATCAATAAACGAATTGTGTAACGGGGTTATCTTAGCCCAGTCTTGGAATCTACCACCTAACTTTTCGTGCATTTCCAAACATCCTCCCTTACCAGACCATTCGTGAGATATAGAATCGACGATTATCACCTCCATTCCAGCATTCTCGCAGGTTTGAATGGCTTCAATGTAACGCTGTGGAGAGAAGGGTTCTTCCATACTTAAAACATTGAAATCGCCTAAATGAGAGTAAAGACTTGCAGAGTTATTTTCAGTATCTATTACTGCAATTTTTTTCCAGTCTTGGGTGATGCCAAAGGCAAGTAATAAAGCAGACATTGTTTTACCATATCCGCTGGGCCCGCTTAGGCCAATTCTTAATTTTACCTGGCTTCGCTGTGCTTGTTTTAGTTTCATTTTTTTAGATTATTAGTTGTCATTAAAGCTGTGATAAGGCCTATGACAATGTGAGACAAAAAAAAGAGCCTCTTTTTAGAAGCTCTTTCCTACTTATTTCAATAAACCTGAAAGATTAAATTACCATTCTCTCTTCCTCCAGATTATTTTCTAAAATTTCCTCCTCCTCCGTTACAAAAACGTTTCTTTCGGAGTAAGTAGTGATTTCACCAGTAATGGTATTGGTGTACTCGTAAGGATCAACCTTAACTTTTTTAATGATACCAGGAATCTGGGAACCAATTAAGGACTTACAGGTAGCTTCATCGAAAGTACTTGAAACTTGTGCTGTTTTGGCGGTAAAGTAAATTTGACCTGTTTCTTTACTTTTTACGGCTTCTAAACCTCCTTGAACAATAAGTGAATGGAAAACACCACCATCTTCTTTTTCATAGGATTTGTAATCTACAATCGTAACCATAGTTTTAATGATTTTAAAATTAAATTCAGGAGACCTTCTCCCAACGCCTAAAAAGAGTGGGGGTTGATCTTTAGGATATTTTGTAAAAAACTAAACCTCATAAATAAAAAACCCCGCAGGAAATGCCTACGGGGGTATGCCCAACTTTAAAAATTAGAGGGGGTGCATCTTTAGATTATAATGCGCTCTCAAAAATTTAAAAAAAAATTATTTTAGAGTTTTGTTTATAGTTGTTTTATGAACCTTTTTTATTATCTCTTCTGCATCTTCATCAGTAATTGCAAATTTCTCTTTATCATTTAAAAGTGCTTTTTTTAATTCTTCAGATGCAACATTAATATAATTTATTAATTTCATAGGACCCATTAAAGGATCCCTCGTAATATTTGGATTTTTTCGTATATATTCGGCTACATATTTATTCATTGTACCCTGATACATTTCAGTTAGATATTCCTTTGTAGGGTTATTTCTTTTTGTATAATCCAATAAAGCCCTATAATACTCGACATTTTCAGATGATTTTTTTATAGTTGATACTGCTTCTATATTTCTACTAGCTGCTTTTATGTTATCTTCTTTAACCTCTTTTGTTGCAAATTTAGCCGCATCTTTTTTCTCATTTAACTTATCAAAAATAAATCCTATCATCCAGCCCCAAAAGACTCCGTTAAAAATTCCTATTAATATTAACATTGCAGGATTGTCCTTGGCTGAACCACCAGTTAAAGTTAATGTCAAAACTGTGGAAATAATGGCTCCTATCCACCAGGAGTAATTAACTGCTTTCATAATTTAAAATTTCGGTTAGTTACAAAGTTAAAAATAGGCAAATATGCCTATAACATAAATCTTAAGCTCCACGAATTTTAACACGTGGAAAATTTATCGGAAAAAGAATTTTTAATCGCATTTGGACAAAACCTTAGAAAGGTCAGAAAAGAAAGTGGTTTTACTCAAGCTCAATTAGCAAATGATCTTGGGGTTGAAATCTCTCAAATTAGCAGAATAGAAAGAGGTTTAATTAAAACCTCCATATCCAACTGCTATTTAATTTCAAGAGTTTTAAAGGTTCCCATAACCTCATTATTTAAATTCCTACCCCAAGATAAATATATTTAAAATCAATTATTTACGTTTTTCCGTACTATCAGATTTTAATTTATTAGAGAGTTCAACCATTGCCTGCCCTACTTTTTTCTGTAAAATTTTCCCATAATAATCTTGGGTAATCTGGATACTGCTATGCCCCAACAATTCGCTTACAATTTCCATTGATACATCATTATAAAGCAGAACAGTAGTTGCAAAAGTTTTTCTAGCTACGTGATGGGTTAAATTCTTTTCAAACCCCATAATACTGGCTATTTCCTTCAAGTAAGCATTTATTTTCTGATTGCTGTATGAGGGAAAGATAAGCTCCTCTTCGCCTGAATACTTATTCATAATTTCCTGTGCTTTCTGAAGTATAGGAATAGATAAACTTTTTCCAGTTTTTTCTCGCTTTATCTGAATCCAGAGATTGCCGTCATAATTTTTAATGATATGCTTCCTTCTTAATTCTTTCATTTCACGATAGGCCAGCCCCGTGTAGCAGCAAAAAATAAAAAGGTCTTTTATTAATTCCAGTCGTGGCAATTGGAAATGATAATTTTCTAAGGCTTCTAATTCCTCTGAGGTAAGGTAGGTAACCTCTTTTCTAACTCTTTTAGGCCTATATAGTGCAAATGGATCAGGATTAATCAAACCTTCAGCAGAAGCTACCTTTACAATTTTTCTAAGTCGCTGTATAGATTTATTAATAGTAACCTGCTTTTGTTTTTTCTTAGTTTTTAAGTAATAGTCGAAATCTTCAAGAAATTGAAGTTTTAAGTCCTCCAGAAAAATGTCGTTTTTCCCATATCTGGATTTTACAAATTTTTTCAAATCATTACCTACATATTCAAATTTCTTGTAGGTGGGTTCCTTTATCTCCTTACCAATCAAATTGGATAGCTTTTTTAAATAGGAGTCATAGTAAAATACCAGATAGGTCTTATTCTGCTCAGGCTTGTATAAATACTTTCGTACAATATCTACCACTGTAAAATCCTTACCATCTAACTCCAATGAGATATAGGTTTTCTGAATTTTACTTTTTATAATTTTAATGTTTGAATTAATCAGAGGCTCTCCCTCCACCATCTGTAATTCAGAATCCCACTTTTCAGGTTGAACTTTTAGTCCAGAGGCGAACTCTTTTCGTTTGTTTCTGTAGGTAATTCTACAATTCAGAGGACAGTAGCCTAGCTTATTCTTTTTAGCTAGTTTAATAATAAATAAGACAGTAAGTTTTGAGTGGTTCATACCAATTAGTTTTAGTTAAACAATTGGCATACTTGCGGAAGAAAAAATGGGTCTCCAAGCAAAAATTGGGTCTCCAAAAGTGCTCCTGATTTTAACAAAAAGGTCCCTTTGGGTCTCCAAATTTGGAATTAGCTGAAAAATTTGAATGGATCATTCTCAAAAGTTGTGTGTGAATTGAAATTATAGTTTGATTTTTGTTTTCTAAAAGCGGAAGCATTGGATCCATATATAGACCTACTCAAGATATTATTACCAGAATTATTAATCACCCATTTTGATCTTACCGGTCATCAAACAGAAGGAGATATATTACACCTGTATTTTGAAGAGAAGCCGGAGATTCCTAAAGAGTTCTCCTCTCAGCTGGTCATAGCCCACGGATTCCATAAAGAAATAACAATTCAGGATTTTCCTGTGCGTGGTAAAAAGGTATTCCTACATATAAAACGCCGTCGCTGGCTGGGAAAACAAGATAAAAAA
>NZ_FVZF01000042.1 GCF_900168265.1 Salegentibacter salarius | reverse complement strand
TAAGATCAAAATGGGTGATTAATAATTCTGGTAATAATATCTTGAGTAGGTCTATATATGGATCCAATGCTTCCGCTTTTAGAAAACAAAAATCAAACTAATATTTCAATTCACACACAACTTTTGAGAATGATCCTATATATAGTTATGAATACAACATTTTCTCACCTCTTTTACTTAAGAAAAAGTAAAGCTAAACCGGATTCTGGAATATTATACTTCAGAATAACCGTCAATGGTAAACGAGCTGTTACTACAACAGGACGTGAAGTACCACTTTCACTATGGAACCCGGCTTCTGGTAAAGCAACGGGTAATTCGGATCAAGCTAAAGCTATTAATAGATTTCTTAGTAAAGTTGAAAACGATATCTATCATGCTCATCAGCGACTGCTGGACAAAGGTGAAATTTTCTCCTCTAAGGATATTATAGATACCTACCTTGGAAAAGACAAGAAAAAAGAAGCCCAGGAAAGGATGCTTCTAGATATTTTTCAGGAGCATAATGATCGGGTGAATAGACTTGTAGGTAAAGATTTTGCAGCCGGAACTGCCGAAAGGTATAGAACGGCTAAAAAGCACGTTGAAGGATATATTAAGAAAGAATACAAATCTTCAGATATTCCCGTACAAGATGTAAATCATAAATTTATCACCGGGTTTGAATATTACTTAAAAACCGAGAGAAACTGTGCGCATAATTCAGCGATCAAATACATAACAAATTTTAAAAAGATCATTCGTATAGCATTATTAAACGAATGGATAATTAAAGATCCCTTTAAGAACTGGAAGGGGAAATTAAAGGTGGTAGACCGGGAGTTTCTAACAGAAGGTGAACTTCAGGCTTTAATTTCCAAAGAAATTAAGAATGAGCGGCTGGGTTTGATTAAAGATATTTTTACGTTTAGTTGTTTCACAGGGCTTAGTTATGCTGAGGTTAAAAAACTCTCAGAAAAAGAAGTGGTTATTGGTATTGATGGTAAGAGATGGATAAAAACTAAGAGAACAAAAACTAAGACCAGATGCAGCGTTCCAATTCTTCCGGTAGCAGAGGCTATATTGGAAAAATATTCTTCACATCCCCAGGTAAGTGAAAAGCGTTTACTTCCAATTTTTAGCAATCAAAAAACGAATGCTTATATTAAGGAAGTAGCGGATCTCTGTGGCATCAACAAAAACCTTACATTCCATTTGGCCAGGCATACTTTTGCTACGACCGTAACCCTTTCCAACGGAGTTCCTATTGAGAGTGTTAGCAAAATGCTGGGACACAAAAACCTGCAGACTACACAACACTATGCAAAGATTTTGGATAAAAAGGTCAGTGATGATATGGCTATTCTGAAAGATCGTTTAAATTCCAAAAATTTCTGGGGAAAGGCTTAATTGTAATTCTGAACCGAATTATTACTTGAGCTAACCTGGCAATCAAGGTATATAAGTATTTGTCATAACTAGTCCAAAAAATGGACAATTAAGCACTTGAAAAACATGTAATAAATTGATTATAAAATACTTAAGTGTGATTTTTTTGGTAACATTAAATTTGATGTCATTTGGGATATTTTGAAAATATAAAACTTAAAAAGCTTCCTTCAAGATCACAAAATCAACTAAATGACACTAAATAAAATGATTGCTTTTTTAACATTTACTTTTTTCATCTGGAGCATTTTCCTTTTTGACGTCGAAAAGGAGCAAAAAGTAGATAGAAATGACAGTTTTTGAGTCCGTCTTTTCATTTACTTCTTTCAGCGCCTTCGCATTACCTTTTGATGCTCTTGCATATTCAAGCTTTGAAATTATAGAGGAGCTATAAATAGCCCGGCGATTTATGCGCTCCGGTTAATTTCAAAGCTGGTTCCTTTAGCAGCAAAAGGGAAGGCGGTAAGCAAGAGGTTTTAAAAGAAAAAGAGCTAAAATTTTGATCGGTAAATTATTTATAAAAATCGGGATGGGTATCGTCTTCTTCATAATCCCTTTTCCGATTTGCGTAATTATTTTTAGGATCTGCTGCCTCCATAAGTGACATCAAAATAGCCAAAGTGGGGTTCACTTTATGCTTTTCCATATCCTTCGTAATTGCGATCACTGCATTGATTCTTTTCTTGATAATATTTTCAATTCGTCTGCCGGTAGGGCCAAAATTTTCTTTGGGAGAAATCTCATTGTAAAAGAAAAAATCCAGCATTCCGGCCAATGCTTCAGAATGTGTTTTGTAATGTGTTCGAGAAAATTGCTGAAAGCGTTCGGCCGTTTTCTTTTCAATAGTAATGTTCTTAACTGCTTTCATAATTCAGTTTTTTTAAGGTTTACTGGTTTTTTGAACCATTTTACAGGACTTACGAGCCTAAAACCAGTAAATCCATAATTTTATAATATTTCTGTTATTTTTAAATAATTGAAAATCAGAAAGATAAAAACGAAAAGGTATATGTAACGTGGCTCTGCCCGTTACCCTCTTGCTTTACCTTTTCGTCCCACAGGGACAAAAACTTCAACTATTAAATTCAATTTAATAGCGCTTTTGATGAAGAAAAAGTGAATCCTCTTTTTTAAGATTTCAAAAGAAAACTTTCTGTATTTATTATAGAGATAAGAGGGAATAAATGAGAATTATATAAATGAAGGTGGAGAAAAGAAGCTGGAGACGTAATTAAATTTTTATATAATCCATTTCAAGGACTTATGTGGAAAACCAGAAACGAGAATGAAGTGTTTCAGCATTTTCTGTGAAAGTAGGGGAGTGGAAGGTGGTGGTTTTTCACTTGTGTTCGGTTGTTGTTGAATGAAGCTTTTTAGCCTGGAGGTACCTAAGGCTAAAGTGCTGAATGGAATGTGAAACAGATGATTTAACTCCAAAAATTATTCAATTCTACTTTTTCTTCTTAATATATTGTTAATAACTATAAAATAATCTTCTTAAACTACAAGCTGATAATTTATAGATTTGGATTCCCTACTCTATTTTAATTTTAAAGTGAACTCGATTAGAATGAAATCAAACCTTGTAGATAGATACGATTTCCAAAATATTCCAGAGTTTTTTAGGTATAAATTATTTCCTACTAGTATTGGTCATAATATTATACCCGGGAATTAGAAATAGAAGATTTAGAATTTTTTCAAGTACATCAATGTTATTGACCGTGGCGAAGCCTTGTAAATTTTTCAATTTTGGATGAAAAAACAGAAGGAATAAATTTGGGACATCAATAATACGATCAATATAAATTTTAAGTTTTTTCCATATAGTTTTGCCAGGTTACAAGGACATATTTCTTTTTTCCGTTTTCATACCTGGTTAGAAAACCAAATTCGTATACAAAAAGGTAAACTTCCTTTTTGCTGTTTTTCCAATAGTGCGTAAAGAAATTAGGATCGAAGCCGTGTTGTTTTAAAATGTCAGCTCTAACCGTAGCTTTTCCCGCTTTATTGAAACTTTTTAAAATTCTTCTATTAGTTTTTAATTGACGGTCTACTTTTGCATAAAATCCGGCAGCTCCTTCTTTGGTTTTTTGATAATGCCAGGCACTTTTGCAATAGGGATCGCAAAACTTTTTATCTGGACGGCCTTCCAGTTTTTTATTACAGGCCAGACAGTATTTTTTAGTTTCCAAAATAACAAAGCCGTTTTAGTCGTATAATATACGGATAATAAACGTTTTAGGGTTTAAGTCTGTTTACATTTATATAACAATAAATGAGCAGGCCATATGGATAGGAAGTATATTACATTAAAGAATTTAATCATTGATAAGGAAAAATGTATAGGATTAAAGTTCTTTAGCGATAAAGTAGTTCAGGCGATGGTGGACAACTTACCAGCTATACAATGGAGTGAGAAGTTTCGCATGAATTATATTTTAAACACACCAGAGAACCTGGAGCTTATTTTTAAGACCTTCCGAGGGGTTGCCTGGATTAATTGCAACCATTTTTATGCTAAGGCAAGTTTTGGACGCGAGGAAGAACCTGTGAACATTCAACAACTCCAAAATAGGGAAGAGGTGAGCGGAAGGCGATATTGCCCTGGAAGTTACCTGAAAAAGTTAGAATTGAAACGTTATGCCGATAGCACGATCAAAACCTATGTTTCTTGTTTCGAAACATTCATAAATCATTATAGTGATAGGGAGATAAAGGATTTGAACGAAGAGGATATAAGATTGTATCTTCAGAAATTGATACGAGAGGATTTTTCTCATTCCTATATTAACCAGGCCATTAATGCTATTAAATTCTATTATGAAGTGGTACTGGAAATGCCCAATAGGTTTTATGCCATAGAACGTCCGAGACCTATTGAACAACTGCCGAAGGTTCTGGCTAAAGAGGAAATAATGGCTATTATTGAGCATACTAATAATATAAAACACCGATGTATAGTAAGTTTGCTTTATTCGGCCGGTTTAAGAAGAATTGAGCTCTTAAATTTAAAATTGGAAGATATTGATAGTAAGAGAATGGTGATTAAGGTAAGATCGGGCAAGGGAAATAAAGATAGGTTTACAATCTTAAGCGAAAAATTACTTGGTGATCTACGAAAATACTATAAAGAATGGCGACCGACTAATTTTTTGTTTGAAGGCCCGGGCAGGAAAGCCTATAGTCCCGAAAGTGTTTCTTGTATAGTGAGAAATGCTGCTGAAAAAGCGAAGATCAAGAAGCGAGTGACACCTCATATGTTACGACATTCTTTTGCAACCCATCTCTTAGAGAATGGAACCGATTTACGATATATCCAGGTACTGCTAGGGCATAGAAGCACCAAAACAACAGAGATTTACACGCACGTGGCTACAAATATTTTTTTAAAGATCAAAAATCCACTAGATTAGTCAGGTAAAGACATAATAGATATAAATGTAATACTGCATTTATATGTACGTTGGGCACAATTCTCCAAATGAAGAAACTTCATTAATTTCTTCGGCTAACGTCAAGGAAAAGGATAGAGAAAAGAGGAAATTAGTAAAAGAG
>NZ_FVZF01000046.1 GCF_900168265.1 Salegentibacter salarius | reverse complement strand
CTTAAATACTGCTTTGGCTTTCATTACATGAAAATACTAAAAACCAGAAAATAATACAACAAAAAAGGCTGCCTTTTCAGACAGCCTCTTTTTTAGTTTTATAAAGTAAGAAGGAATTATTTAATATTTCCAACCATATCTTTAGGTTGTACCCATTCATCGAATTCTTCTTCGGTAAGGTGGCCTAATTCAACCGCAGCTTCTTTCAGCGTTGTTCCATCTTCGTGAGCTTTATTGGCAATTTCAGCAGCTTTATAGTAGCCAATTTTAGTGTTTAAAGCAGTTACCAGCATTAAAGAATTATTTAAGTGTTCCTGGATTCGAGGTTTGTTAGCTTCAATTCCCTTTGCACAGTTAACATCAAAAGAAACACAGGCATCGCCAATAAGTTCTGCACTTTGCAGAAGATTAGCTGCCATAACCGGTTTAAAAACATTCAGCTCAAACTGGCCTTGCATACCACCAACACTAATAGCAACATCGTTCCCCATTACCTGGGCACAAACCATAGTTAATGCTTCACATTGTGTAGGATTCACTTTTCCGGGCATAATAGATGAACCTGGCTCATTAGCCGGGATATTGATCTCACCAATTCCACTTCGTGGTCCAGAAGAAAGCATTCTAATATCATTTCCTATTTTATTTAAGGAAACGGCTAATTGTTTTAAAGCACCATGAGTTTCCACAAAAGCATCGTGCGCAGCGAGCGCTTCAAATTTATTTCCCGCAGAAACAAATGGCAGTTCAGTGAATTTAGCAATAAATTCAGATACTCTTTTTGAGTAACCTTTTGGAGTGTTAAGTCCGGTTCCTACTGCAGTTCCTCCCAACGCTAATTCAGATAGATGCGGAAGCGTGCTTTCAAGAGCTTTAATTCCGTGGTCTAACTGGGCAACATAACCACTAAATTCCTGGCCTAAGGTTAGGGGAGTGGCATCCATAAAATGCGTACGTCCAATTTTTACAACTTCCTTAAACTCTTCTGATTTTTTCTTTAAAGTATCGCGTAGTTGCTTCACACCGGGAAGCGTTACTTTTGTTATTTTTTGATAGGCCGCGATATGCATTCCTGTTGGGAAGGTATCGTTAGAAGATTGCGATTTATTAACATCGTCGTTTGGTTGAAGCGTTTTATCACCTTCGCCTAAAGTATTACCGGCTAATTGGTGCGCTCTATTGGCAATAACTTCGTTTACATTCATATTGCTTTGAGTACCGCTACCGGTTTGCCAAATTACCAGCGGAAACTGGTCGTCGTGTTTGCCTTCCAGTATTTCGTCACATACCTGGCTTATATAATCTCTTTTATCTACTGGTAAAACTCCTAATTCACAATTTGTGTAGGCGGCTGCTTTCTTAAGATAAGCAAAGCCATAAACTATTTCTAAAGGCATACTACCAGCAGGCCCAATTTTAAAATTATTCCTGGAACGTTCGGTTTGAGCACCCCAGAGTTTATCTGCCGGAACTTTTACTTCTCCAATAGTATCTTTCTCTATTCTATAATTCATAATTTTTATATTAGTTGTTACACAAATTTACAAGATAGCGGGATTTTAAAGGAATAAATAAAGAGAATTTAGCCTTTAATTTTCCTGATTTTAATCAGCGGTTTTATAATTTCTGAAAATTTAATTGTGATAAGCCAGCAAAGCTTAGTATATTTGACCAGATCAAAAAATTTTGGAAATTATGTTCGAATTCGATCAATACCTCGGTTTTCTGGCTTTCCTGGTTATTTTAACCATGGGATTCTGGCTTATGATTTTCCTAATGGCTATTTTACCCTATTGGATAGGCGGTTCTGTTGGAGAATTGCTTAAAGAAAAGAAAGCAGCAAGAAAAAAAGCGAAAGAAGAAAAAGCATAAAAAAAGGGACAGTTAATGTCCCTTTTTTTATGCTTTAATTTTAGATAATATATAATGAGGCCGTCTAAAAAGTATTTAGATGGCCTTTTTTATTGATAAAAGTTTTTGTGAGAGAAGCGCTTCTTCTTTTGTAGATATTCTTAATGATAAA
>NZ_FVZF01000041.1 GCF_900168265.1 Salegentibacter salarius | reverse complement strand
CGAGCGCAATCATAACCTGATCCGTCTCAAAGAAAAAGCTAGGAACCTACTATTAAGTGAAGCGGGAATAGCACATCGTAAACGTCGGTGCTGGGATGTGGAAGCCGTTTTTGGGAATATCAAGCAAAACATGGGCTTCAAGCGATTTATGCTTCGGGGAATGGAGAAAGTAACTACTGAAATAGGGTTAATCGCTATGGCGCACAACTTAAGAAAATTCAGTATAGCATAGGAAGGGGGCTTCCTTCCTTTTTTATCATTAAGAATATCTACAAAAGAAGAAGCGCTTCTCTCACAAAAACTTTTATCAATAAAAAAGGCCATCTAAATACTTTTTAGACGGCCTCTTTTCATTTAAAAGAACCTAATCTTTAATCCATATTCACCACACTAAACATAGAACGACGATTTAGTTGATGCTGCTCTTTGGAACACCTATCGCATTCTATTGCCGGTTGGCGCTCACCGTAGCCTTGCTCTTTAATACGATTTTCAGCTATTCCTTGCTCGATTAAATAGTCTCGAGTGGCTTCTGCTCTTCGCTGGGCTAAAGCTTCATTGTAAGCTTCGCTTCCGCGCTTATCGGTATGCGATCCGACTTCAATTACAAGATCGGGATACTCCTCTCGCATAAGTTTTACAAGTTTATCGAGTTCTTTTGATGCGTCTGGCCTAATATTACTCTTATCAAAATCGAAGTAAATATTATTTATTTCAGCAAGATATTCAACATCGGCCACCGGTTGAAGTGCAATATTGTACTCCATTTCTTCTGAATCTTCCATATTACTGGTATTCAGAGTAGCATTGAAGTTTTTATATTCAATTTGTTTTGCTTCCAACGGAATTTCCATGTTTCTATTTACCGTTGTTTTATAATTTCCATCCTCATCAGATTCTAGAAAAGCGATTTGCTCGTTATTTTCATCAAAAAGCCTAATCGTAGCCTGCGCAATAGGATTGCCATTTACGGCATCGGTTACCTTTCCTTTTAAAATTAAGGGCAGTAATTGATTAAATCCATAAATATTGTCTGATCCATCACGGTTAGAAGCTATAAATCCTGCATTACTATTAGTCTCCCTGAAATAGCTAAAATCGTCTAAGTTGCTATTTATGGTTTCTCCCAGGTTGATAATTTTATCATTTTCAGCCTTAAAATCTATTTTATAGATATCGGCTAAACCGTAACCGCCGTGCCCGGTAGAAGAAAAATAAAGCACCTCGTCTTCATCTATAAAAGGAAAGCTTTCGTCTTCAGCGGTATTAATTAAATCTCCCAGGTTTTCTGGATTCCCAAAACTATTATTGCCATTTATGGAAACTTTGTAAAGATCAGTACCTCCTTGACCGCCAGGCATATTTGAGGTGAAATAAAGGGTTTTTCCATCTGGAGATACCGATGGATGCCCTACGGAATATTCATTGTTATTAATAGGTAATTCCTGAATATTCACCCAGCTGTTTCCAGATTTTTGAGCGGAATAGATCTTTAAATGATTGGTTGCTTCTTTATCCCGTTTTCCTTCTTTGTCATTATAGTAGTTGTTACGAGTGAAATACAGCGTTGCGCCCTCCTTGCCAAAACTTATAGGGCCATCGTGTAATTTAGTATTGATTTCTCCCGAAATAGGGGAGACCTCAGAATTAGAATTTAATTGATAAACATCTAAAAATGGCTCTTCATTCCAGGAATATTCTTTTTCTGAATTCTCTGAATTTCTGGCGGAAACGAAGTAGGTTTTACCCTCGTGTTTTACAGCTCCAAAATCACTAAATTCTGAATTAAAGTCGCTTTTTTTAAGTGTATAGGTAGTTCGAATTTCGGGATTGTTTTTGTCTAACATTTTGCTGGCTTCAGCTGAAGCTTCCCCGTTGCTTTCCAGGTATTTTTGTAACCATTCGCGAGATTCCTCATATCTTTTGGCGCCTCTTAAAGCCTGGGCATATTCATAATAATATTCCGCCGAAATATTTGTAGAATCCTCCAAGATATCCTCGTAATAGAAAACCGCATTTTCGGGACTTCTTAATTTCATATAAGTCTCGGCAAGCTTTATCCTGTTTTCCCTGGTGTTATAGTCGTTCTCAATAAGCTCTTTATAAACCTCTACCGCTTCCATATAAGCCAGGTTATTATAAAGTTTATCTGCCTTTTTTTGTTTGCCGTATTGTGCCTGTAGCGAGATGCTAAACACGAAGAAAAATAGGCTTAAATAGTATAGTTTTTTCATAATTAGCAGCGTTTAATTTAGAAGAATCGAGGTGATTTATAACGGGTTTTCTGGAATCTGAACTCATAAATAAGTAAGATCTCATGAGATCCAGAAGTGTAGGGTCTAATGTCTGAGATTGAATATTCGTAGGCATAACCAGCTCTAAACCCGTCAAAAAGTTCTACATCCAGAAAAGCGCCCAGAGCGTCATCTATTCGCCAGTTGGCTCCCAGGTAAAATTTCTCATTAAAGATCATTGTTCCTGAGAAATCTACAGAAAGCGGGGCGCCGCTAGTCATTTTTAGCAAAGAAGTAGGTCTGAATTTCAGGTTCTCATTTAAATCAAAAACATATCCCCCGGTAAGATAATAATGAATCTGTTCCATGGCTAAAAACTCACTATACTCGTGATTGTTGTTGTTGATTAGCTTAGGAGCAGATGCGCCCACATACCATTTTTGGGAAGAAAGATAGAAACCAATCCCAAAATTGGGAGTCCATTTATTAAACCTATCCTCAAAGAATGGATCATTCAAAACCTGCTGATCGGTAAATAATTCCTGATCTAAGTTGTAATAACTCATCCCGGCTTTTAAACCCATTGCCAGAGAGATATTATTGCTGAAATCTAAGCGATAGGCAAAATCTCCGTAAGCATAGGTATAATTCTCATAACCGGTTTTATCGTTAATAATCGAAAGCCCAAGACCTACTTTATCGTTAGTAAGTGGGGAATGTATAGAGAGCGTTTGCGTATTTGGTGCTCCGCTAACTCCGGCCCACTGGTTACGATTTAAAGCAGTTATAGAGAACCCGTCCCTGCTCCCGGCATAAGCAGGATTAATAGATATGGTATTATACATATACTGGGTGAACTGCGGCAATTGCTGCGCTGAACCAGATATGGAAAACATAAGACAGAAAAGGAGTAGGTATAAGTATTTCATAGTTTTCTGTTTTTATTTTGTTCCTAAATAGATGTAACCTTGTATTGGGTCAAAGCCGCTATTTCTAATTTCCAGAATATAGAAGTATGTTCCTGATGGTAATTGATTAGAACTTGTTGCCGAATTTGTAGAATAGCCATCCCAATCGTTTTGATAGTTTGTGGCTTCATAAATTTTATTACCCCATCGATTAAAGATCATCAGGTCGTAAGTGAATCCACATTCACTAGCAAAATCTATGGTGAAATAATCATTACGATTATCACCATTTGGAGTTACGGCTTTAGAAATACTCGATTGTATATCTTCCAGGCTACAAGGTAATACTATACAATCATCGTTTATAGAAACAGTAACCTCTGTGGTAGAATTACAAATACCGTTGTTTAGTTGATATTCAAAAGTATAGGTGCCTATTGATAACATTGCCGGGTCAACAAAGCCCTGGGCTAATGCTCCTGTTTCTTCGGTATCTACCCAAACTCCCGAAGTGTCATATTCGCCTTGCAGCAGTTCAAAAAGATCAAAAGTAGAGTCGTCTATACAAAGACTAATTGTACTGGTTTCAATCTCACTGGCTATCGGTTCTTCTAAGGTTACTATGGTAGCTTCTGAAATTTGATCAAACTCATCTTTTGCGGTTACCTGGTAGGTTCCCGGTTCAAGCTCTGTAAATTCCTCTACTGCTAAATAGTTTTCACCGTCGATACTATAGGTAAGTCCAGCTTCAATATTAATCAGGATTACTCCGGTTGGTGTAACACAATCTGGCTGAATTAAATCGACTTGAGGAGCAGTTGGTGCAGGCGGAGTTTCTTCCGGCTCTTCTTCTACACTAACTGTAAAAGAACAGCTGGCCGTATTTCCTGAAGCATCAGTAACTTCATAAGTCACAATAGTTTCTCCTATTGGAAATTCTTCCCCAGACGCATAACCTTCAATTAATTCTATACTCGTTTCTGAACAATTATCTGTAGCTGAAATAGAAGCATAATTCACTACTACAGTCTCAGTTCCAAACTCAACGTTTAATTGAATATCTTCCGGACAGGCAATCACCGGAGCTTCATTATCGACAACAGTAACTGTAAAGCTGGAATTAATCGAATTACCATTCACATCAATTGCGGTATAGGTTACTGTGGTTTCTCCTAATGGAAATTCAGACCCAGGAGTCAAACCTTTAGTAAGTTCTATACTTTCTAATCCGCAATCATCAGTTGCAGAAGGAATAGCGTAGTCTACAATAGCACCGCATAAATCAGGATGGGTATTTAGCGTGATATCATTTTTATCTTCAATAACCGGAGCTTCATCATCAACTACACTTATTTCAAAGCTGCAATTTGCGGTATTCCCAGCTTCATCAGAAGTAGTAAATGTTATAGTGGTAGTTCCCACAGGGAATACTTCTCCTGAAGACAGACCCGCGGTTTGTTCTACAGTTACATTACCCGAATTATCGAAACCTTCTGGAGTTTCAAATTCTACAATAGCCCCGCAAATTCCGCTATCAGTACTTCTTACAATGTCTGACGGGCATTCTAAAGTTGGATCTTCAGTATCTTCAACGATGATATCAAAGCTACATTGAGTAGTATTTCCAGAAGCATCGGTAGCAGTAAAAGTTACAGTGTTCGTTCCAATTAGAAACTGAGAACCAGAAGTAGATCCACCGGTTTGCTCAACACTTACCTCGCAATTATCGGTTGCAGTAGCATCCTGGAAATTCACAACCGCGTAAGAAACGCCTGTTTCTGTACTTACCGTAACGCTTTCCGGGCAGCTTATTGCAGGAGCTTCATTATCTATTACGGTAACCGTAAAGCTTTCAGTGGAAGGATTTCCATAAATATCTGTCACGGTATAAGTCACGGTAGTAGTTCCCACCGGGAATTCTGAACCAGATTCTAAACCTTCCGTAATGAACATGCTATCAATTTCGCAATTATCAGTAGCACTAATTGACTGATAATTTACAACTGCTCCACATAGTGAAGGGTCATTGTTCACTACAAGATCGGTCATTTCTTCCACTACAGGTGCTTCATTATCCTTTACGATTACATCAAAACTACAGATCGTAGTATTACCTGCAGCATCTGTAGCTGTGAAAATGATAGTCGTGGTACCAATCGGGAAAATTTGTCCTGGCTCCAATCCACCCGTTTGTTCTATAGTGGCAGAATTGGAATTGTCACTGAACTCAGGTATGCTAAATTCAACAATAGCTCCACAGGTACCAGGGTTATTATTCAGGTTCATCGTATCTGGACAGGCGATGACTGGTCCTTCCGTATCAATAATTGTTATCGTTACGATCGCTGAATCAAATGCGCCATTACCGTCTGTTATGCTGTATTCAAAACTATCTGTTCCTACAAAGCTATCATCCGGAGAATAAGTGATGGTTCCATTATCATTAATAACAACAGTTCCATTTCCTGGTTTAGTTGCATTGGTAATAGTTAAGGCATCACCATCAATATCTGAATCATTATCAAGAACAGATACGATCACCAGGGTATCCTGATCAGTTTCTTCGGAATCATCCACCGCGATTGGTGCATCGTTCACACTACCGATGTTGATCGTAACAGTAGCGGTATCGAATCCTTCATTTCCATCGGTGATGGTGTATTGGAAAGAATCGTTTCCGTTGAAATTCTCATTCGGAGTATAGGTAATAGTACCATCGGTATTCACTATTACAGAACCATTTGCTGGGCTAGTGGTTTCTGTAATTTTAAGTGGATCATTATCCGGATCAGAATCGTTTTCCAGGACGGAGATAGTTACCGGCACATCTTCCTGAGTTTCCTCGGAATCATCCACCGCGA
>NZ_FVZF01000045.1 GCF_900168265.1 Salegentibacter salarius | reverse complement strand
TGGTTAAATTTACTATTTATTTTTAAGTTTTTTCCTCATTGATTCCCCCTTGATATCTATTCTGTGAGCGGTATGAACTAAACGATCCAGTATGGCGTCTGCAATGGTCTGTTCTCCGATAATCTCGTGCCAGGCCTCTACCGGTAACTGGGAGGCTATTATAGTAGATTTTTTTCCGTGCCTATCTTCAATAATTTCCATCAGGGAGTGTCTGTTAATATTATCCAGACCTTTAAGTCCAAAGTCATCAAGTATGAGTAGATCCTGTTTTTCTATCTTGTTTACCTGCTTTAAATAAGAGCCATCAGCCTTGGATGTTTTAAGCATAGTAAAGAGTTTAGAAGTGTTGAAGTACATCGTTTTAAAGCCTAATGAGCAGGCCTGATGGCCTATGGCGGATGCCATATAACTTTTTCCTGCCCCGGTGCTGCCTGTGATTAAAATATTATCCTTTTGTGTTATAAAGTCGCAGGTTGCAAAACGTTGTATTTGGTTTCTATCGATATTCCGGTCGTGAGTATAATCGATATTTTCCATAACGGCGCTATACCTGAAGCGGGCTGTTTTAGTTAGGCGTTCTACCTTTCGGTTCTGGCGATCGTCCCATTCAGACTGAATGAGATAAGCTATAAGTTCATCATTAGTGTAATCCACGCTCTGCGGGGATAAACTGGAGCTAAAGGCCCTGATCATGCCGTGGAGCCTTAATTGTTTCATTTGTTCTAAGGTTTGCGTATTCATATACTTGGTTTTAATGGTTTCTTTCTATTTGTAGTAATGGCCTCCCCGGATGTTCTTGTGATCGGGCAAGACTATTTCCTCTTCGAGGTTTTCATCGAGATTATCCCAGCCTTTTTTAAGGATGCGATCAATAATGTTGTAATTATATGCCCCGTAATCAGAAGCTCTTTTACAAGCATTATCCAGGCGCAGGTTTCCTACCTTCTTTGCCAGGTGTAGTATACCTAAACAGGATTTATAGGATTGTTCCGGATGTTGTTTTTTATCCAGTATTTCAATGATATACGCTTTACAGTGTATTCCGATATGAGCTGCCCAGGCGATAAATTTTTCAGAGCTCCATTCACTTACAAACCTATGGTGTGATGGCATGTGTTCCTTAACCGTAGTGTAGGCGTATTTCTTTTTCTCTCTTTGATGTGCAGCCAGTCGTTCAAATTTATAGAATATCTCCACCAGGCTATCGGAGTAGATGATTTTGATACGTTTCCCTATATGCTGGTAGGGTACGCTATAGTAATGCTTGTCTTTACTAAAATAGATGTGACTGTTCTTGTGCACGGTACCATTGGCATAGGCTTTTATCTCATATCGCTTTAAGGGCAGAGATTTTAATTCCTGTTTCTCCACCTCGTCGAATAAAGAACGGCGGGAGTACTCTCTTCCCCGGAAGGACATTTCATTATGTGTTTTCAGAAGTTCAAGTATGGCCTTATTGATGTCTGGCACGCTATGGAAGGTCTGGTGGCGTAGCGGTGCAAATACCCTGGTATATATTATCCGTACAGCGTTCTCTACGATGGCCTTATCCCTGGGTTTATATGTTCTTGTGGGCAGTATGGCGGTTTCATAATATTCCGCAAAATCAGAGAAGGTCTCATTGACCTTGGGTTCATAACGGCTCCCTTTGGTTACCGCGGATTTCAGGTTATCAGGTACCAGAGCGTTGGGTACTCCACCATAAAACCAAAGTGCATTCTCCACGCTACGTATAAAATCTTCTTTCTTTTGGCTTGGCGAGGCTTCCACATAAGTGTATTGGCTACTACCCAAAACGCACACAAAAACTTCCAGGTCCTGCAGTTCTCCGGTGTGGCGATCCACAATGCTAAGTTTCTTGCCTGTGTAATCAATGAACAGCTTATCGCCTGCTTTATGAGTAAGGTGCATCACCGGTGATACTTCTTTAGTCCACTGGTGGTACCAGTATTTGAACTGAGATAGCTTATAGCCATCAGGATGTTTCGCATAATACTCCTGCCAGAGCAGTTGCCTGGTTACTCCCGTCTTACGCAGTTCCTTATCAAAATAGGGAAAGTATTTCTCCAGAGTCAACAACTGAGCGCTCTTTGGCTTTTGATCTGACTTAAAAAGCTTGTGTAACTCTTCAAGAGTCATTGCAGAGACCTCGTAGCTTGTAAACTGATAACGCTGAAAAAAGGCGATGTACTTAGTGATGGTGTTACGTGATAAACCCAGCCTCGAACTTATCTGGCGTTTACTGACGCCCTGGCTGTACAACCTAAAAATCTGTTTTACTTTTCGCATATCTAT
>NZ_FVZF01000044.1 GCF_900168265.1 Salegentibacter salarius | reverse complement strand
AAATAAATTCAGAATTGCAGTTTTAAAATTCGATTTTGTTTTCATATCCATAGTTTTAAATTAAGTTAGACTTTTTCACACTTACACACAACGTCTCGTATAAAAACTGTGCGATGGTGAGCTTGATTTTCCGTAGGAAAATCAGGCGCAACAAGCAAGCACAGAATTTTCGATTTGGCACAGGCTTTAGCATTGTTTTTATATGCTGTTGTGCAAAGTTGATTTTACTATTTAGTCACGTTTTTTCTTTTGCTTCTTGAGACTTTTCAAATCTTACTATTAGCTCATCAACATTCTCTAATGTGATTTTTTCGGATTCCGTTAATTTGGAATCCTTATATTTCTTTTTTAAAATTCTAGCATATAACAATTTTGAAGGTAAAGTATGATCTTCATCTTCAATTAAATTGAATAATTTAAACTGATTCTCACGACTTTGTAAACTATTCAATAAAATATTCATTATATCGGAATTATTTTTAAAATCCGATTTACTAAGTCCTTCAAAATATTTATTAATATCATTTTTACGATTTTCCAGACCTAAATCTACAAGGGCTCTAGAAAAGTCCTCTGTTGACTTTATCATATCATTTTTAAAAGAACTTTTTATTGCAGATTCATATTTATCAGCCATATGTGGTCCGATGATTTCATCTTTTAATGCTAAGTCTAGGAAGTGCTGAAAGAATACTAATTGATAACTACCGTGATGACTTAAATCCAGTTTAATCCAACTATCTTCATCAGGTTGTGGTTTTGGTCCTAAATTTTTGTAAGCCTCTTTTAAATAATTAAAGTCGTCTCTTTCTAATTCTCTAGAAAGTAGTTGTTGTGTAAAGTTTCCTATATCTTCTGGAATTTTTGTTAGTCTTTTTAAAATATGAATTGTTTCTTCTCTTCTTATTTTTAAGAAAATCTTGTTTAAATTGTTGTTGATATTATCATTGATCGCAACTACCTCTTCTTTAGTTTTTAAAGTTTTTTCTAGTAGGGTTTCATTTTTATCCTTTAAATCAATGATTTTTCTTTCAATATATGTTACATACACACCTATGAATAAAGCAGCTACACCGAACAAGATTCCAAAGATTGTCAGATTCCAAGAAGCTGCACTAATCTGATTTGAAATACTTGAATAAGATCTGTTATTTATTTTTTCTTGATTTTCTAATTCTTTTTCTAAACTTCCAACTGTTTTTTGCAGTTCTGTAATTTCACTATATACATTTAGTGAGTCAGGATTAATCCTTTCAGGGTTTTGAGCATTAACTGAAGAAGCTAGAATTAAGAGTAAGAACAGAATTTTTTTGGTCATATTTTCATTTCAATTTTGCACAACGTCCCGTATAAAAAATAGTGCTAGCTGGCGAGCTTGATTGTCCGCAGGACGATCAGGCGTTGCAAGCAAGCACGGAGTTTCGAATTGAAACAGACTTGAGCATTTTTTTTATACAGTGTTGGCAATAGTGCTTTTTTGGTTTATAATTGGAAAGTTTGTGTATCAGAGTTGTCGGAGCTAAAATCGTCCTTCCAATAATATTCAACGGTCAAGAGGTCCGGCGCTCCCATTGTTACAAAGAAATCTATTTCTATTCCTTGTTGGGGGCGTATTTCAATAGGAGTAGGGTTAGAACCTTTCATTATTCCTTTTACATCGGGAATCTTTACCGTGACATCTTTTGCAACGGATTTACCTCGGTTGTAAATTTTTAAATTCCTATTTCCTTTATTGTCTTTAACCACATTACCTTCAATAATGGCTTTTTTGGATTTTATTTTTTCGTCCTTTATTTTTTCAATTTCGTATTCATTAATTAAAGCAGATTGCTTTTTAATTTTTGAATCGTGTTTGATATATGTAAATAAGGAAAATCCGAGTGCTAAAAGGGAAATAAGTAATCCGGCTATCGCCATATTATTTTAGTTTTATATTCTTAAAAGTGTCTTTGAACATTTTATTTAAATCTTCTTGTAAATCCTTTCTGATTTCCTGTTGAGTTTCCTCAAGTTCGTTATTTATCTTCTCTTGATTTAATTCAACTAATTCGTCGTAACCTCCATTATATTCTCGTTCGCAACGGTTGCACTTTATCCAAGTTTTTTCATCGTTGTATTCAAAGTTTGAATCTCCACAAGTTATACAAACTAATTGGATAGATTTATCATAGGAATCTTTCATATATTTTGATTTTAAGTTCGGAGGTTTTGCATTATTGCCAACGTCCCGTATAAAAACTGTGCTGCTTACAGGTAATGATTTTTTCTGTAGGAAAAATCAGGTTTAGAAAAAAACGCACATAGTTTAAATT
>NZ_FVZF01000011.1 GCF_900168265.1 Salegentibacter salarius | reverse complement strand
CCTGCTCAATTTTACGAGAGGAATACATATTGCGAAGGTACGCATAGATGGTCACCTTGAGCAACATCCGGGGATGGTAACTGGAGGTACCTCCTCCTTTATAACTTCGCTCCAGGTCAGCGATGTCGATTTGATCAATAATCGTATTGACGATCCTAACGGGATGATGGGCAGGGACCAGATCATCATAACTGGGAGGTAAAAGACTTAACTGCGACTGGTCATAGGTCTTAAATACTGCTTTGGCTTTCATTACATGAAAATACTAAAAACCAGAAAATAATACAACAAAAAAGGCTGCCTTTTCAGACGGCCTCTTTTTTATAAAGTAGTTTTAGATTATGGAAACTCAACCTCAAAAATTCGAAATAACTATTAACTCAAGAGATTCATCTCGGGAGAGCATCAGAAGTTTTATTGTAAATTTCTTTCCTAAGATTTCAGACTTTCCTGAAAATTATTAATTTTAACAAAAATTTTACAATCTAAGAGTAAACTCCCTAATTTACTTCTCCTAATTCAAGTTTTTATTGCCGTAATGAGAAATTTCACTATCCTCTTATTCCTTTTTTCAGGAATAACCACATTTTGTCAAAATGAATATGATTACCCAAAGGCCCCCAAAGAAGCTACAACAAACACCTATTTTGAAGAGGTGATTGAAGATCCCTATCAGTATATGGAAAATTCTAATGATGAGCAATTAAAGGAATGGCTGGAAGAACAGGCTAGATTTACCAGGGCACAATCAAAGAAACAAACCAATTACTGGGATCTTAGAGCTCAAATTGCAACCATGTATAGAGTTCGGAGGGAAAAAACCGAAGATCATATAAAAAAGGATCCAAAATTTGAAGATAAGTTTGAAACTAAAGAAGACTGGAATCCTTATACAGGTTCTATGGACCTTTTATATAAATTGAAAGATCAACAAAACTGGAAAAAACTAATTAGTGGAAAAGATATTATAAGTAGTAAAGAGGAACGTGTTCTTTACGGAAATACAAGCATCAATGAAAGTGAAAACTTAATAGCTGTGGCTATTTCGGTAAACGGTAGCGACTGGGCCCAGGGACATATTTATGATCTCACCACGGGATCAAAATTTCCATACACGATTAAGAACATTAGAACAAGTACAAATTTGGAGTGGGACGGCCGTGAATTATATTATACCGCCTATAAAAAACCTAAAGAAGGTAGAGAATTATTAGACACCCCAACCCATAAGACATTATACCGTCTTTCCATAAATAACGCTACAGCGAACCCGGAACCTATATACAAAAATCCGGATACCAGTGGCACCTATAATTTTTGGTATGATATTCACGAGAAAAACTTAAAATTATTCCATCATATAAATTCCCAGGGCACCTGGTATAATGCTATATCTATTGCAGATCTTAACAAAGAAAATTTTCAACCAAGAAGGTTTCTGGTTTATCCCGCAGAAGAAAACGTAGAACTAAGTATTAAACATATTAAAGGTGATTCTGTTTTCCTAAAGACTACTATAGGAGCTCCCAAAGGCAAAGTACTTCTTGCTAATTTAAACACGCCTAATAAATTGAGTGAGTTCATCCCTGAATATGATATTGACCTTCAATACGTACTTAAATTGGGTAAAGATAAACTTGCGTGTATCTATCGTAATGAGGGACAAAACATCGCTCTAATTTTTAATTTAAAAGGTGAGTTGCTTCGGAAAATAGATTTCCCGAAGGGTAAGAAATTAAATCATTTCTACGAACTTAATGATGATGCCAGGACCACCAAGTTTAGTATAAGTTCTTTTTTTCACCCTTCCACCTGGTACCAACTAGATCTTGATAATCTTGAATTTAAACCTTCTGAATCTATTTCGGTGCCCTATGACATTAATAGTCTGGAAACCAGATATGTTACTTATACTTCAAAAGATGGCACAGAGATAAACATGTACATCACTTGTGATAAAGAAACCGTTCTAGATGGAAGTAATCCTGTGCTAATGTATGGTTATGGAGGTTATGGAACAACTGTAGAGCCTTCTTTTAGCTATGCTACAGGACTTTTATTGGCTCACGGTGGTATCCTGGCTGTTCCCAATATAAGAGGCGGGGGTGCCAATGGGAGTGATTGGGCATTAGCAGGCCGGCGATTAAAAAAACAGAATGCCATAGACGATTTCATCGCTGCAGGAGAATATTTAATAAAAAACAACTATACCTCTTCAGAAAAACTTGTTATTAAAGGAGGTTCCCATGGCGCATTACTGGTAGAAGCTGCTGCTACACAAAGACCCGAACTTTTTAAAGCAGTTATTGCGGAAGCAGGCCCATATGATATGCTTAGGTTTAATTTATTTACAGTTGGTGGCATGAATACAAACCTAAAAGAATTTGGAACCCCGGAAAACTTAGAGGATTATAGAAATTTAAAATCCTACTCTCCACTTCATAATATAACTGAAGGGAAGAGATACCCTAACACCCTTTTGATTACCGGAGATACCGATGATCGAGTACCACCCCACCATTCTTATAAGTTTCTTGCTAAACTACAGGAGCTAGGAGATCCTTCTGCGCTTTACCATCTATATATTACGCCGGGATCTGGCCATGGCGGGGCATTGAAAAAACAAGATTCTCACGATAAGACTTTGTATGAGTACTATTTTTTGTTTGAGCAATTGGGAATAGAGCTCTAACCTTAAATTCGATAATGTTAAATAGAGCTATATAAATGTAGACTAGAAATGAAGAAAAGCATCTTCCAGGTGTTCTACCTGAATGCCGGCTTTATTCTTGATTATCGCAACGATATCAAACCTTACTTCCAGGTCTAATTGGTGATCGTTTAAAAAAAAATCGGCAGCTTTTACGAGCTGCCGAATTTGTTTAGGCTTTACAAAACTTTGCGGGTCCCCAAAATCGGGTGTGCTTCTCGTTTTCACTTCTACTACCACTAGGGTTTTATGCTTTCGTGCTAAAATGTCTATTTCCGCTTTATTATACACATAATTTTTAGCTAAAATTTCATAGCCCTTTTTTAAAAGATGTTCCACAGCGAGGCGTTCACCCAATTCCCCCAAAGTATTATGCTGAGCCATAATCGAATTTAGGCTTTATTAAAACTTCATAAACCGGGGGATTTCCCGTAAAAAGCACCTAATTGATAAGCATTATACTTTTCACTTTTAAATCCAGGTTTGCAGTTTCTTCTTCGCTAGCTTCAATAATTCGGTCTCCATAAAATTTATCATCTATTTCACCTTCGGGAGATAGAAACACTCTTAAATTAGATTTTTCAAATTTCCCGTCATTCCACATGACTGCGCCGCCATAATCCCAACCAAATCCGTAAAATGAGACTTGCTTTTCATTTAGTTGATTCAAAGCTTCATAAGAAGTTCCAATTTCAATTCCTTTGGCAGATTTCCATTTTCCATTTTCTGAAAATCGTATATCAAAAATTTCCTCGCGCTCTTCACTTTTCCAGGTAATATGTAGTTCATCCGGAGTATTGGGATAGATGATGGTATAGGCCCTTTCTACAGTGCCTTCTTCAAACATACCGGTGTCTTCCTGAATATTTGCTTCTGGAAAAGTTTCAGCTAGATCTTCTGCATCATAATTTGTAAGGTTTTCAACCACAAATTTATCCTTAGACATTTTATTATTAGAACTTCCGCAGGACACTAGACTAAGAACAAAAATTATTAAGCTTATTTTTTTCATTTGGTTAAATATTAGAAATAGATTTCTAGGCTAAAATGAGGAACATTTACCTTAGTCTCCCTGTGTTTTACAAGAATTTAACGCGTATTTTTAAGGAGTTGCTTACCTTTGCGGCTTCAATAAATTTTAAGATAAATGAGCAATACTCCACAGCGATACACGATTACCGCAGCATTACCATACACCAACGGCCCCATACATATTGGGCATCTTGCAGGTGTTTATGTTCCAGCCGATATTTATGCCCGATATTTACGAATGCAGGGCAATGACGTGGCTTTTGTTTGCGGAAGTGATGAGCACGGAGTACCTATTACCATAAAAGCAAAGAAAGAAGGTGTTACCCCGCAGGATATCGTAGATAAATACGATGGAATTATCAGGAAATCTTTCGAAGATTTTGGGGTTTCTTTCGATAATTATTCCAGGACCTCAGCCAAAGTACATCATGATACCGCGTCGGCATTTTTTAAAAAAATGTATGAAGACGGAAAATTCATTGAAGAGACTACGCAACAACTTTACGACGAAAAAGCAGGACAATTCCTGGCCGATAGGTTTGTAACAGGAACCTGTCCAAAATGCGGAAACGAGGAAGCCTATGGCGACCAGTGTGAAAGCTGCGGAACTTCGCTAAACGCCACAGATCTTATTAATCCAAAATCGGCAATTACCGGAGAAGTACCCACTTTAAAAGAAACACGTCACTGGTTTTTACCTTTAGATCAATACCAGGAATGGCTGGATGAGTGGATCGTAAAAGGCCACGCCCACGACTGGAAGAGCAATGTACACGGACAGGTGAAATCCTGGTTAAACGATGGTTTGCGAGCCCGTGCCGTAACCCGCGATTTAGACTGGGGAATTCCCGTTCCTGTTGAAGGCGGCGATGGCAAAGTGCTTTATGTTTGGTTTGATGCGCCTATTGGCTACATATCTTCTACCAAAGAATGGGCCGAGCGCGAAGGCAAAGACTGGGAACCTTACTGGAAAGACGAGAACACTAAACTAGTTCACTTTATAGGAAAAGATAATATTGTATTTCACTGTATTATTTTCCCGGTGATGCTAAAAGCACACGGCGAATACATTTTGCCGGAAAATGTTCCTGCGAACGAATTTCTTAACCTGGAAGGAAAAAAATTATCTACCTCAAAAAACTGGGCAGTTTGGCTGCACGAATATCTTGAGGATTTTCCAGATCAGCAGGATGTATTGCGTTATGTATTAACCGCAAATGCACCTGAAGCTAAAGACAACGATTTTACCTGGAAAGATTTCCAGGCCAGGAATAATAATGAGTTGGTTGCCGTTTTTGGAAACTTCATAAACCGGGTAGTTGTACTTACCAATAAATATTACTCCGGAATTGTTCCGAAACCTAATGATTATTCTGAAGTTGACGAGCAAACTATTGCTGAGCTAAAAGCTTATCCGGCGGTTATTGCAAGTTCTATTGAAAAATACAGGTTCCGCGAAGCGCAAGGCGAATTAATGAATTTGGCTCGCTTAGGAAATAAATATCTGGCTGACGAAGAGCCCTGGAAATTGATTAAAACCGATGAAGAACGTGTAAAAACAGTGATGTACGTGGCTTTACAAATCGCTTCGGCACTGGCTACTTTAAGCGAACCATTTTTACCATTTTCTTCAGCAAAACTTCAAAAAATGCTGAACTTCACCGATGCTGAAAATAAACTTTCCGGTGAAGAATATTCGCAATGGGATAAGATTGCTACCCGCGATTCATTACTCCCGGCAGGTCATCAAATTTGGAAAGCAGAATTACTTTTCAGCAAAATAGAAGATGCCCAAATCCAACAACAATTAGAGAAATTGGAAGCTACAAAAACAGCTAATGCTGCCGAGGATAAAGTGGTAGAGCCGCAAAAGGAAACTGCAACTTTCGAGGATTTCACCAAAATGGATTTGCGCGTTGGGACTATTATTCAAGCCCATAAGATGCCAAAAACTAAGAAATTAATGGTGATAAAAGTTGACACCGGTTTAGATCAAAGAACAGTAGTTTCGGGAATCGCTGAACATTACAAAGCTGAAGAAATTATAGGCAAAAAAGTAACGGTTTTAGCCAATTTAGCCCCAAGAAAACTGCGTGGTGTAGAAAGCGAGGGAATGATCTTAATGACCGAGAATGCAGCTGGAAAATTGGTTTTCGTAAATCCAGATGAAGATGGTGTAGAACCGGGAACTACCATAAATTAGTTTTTAGCTGGTCTATTGAGGTGTAAATAAAATTCTCTTTAAAGTAATTGAAAACGTCATCCTGAATTTATTTCAGGATCTAAGTTCGAGGGTAGGACATGTTAGAAGCTGAAACAAGTTCAGCTTGACGAAAATTTAACTTTTCGCGCAGTCTCGTAAAATCTCAAAATGCTCAAAATCGCTTACCATCCCATCTATAAACATCCTTTACCCGAAGGTCACCGTTTCCCGATGGAGAAATATGAGCTTCTACCCAGGCAATTACTTCATGAAGGAACTTGTAGTGAAGACAATTTTTTTGAACCAGACTTTCCAGATGAAAAACACATTCTCAATGTTCACGATGCTGGTTATTTTGAACGATTACGCGATTTAAAACTCAGCAAAAAAGAAATTAGAAGAAGTGGATTTCCACTTTCTGAAGCTTTGGTAAAACGAGAAATGATTATTGCCGATGGTACGATGAAAGCCGTACATTATTCCCTGGAAAATGGGATTTCTTTTAATATTGCCGGTGGCACGCATCACGCATATACCAATCGTGCAGAAGCTTTTTGCTTGCTCAATGACCAGGCGATTGCTGCCAGGTATCTTCAGCAAAAAAAATTAGCCGAAAAGATCCTTATCGTAGACCTGGACGTTCATCAGGGAAATGGTACCGCTGAGATTTTTCAGAATGATTCTTCGGTTTTCACCTTTTCTATGCACGGTAAAGGAAACTACCCCTTCAAAAAAGAACAATCAGACCTCGATATTGAAGTACCTGATGGCAGTGGCGATGACCAATATTTAAAACTATTAAAAGAAACTTTACCCGATCTAATTGAAAAACAGAAACCTGATTTTATCTTTTACCTAAGTGGTGTGGATATTTTAGAAACCGATAAACTCGGCCGACTCTCCTGCACAGTTAATGGCTGTAAAGAAAGAGACAGGTTCGTTTTGCAAACCTGTCACGATCTAAACATCCCGGTGCAATGCAGTATGGGCGGCGGATATTCTAAAGAGATAAGAGTGATTATTGAAGCTCACGCAAACACCTATAGGCTGGCCCGAGAGATCTATTTTTGACCTAATAAGAGTAGCTCATTGCAAACCACCTCGGTTATATAGCGCTTTGTTCCATCTTTATCATCCCAACTGCGGCTGGTAAGCTTTCCTTCTACTCCAACTTCTTTCCCTTTATTTACATATTTCTCTACCAGCTCTGCGGTTTTGCCCCAGGCCACAATATTATGCCATTGGGTATCGGTTACACGCTCGCCGTTTCCATTCTTGTAATTTTCATTGGTAGCTACCGAGAATTTCGCCAGTTTTTTACCAGACTCCAGGTTTACGATCTCAGGCTCTCTTCCCACATTCCCGATCAACTGTACTTTGTTTCTAATAGTGCTCATAACGTATTAATTTAAAAAGCTGAAAATCGTTAGTTCATTTCAACGGTACAAACATAGCGCTGGAATTCACCATTAATCGGTTGGTAATTATTTGTTTACGTTTAAAGACGTTTGTAAACGTTTGTAAACTTTACTACCTGATGCAAAGTCAATTTTATGTATTCTGGTTGTTATTCTCTATAAGAAAGCCTTTCTTGTAGAAAAAAAATGCCCCAAGAAGAATCCAAAGTTTGGTATGCCTGTTACGGTTCTAATTTATTAAAAGAGCGTTTTAGCTGTTATATTAGTGGTGGTCGCCCGGCAAATGCCAAACGCGTTTATCCCGGTTGCACCAATAAAACGCTTCCAAAAAAATCTAAAAGTATTACTATTAATGGAGAACTCTACTTCGCTAAATCCTCCGAAACCTGGAGTGGTGGTGGCGCCGGGTTTATCCGATCAAGCTTCGATAAAAGTATAGAAACCCTCGGGAGAATGTACCTCATCACCCAACAGCAATTTGTGGACCTAGTGCAACAGGAAATTAAACTGGAAGGTGATTTTGATATAGATCTTCAACAAGTAATTAAAAACCGTAGCCTGGATATGAAAAACAATTCGTGGTACGGGAAGATTATTTACCTGGGAGAAGATGAAGACTCTCCTATCTTCACTTTTACGAATGAAGATTATTTAAAAGATGAAATAAACCCACCTCACGAATTCTATCTAAAAATAATTATTGATGGTCTCAAAGAAACTTACCAAATGAGCGATAACGAAATTGAGGCTTATTTAAAAAACAAGGAAGGAATTAAAGGTGTCCCCATTGAGGATAAATTACCAGAACTCATAAAAAGCTAATCGCAATTTTCTTATTTTTGATTAGTTAACTAAACAATTATGAAGCCTGAGAAAGTGAACCTAAAAGATAAATTTGAGCTTTTTAATGAACATTGGACCCCTAAAATTATTGGCGAGCTCAATGGGCAACAGGTGAAATTAGCCAAATTAAAGGGAGAATTTGTTTGGCACGATCACAAAGACGAAGATGAAATGTTCCTGGTTATCAAAGGAAGCCTGAAGATTGAATTTCGTGACAAGACCATTAATCTAAGTGAAGGCGAAATGTATATCGTTCCAAAAGGAGTTGAGCACAACCCAGTAGCATCAGAAGAAGCCTGGATATTGCTTTTTGAACCGGCCACTACTAAACATACGGGTGATGTAAAAGATAATCGTAGTGTAGAAAATCTAAATTGGATTTGATTATTAAGCTTTATCCATAAATTGTAGCTCTTAAGTATAGGGAAAGCTATCTTTGCAAACTTCAGAAGCTTTTGGTCCCTTGTTCAACGATTAAAAAAATCAAAAGCTCTAATAATAAATCGTATGTCGTTTAAAAAACTGAATATTCCGCTTAAAGAAGCTTTAGAAAGACTGGAAATTAAAAATCCGCTTCCATTTCAGAAACAAATTTTACCCAAAATTAAAAGCGGAAGAGATCTTTTTATCGTTGCTCCTGAAGGCTCAGGAAAAACTACCGCCCTGGTAATTAGCACAATTCAGAAATTGGAAAGTGCAGCTTTCGAAGATGCTCCCAGAGCACTTATTTTTGTGCAGGACAAAGAAGCTGCCCTGGCGCTGGAGGAAGAATTCAACAAATTCACAAAATATATGAACTTGCGTGTGTATAGCGCTCACGATGCACCAGCTATAGACAAACAAAAAGATGATATTTATGATGGTGTAGATATTGTGATCGCTACCCCAAAAAAGTTATTCAAGCTTTTTAAAATTACCGGTATTAATGTGAGTCAGTTAAAAATCCTTGCGGTTGAAGACGCCGAATTCTTAACCAAAAACAGCGATTATAACGATCTGATTAGAATACCGCAGCATATTACAAAATGTCAATACCTCGTTTTTGCCTCTACGATGAATCCTAAAATTGAACGCCTAAAAGATTCTTTTATGGCTCGTGCCGAAACACTTAGACTAAAGGTATAGTAGATTTTTTGTATTTTAGAATATGCTAAAAACAATAAGTTTCCTTATACTAATTTTCTCTTTTGCTATGAATTTAAACGCGCAAGACCTGTCTAAACACCAATGGGAAGACAGATTGGTATTAATTATTGCCGAAGAGGAAAACGAAACATTTCAACAACAACTTACCGAACTGCAAAAACACCAACAAGGCTTAAAAGAGCGAAAACTGGTAATCTACCAAATCTTGCCTGAAAAATATACGACCGGATTTGAAGAAGAGAACTGGAAAACTTCTTCTGAGCTTTTTCAGAAATATAAAGCTGAAAAAAGCGGTTTCAGGATAATACTTATTGGTTTGGACGGTGGGGAAAAACTGGATCAAACAGAAGTCCTTTCCGTAGAAAAACTATTCAACACCATAGATAGTATGCCAATGCGGCAAGCAGAAATGCGGAAAAACAGATAACTCCACAAACAGTATAAAAACCTGAAATTCAGCAATTATTCAGGATTTTCTTTATATTTATTGTAAAAGCAAGCAAACTGCCCTAAAATAAGCTCGCAAGGCGTTATAAATAATAAGAATCAATTTCGAGGTAAGTCCTGGAGTATCTAAATCTCGATTATCGAGTATTATGCAAAAATCCTGTTTAGAATGTGGCGAAAAAATTGTGGGACGTGTAGATAAGAAATTCTGCAGCGATTATTGTCGCAATGTACATCACAATAACCTTAATAAAGACAGGAAAAACCTGGTTAGAAACATCAATAACCTACTTCGCAAAAATTATAGGATTTTAGAAGAATTCAATCCAAACGAAAAAACCACGACTAATAAAAATAAATTACTCGCTCGTGGTTTCAATTTTGAATACTTTACCAGCATCTATACAACCAAAACCGGTAAGGTCTATTATTTTGTATACGACCAGGGATATCTTCCTTTAGAAAATGGAATTTATGCTTTGGTAAAACGTAATTAATATAGCGCATTACCCGAAAGTGGATTTGATCAAAATTTAAACTAAATGAAATTTATAAAATCAGTTTTTACCATTCTAGCCTTTCTCTTTTTATCCTATTCTTGTAGCGCCCAAAATAAGACCAAAAATACTACAACAGCAGATGAAATGCTTATCAGGATTTCTGAGATTAAAATAGAAGAGCAGTATCTTGATGAGTATATAAAAATTCTAAAATATGAAGCTGAAGCCTCAGTTAGGTTAGAACCAGGCGTGATTTCTATCTATCCCATGTTTCAAAAAGAAAACCCTACCGAGATAAGAGTATTAGAAATATATGCAGATAACGAAGCTTATAAAGCTCATCTAGAAACGCCACATTTCAAAGAATATAAATCTTCAACAATTAATATGGTAGAATCCTTAAAGCTTATAGATATGGAAGCAATCAATGCTGAAACAATGTCAAAGATTTTCAAAAAGCTTGAATAATTAAAATCAAGCAAATTACCTCAAAGCATTTAAATCTACGTTACCGAGGCAATCGAAATCCTTAATCTCGCCAATTATTGCTCTTTAGGCGCACCGCAGCCCGCAAAACATCACTCTGACTAATTTGCCCAATAAGTTTCCCGTGCTCTACAATTGGGAAACGTCTAAAACGTTTTTCAATAAAGAGCTTCGCAGCATCCATCACGTTCATATTCCCGTCTATGGTATCAACATTACACGTCATTCGTTTTCCTACCGTGGCATTATCTAAAGGCATATTATAATACCGGCTGTCAGAAATTTGTTTCATACAATCCCCTTCAGAAATAAGGCCCAGAAGTTTATTATTATCGTCTACCACGCACCCACCAGAAATTTTGTGTTTGGTAAGTTTTTCAGCAACATCCATAATATTTTCGTGTTCCTTAAAGGTAATAAGTGAAGTACTCATATAATCTCTAACTAACATTGGAGCGCTTTTCGCCTTTTCCGGCGCAGCCCGTTTTCCCTGAAAACTTTTAATACCCATAGCCTAAATTTTTGATTACTAATTACTTAAATATAGGCAAAATTTAATTATTCTGAAAGCTTACTGGCAGGCGCTACTATTCCTTAAAATCTTAAGTATCTTTAAGTCCTGTAAAACCTTTTGTTTTTTTCTGAATTATGTTGAAAAATATACCTCGCTTTTTTTCATTCATTTTTATTGCTATTGCAGTTTGGTTTAGCTTTTACAGCAGCCAGCCAAAAAGTATTGAAGCCGAAGATGCGCCTGAGACCACTTTTTCTACCCAACGCGCTTTCAAACACGTTGAAGCAATTGCCCAAAAACCTCATTATGTGGGAACTGAAGCACATAGTCGCGTAAGAAATTATATTGTAGGCCAGTTACAGAAAATGGGCTTACAGGCACAAACTCACGAAGATTATACGCTAAATAAAAATGGCGTATTAGTCCGTCCTCAAAACATCATGGCGCGTTTGGAAGGCAACGGAAACGGTGAAGCTTTGGTGATTATGACGCATTACGACAGTAACCCACATTCTTCCCTGGGCGCCAGTGATGCCGGCAGCGGTGTAGGAACCATTTTAGAAGGAATCCGCACATTTTTAGCTGAAAATAAAGAGCATAAAAATGATATCATCATTTTATTTACCGATGCCGAAGAACTTGGTTTAAATGGCGCCGAACTTTTTATAAAAGACCATCCCTGGGCTAAAGACGCCAAACTTGCGCTTAATTTTGAAGCCCGTGGCAGTGATGGCGATTCTTTTATGTTTTTGGAAACAAATTCAGGAAATGCAGGGCTTATTAATTCTTTCAAAAAAGCAAATCCAGAATTTCCCGTTTCAAATTCGCTGGTTTACAGTGTATATAAAATGCTGCCTAACGATACCGATCTTACGGTTTTAAGGGAACAGGGAAATATCCCGGGTTATAATTTTGCGTTTATAGACGATCATTTTGATTATCACACCGCGACTGACACCCCGGAAAACTTAGATAAACAAACCTTAGCACATCAAGGAAGTTATTTAATGCCTCTACTCGATTATTTTAAAGATGCAAAATTAGGCGAAGTTAAAGCCGAAGAAGAAGTCTTGTTTTTTAATATTCCGGGCGGGGAAATAATTAGTTATCCGTTTTCCTGGATCTTCCCAATGCTTATTATCGCTTTTGTTTTGTTTTTTATTATTCTGAGCTATGGATTTTCACAAAACCGCCTTCAGCTAAAAGAAATTTCAAAGAGTATTATTCCTTTTATAGTGAGCCTGGCCTTTTCTGGCTTATTGGTTTTTCTACTTTGGAAATTCCTCCTTTACAGCTACCCGGAATACTCAGAAATGGAACAGGATTTCACCTATAACGGCTATTATTATATCGCCGCTTTTATTTCACTAAGTTTATTGATCGCCTTTTTTAGCTATTTCCGTTTTCGTCATATAGAAAACAAGGCTAATCTATTTGTTGTTCCGCTATTTTTCTGGTTATTGCTTTGTGCTTTGCTCGCATTCTTTTTAAAAGGCGCGGCTTATTTTATAATACCAGCATTTTTTGCACTACTGCAACTTTTTGTAATGATAAGACAGGAAAATCCAAATTCATTGCTGATGGCATTTTTAAGCCTTCCTTCGATCTTTATTTTGGTACCGTTTATCAAAATGTTTCCGGTAGCTTTAGGCTTGAAAATACTGTTTGTCTCAGCTTTACTTACCGTTTTATTATTTCAACTGCTATTACCTGTTTTTGCTTATTTTAAAAGCAATAAAAAAATCGCGGTATTCTTCTTTCTAATTTTCAATATTCTTCTAATTACCGCACATTTTAAAGCCGATTTCACCGAAGAACACCCTAAACCAAATTCACTTGTGTATCTTTTTGATGCCGATAAAAATACTACCAATTGGTATTCCTATGATAATATGGTTGATGACTGGACCGAAGCCTATTTTGGTGAAGAACCGCTAATCGCACCTTCAGAAAATAAAACCTTCAGCAGTAAATACGGATCTAATTTTACCTGGCGTGCCGAAGCTCCAAAAATTGACCTGAAGTCTCCCGGGGTAATTTGGAAAAAAACCGATTCTACTTCAGCTTTAGATTTTTATTCACTGAAAATTGCAACAAATCGAAAAGCAGATAGAATAGAACTTTTTGCTGATAGAACCGTAGATTTTAGAAGCTTTAAAGTAAACGAGCTTGAGGCCGATTCCGTTGCACTGGGAAGCAACGATTTTCATATTCACACCCGTAGGTGGCACGACCGGATATTGACTTATCATATTTCGGGAAGGGACACCTTAAGATTGGAATTCAGTTTAAAAAAGGATAAGAAGCCAGAATTTACGCTTTACGAGTCCAGTTATGATTTGCTGGAAAATGAAGCTTTAAATGTAAAGCCAAGACCAGAAACAATGATTCCAAGGCCTTTTGTACTAAACGATGCTGTAATTTTTAAGAAAACCATAAGCCCAGAGTAGGCTTTGGTTTTGTAGCTTTGAGGTTATTACTCGTCATCCTGAATTTATTTCAGGATCTAACTTGATAAGAAATGCTCTCATATTAGAAGCTGAAACATCCCGAAGCGTCGGGACAGCTTGACGAATACACGAATACACAAATTTTTTATTTAAAACTTAAAAACACCTCCCCTTTGGGGAGGCCGGGAGGGGCTTTATGAATATATCTATATTAGGAACCGGCTGGCTGGGATTGCCACTCGCAAAAAAGCTGAAAGATGAGCACGTAGTAAAAGGCTCGGTTACCAGCCAGGAAAAAATGCAGCCATTACGTGAGGCCGGCATTACACCATACCAGATTAAAATTTTCACCGAAGGTGTTCAGGGCGACCTGACTTCGTTTCTGGCTCATTCTGATATTCTTATCATTGATATTCCGCCCGGATTACGCGGTAATCCTGAAGCCGATTTCGTAGGAAAAATAGGCAGAATTATAGATTATATAGAAAAATCACCTGTAGGAAAAGTGGTTTTTGTGAGTTCTACTTCAGTCTATAAAGACGAAGAAAACTTCCCCGAATACACCGAAGAAAACGAAGCTAACGGAACTTCAGAAGCCGCTAAACAACTTATTTCTTCCGAAAAAATGTTATTGAAAAATGATCATTTTCAAACCACAGTTATTCGATTTGGCGGATTAATTGGACCCGGAAGACACCCGGTAAATTATCTTGCTAACAAAACCGGGATTAAAAATCCGAAAGCCCCGGTAAACCTTATTCAGCAGGAAGATTGTATAAAAATCATCAATCAGATCATCAAGAAAGAAGCCTGGGGAAAGACTTTTAACGCCGCCTACCCTCATCATCCCACCAAAGAAGATTACTATACTAAAACTGCAAAAGAAAAAAACTCAAATATTCCCGATTTTGACCAGAATGGAGTTTCTAAGGGCAAGAAAATAAGTTCGGTTAATTTAGGGGAAGTATTGGATTATCAATTTGAGAAGGAAATCTAGAGACCCTCTGAACCAGGCTGAAGATGGCGTAAATAAAAAACCTCACAGATTTTAAAAACCTGTAAGGTCTATATTGTAGAAAGGTTTTCCTTTCACTTCGGTTTAGGAAACTTGGTTAGAACTTATAACCTACTCCTACCATCAAAGTATTTACTCCACTTTTAATATCCGTATCATATTGTTCGGCAAACTCTATAGATTCGTCAGTGTATCTATTGGTTAGTTCAATACCATAGCGTGCCTCAATAAAGAAATTCTCGGTGATATGATACCCTATACCAAATGCCGCATCTAAACCAAATTCGTTGGTAGTGGGAACATCTTCTAATACAATAGTTGCCTGAGGACCCGCTTGTAAGTAAAAGCCAGAATTTTCTATATAATACTGTACAAGAACCGGAATAGATAAGAAATCGGTTTCTTCTGCATTAAAATAATTTAAAGAAGGTTGTAGATGCCAATTTTCGGTGAATTGATAATCGGCTAAAAATCCTACATAAAAACCGGATCCGTCTTCAGAAACCTGAGTACCACCCTCGGCATTAGCTTCTACTTCAACATTCGTATATCCGGCTTGTATACCGAAATCTACGTTTTGAGCAAAGGAATTCAATCCCAGGAAAAGGAAGAAAACTAAAAAGAAATTTTTAATCATTTTGTTAGATAGTTTATGTTATAAACTACAAACATAGTTTTTATTTGCTAAAACAATGGAAAAACCATAATATTTAGGCTTTAAATTGAATTTCTCAAAATTGCTTGAGGGAATTATTTAATAGTTTAGATTCTGAAATGAGTTCAGAATGACGTGAAAAAGAGACCTCACAGGTTTTTGAAACCTGTGAGGTCTAATATATTCAAGCTCCTTCCCTTCTCCAGGGAAGGTGGCATTCCGAAGGAATGAAGGAAGGGTTCAACCACCCCGGCCTATCGGCCACCCCTCCTTAAAAGCGAGGGGAACATTTTTTAAATCCCCCTTCGGGGGTTAGGGGCTTCAACCTCTTCTTCCTTCACCCTAAAATCCAGAGGCTGCAGAACTTTTAATGCGCTTTCTATCGAATTAATCTTTTCAAAAGTTAAAAGCAAACGAAGACCGTTTCTGGTTTTCTTCTCTTTCATTGTACATTTATGCTTATGCGTTTGTACATATTGCAGCACTTTGGTGAACGTATTGGTTTGGTAAAACCTGGATTGCTGATCGGAAATAAAATAACCTATCAATTTACCTTGTTTTAATATGATCTTTTCCAAACCTATACTAGCCGCGATCCATTTTATACGAACACTATTAAGTAAATCTACCGCCTGGGTTGGTAATTCTCCAAAACGATCTACAAGCTCGGCTTCAAACTTTTGCAATTCTTCTTCTGAAGTAATTTTATTTAACTGTGTATATAAATTCAGTCTTTCAGTAATATTATTGATATAATCGTCGGGGAAAAGAATTTCAAAATCGGTATCGATCTGCGCATCTTTTACAAAGGTTTTATCCTCTATATTTTCAGATTCACTATACAGCTCCTGGAATTCATTTTCTTTTAGTTCCTCAATGGCTTCATTCAGGATCTTTTGATAGGTATCAAAGCCGATTTCATTAATGAATCCGCTTTGTTCGCCACCCAATAAGTCTCCGGCACCACGAATTTCCAAATCTTTCATTGCGATATTTATCCCGCTTCCCAATTCAGAAAATTGCTCTAAAGCACTAATTCGTTTACGCGCATCCTCGGTCATTACAGAATATGGTGGCGTTATAAAGTAACAAAAAGCCTTCTTGTTGCTTCGTCCTACTCTACCTCGCATCTGGTGAAGATCTGAAACCCCAAAATTATTCGCATTATTAATGAAAATAGTGTTCGCATTGGTAACATCAAGTCCGCTTTCCACGATTGTTGTTGAAACCAGAACATCAAACTCGCCATTTATAAAACTCAGCATCAGTTTTTCCAGCTTCTTACCTTCCATTTGCCCGTGACCTATACCAATTTTAGCATCTGGAACAACACGCTGAATCATCCCCGCGACTTCTTTAATGTTTTCAATCCTATTATGAATAAAGAAAACCTGCCCACCACGCTGAATTTCATAGGAAACCGCATCCCGAATGGTTTCTTCGGAAAAGCGAATTACGTTGGTTTCAATGGGATATCTATTTGGCGGTGGTGTGGTAATGGTAGATAAATCTCTAGCGGCCATTAAACTAAACTGAAGCGTTCTTGGAATAGGCGTCGCCGTGAGCGTTAGCGTATCTACATTCTCTTTTATAGTCTTCAGTTTATCCTTTACCGAAACTCCAAATTTTTGCTCTTCATCCACGATCAGCAAACCAAGATCTTTGAATTTCACCGCTTTATTAACTAATTGGTGTGTACCAATCACAATATCCACTTTTCCATTTTCCAGGTCGGCTAAGGTTTCACGGCGTTCTTTAGCGGTTCTAAACCTATTTAAATAATCTACAGTTACAGGGAAATCTTTTAAACGTTCAGTGAAAGTTTCGTGATGCTGAAATGCCAAAATAGTGGTTGGCACTAAAACAGCTACCTGCTTGCCGTTATCTACCGCTTTAAAAGCTGCCCGAATAGCAACCTCGGTTTTTCCGAAACCGACATCACCACAAACCAACCGATCCATAGGGCGTTCGTTTTCCATATCCTCCTTTACCGCCTGGGTTGCGGTACTTTGATCTGGCGTGTCTTCATACATAAAAGAGGCTTCCAGCTCGTGTTGCAAGTAAGAATCTGGGCCAAAGGCAAAACCCTTTTGTAATCTACGCTTTGCGTAAAGTTCAATTAAGTTATAGGCTATATGCTTAACCCGGGCCTTGGTTTTTTGCTTTAATTTCTTCCAGGCATTGCTTCCCAGTTTAAATATCTTGGGTTCTTTGCCATCTTTCCCGTTATATTTTGAAATTTTATGAAGGGAATGTATGCTGACATATAAAATATCACGCTCGCCGTAGAAAAGCTTGATGGCTTCCTGCTTTTTGCCTTCTACATCAATTTTCTGAAGTCCGCCAAATTTCCCTATTCCGTGGTCAATATGCGTTACATAATCACCGACTTCAAGATTACCGAGTTCCTTAAGCGTGATCGCCTGTTTTTTGGCATAACCATTCTTAAGATGAAACTTATGATAACGTTCAAAGATCTGGTGATCGGTATAGCAAATATTTTTTCCGGTTTCATCTATAAAACCCTGAAACAAAGCCAAAGTAATTGTTTGGTATTTCACTATACGTTCCTGGTCATCGAAAATATCGTGAAATCGTTTGGCTTGCTGTTCACTTACGCAGAAAATATAATTTGTATACCCGTTTTCCTGATTTTCAATCAAGTTATCAATCAGTAAATCGAATTGCTTATTAAAAGAAGGTTGGGGTTTTGTTTGAAATTCTATACTTTTTACCGCGCCGTCACCCTGAACTTGTTTCAGGGTCTCATTCGACTTAGATCCTGAAATAAATTCAGGATGACGAAAGTAAGATTGGTTGCTCAATTCAACAACTGAAAAAAGCTCCAGCTGACTTTTAATTAACTGCCCGTCACAAAACAGCTCTTTGGGTTCACTATGTTTTACTTCTTCAGAAAGTTTATTAAAAGCTTCTTCCGCCTTGCTAAAAAGTTTATCGGCTTGTGCAGTGAGTAGATCTAGGTTTTTTATAAACACCACGGTTTTTTCTGAAATATATTTTAGAAAACTGTCCCGTATTTCGTCGAGATGTTTATTTTCAACATTCGGCATCACCGAAATTTTCTTCACTTTATCTGTAGAAAGCTGGGTTTCTACATCAAAACTTCTAATACTATCTACTTCATCACCAAAAAACTCGATACGGTAAGGCTCGTCGTTACTAAAGGAGAAAACATCTATAATTCCCCCACGCACTGAGAACTCGCCCGGTTCGGTTACAAAATCTACCCGCTTAAATTTGTATTCGAATAAAACCTCGTTTACAAAATCTATAGAAAGTTCGTCTTCCACCGAAATTTTTAACGTGCTTCTATCCAGTTCTTTTCGGGTAACTACTTTTTCAAAAAGTGCATCTGGATAGGTAACGATTATCGCCGGCTTTTTACGAGAGTTAATTCGGTTTAAAACCTCAGCTCGTAACAGTACATTCGCATTATCTGTTTCCTCTATTTGGTATGGACGACGATAACTGCCGGGATAAAAAAGTACATCCTTTTCTCCTACCAGTTGCTCGAGATCGTTTAAATAATAAGCCGCTTCTTCTTTATCGTTAAAAATCAGTAAAAAAGGTTTTTCTGCTTCTTTAAACGCATT
Organism: Salegentibacter salarius; assembly: GCF_900168265.1. Lineage (GTDB taxonomy): Bacteria > Bacteroidota > Bacteroidia > Flavobacteriales > Flavobacteriaceae > Salegentibacter > Salegentibacter salarius. The sequence goes on along the minus strand of NZ_FVZF01000011.1, from coordinate 71,992 downwards.
GGCTGCAACAAAAGAAAAAGCTGAACCAACAAGTCCTTTTAGTTGAATTTTAGTACGATTTTTTTCAGAAGAGACAAGGGAATCCCGCAATTCCTGCTGTTGCGGGGATTGTGCAAAGCTTTGGGCGATAGTAGATTTACTCATTGGCGCAAAGATAATTGCAGAAACTTTGTCCCGCAACCTCTCAACATTTTTTTAACGTTAGTTGATTTATGTCTTCGTCCTAAAGAATTCCCTTCTATCCAATTTTTACCATTTTCATAACAGCAAAAGCGCACAAACTTGGTTAATTTCCCTCAAGAAACTAAAGTTATGGGATTTAAGCATTTTGACGTATTTGTAATAGGAACCGGGACTGCCGGAAAAGGTGTTGCCAAAGACTGCGCCAAGGCAGGATGGAAAGTAGCAATTGCCGATAACCGGGAGTATGGTGGCACCTGCCCAAATCGCGGCTGTGATCCTAAAAAAGTTTTAGTTGGTTTTACCGAAATTATAGATCGTGCCACTAAAATGCAGAGCAAGGGGATTACCAAAATGCCGGAAGTAAATTGGAGTGATCTAATGACTTTTAAAGAAACATTTGTAGACGCTATTCCCGCCGCCACCGAAAAAGATCTGGCTGCCCTGGAAATCAAAATGTATCATCAATCCCCTAAATTTCTAGATGAAAATACGCTTTCGGTGGAAGGAAAAACGGTAACCGCAGATAAGATCGTGATCGCTACAGGTAATAAACCTATGCCATTGAGAATTTCCAGCGAAGAACACGCTTTATTTAGTGAAGATTTTCTCGATTTAAAAGAGCTACCCGAAACAATGATTTTTATCGGCGCAGGATATATTGGGATGGAATTCGCGCATATTGCAGCCCGATTTGGGGTAAAAGTAACCATGATGGATTTTATGCCAGGACCGCTTTCCAATTTTGATGAAGATATGGTGAACTACATCCAGCAGGTTTCTGAAGACGATTTAGGTATTGAATTTATCTTTAATGCCGAAGTCAAAGAAATTGAAAAGCTGCAAAAAAACTTTAGAGTAAAAGCGAATCAGAATGGAAAAGAGGTTTCAGCTAAAGCTGAAATGGTTTTTAATACTGCAGGCCGAGTTCCATCTATAGAAGATCTTGATCTGGAAAAAGGAAACGTTGCTTTTTCAAAAAAGGGAATTACAGTAAATGAATTTTTGCAAAATACCACGAATAAAAACATTTATGCCTGCGGGGATGTTTCAGATAGTGAAGGCCTGCCCTTAACCCCGCTTTCTTCACAAGAATCAAAGGTCGTTTCGGCAAATCTTTTAAATAGTAAAGAGCCTAAAAAAGCAGATTATCCGCCGCAACCTACAGTAGTATTTACCCTGCCCAAACTGGCTTCCGTAGGACTTTCAGAAAAGGAAGCTAAGGAACAGGGATACGATTTTGAACTGGAACACAAATTAGTGCCTGAATGGTTTAATGCCAAACACATCAATGAGAAAATTTATGCTTATAAGACCTTAGTGGATAAGAAAACCGGACTCGTGATTGGGGCTCATTTGGTTGGCCCGGAAGCTTCAGAAATCATCAATATGTTTGTGATGGCGATGTGTGGAAAATTAGATTGTGAGACCTTAAAAAAGATGATCTTTACTTATCCTAGCTGGGCAAGCGATATTAAAGGAATGGTTTAAACAGCCTCCTCCCGCCCCTCCAAAGGAGGGGAGTTAATCGCGATTAATTAATTTATACATCGGGTTAGTTTCTTTATTCATCCAGCCGTGATAAATAATATTTGAAAAAATAGCAACCGCACCTATTAAAGCAGAATAAGCGATAAGTGGGATTTCGCCAAAATGTCTAAAATAAATAGCTATTAACGCCCAAACTCCAACTGCGGCAAATTCCCGCATATTTCTGCGCCAGATTATAGCGATATTTAGAAAAACAGCCACTGCAATAATGATAACTGTCCAAATTTCTTCTCCAAAAAACGGTACTGTCCAATCTATTTTAGAAAGATAAGCCGAAACATTCGCGATACTGGCAACGGCGATCCATCCTGAATAAAGGCAAATAGGCCACCAGCTAAATGCTAGTATTTTTAATGGGGCGTCCCAGCGTTCCATATTAGTATTCAGAATAATTTTTATAAGAGAGAAAAGAATTAAAAACATGAGCAATACTGAAACTCCCGTAAACTCATACAGCCAAAAAATTACCCAGGTAGCATTGGCCAGATTAGCTGTTAAAAACCAGTAACCGGATTGCCTTAAAAACTCCAAATCATTTTTCGCTGAAAATACCTGGAAAAGTTGATAGCCGGAAAAAACCAAAAGCGAAAGAAAAATTATTCCCCAAATGGCAAAAGCATAACCTGCAGGAGTAAAAAGATTATAATACTCGGCACTAAGGCTACCCATAGTATTCCCATTAATTATTCCTGTTTGGGAGATATAACTAACCGCAATAATTAAAATTACCGACATAAAATTGAGTACCGCAAGACGTTTTTCCATTTTTAGCTGTTTTCTATTAAAATTACTTCATTTTGGGTAATCGCGTATGCTTTTTCCCCTTCATTTAGCTTCATCATAAAATTCCCGGTAAATTCTCCAAGAGCAGGAAAAATCAACTGATCTTTTCTTCGGAAAAAACAAGGCAATTTAAGGCTTTGTTTTCCTTTTCCATTTAATCGGTAGCCCGGGTGAATATGACCGCAAAGGTTAAAGAAATCTGCTCTGATTTCCGGATGATGGGTAAGTAAAAAACCTTTAAGCTGCCATTCTGAATGAATTTTAACGCCCAGCTCTTCATATTTTATGGGAGAAATAATATCGTGATTTCCTGCTATTAGGACTACTTCAGCTTCTACAAAACTGAGCCAGTTTTCGAATAATTTCCACTCACTATTAAGATCGCTATGAAAAAGATCGCCTAGAAAACAGACGATTTTAGGCTGAAACTTTCCTACTACTTCACTCAGCCTTAAAAAATTTGCATTTATCGCTTTATGAGGCACTGCACTTCCAAATTTTCTGAAATGTGAGATCTTCCCTAAATGCACATCGCTTATTAAGAGGATTTCCTCTTCTTTCCAAAAAGCGGCACCGCTGGGGTGAAGTTCGAAGGTTTGGTTTTGGAGGTTTATGGTCATTGGTTTATTTGAGTGGGTTAGAAAAAAATAAAATCGTCATCCTGAATTTATTTCAGGATCTAAGATGTTGATAATTCAAAACATGTTAGAAGCTGAAACGAGTTCAGCTTGACGAAACTAGACTTTTCAGACAACCTCGATGCTATAATTTATGTAAAATCTCAGCTGCCTTTTCCAGGGTTTCATCGGTTTTGGCAAAACAGAAACGCAACTGTTTGTGATCTTTTCCATCTTTATGAAATACAGAAACAGGAATTGTGGCCAGTCCGTATTCAGTAATTAATCTTTTCGCAAAATCTACATCGTGTTCATCGGTAATTTCTGAATAGTCCATTACCTGGAAATAGGTGCCTTTTGAGGGAGTTCCTTTAAATTTAGAGCCTTGCATAAGCTCAAGGAATTTATCTCGTTTTTGCTGATAAAAATTTCCCAGGCTCAAATAATGATCCGGATTTTTTAAATATTCAGCAAAAGCCCGCTGCATGGGGTGATTCACACAAAAAACCGTAGCCTGGTGAAACTTGATGATCTCCTTCATTAAATCTTCAGGCGCCACGCAATAGCCCATTTTCCAACCCGTGTTATGAAAAGTTTTTCCGAAGGAAGCGCAAACAATGGCTCTTTCAGCTAAACCAGGGAACTTTGAGGCACTTTGGTGTTCTTCCTCATCATAAATAAGATGCTCGTATACCTCATCACTCAAAAGTATAATATTGGTATTTTTTAACAACCTTTCCAGCCGCTGCATATCGTTTTTAGATATAATAGTCCCCGTAGGATTATGCGGTGTGTTAATTACGACCATCCTGGTTTTGGAAGTGATTTTTGCTTCAACTTCCTGCCAGTCGATTTTAAAATCTTTTCCTTTTAATTCAATTAAAACAGGTTTCCCGCCAGCCAGTTTAATGTCTGGTTCGTAAGAATCGTAAGCCGGTTTAAAAACAATTACTTCATCACCTGGATGAACAAATGCGCTTATAGCACAATACAAGGCCTGAGTAGCTCCGGCGGTGAAGATAATTTCAGAAGCTTCATCGTATTTCTTCCCGTAGAGATTTTCAATTTTGCTAACTATTTGCTCCCTCAATTCAGGAATACCATTCATTGGCGGATACTGGTTGTAGCCATCTTTCATCGCTTTACAAACCAGCTCTTTTAAATGATTATTGGTTTCGAAATTCGGAAAACCCTGAGAGAGATCTATCGCTTTATGCTTTCTTGCGAGCCCGCTCATCACTGAAAATATACTGGTTTTCCCGGCTGGAAGTTTTGAAGGAAGGTTTTGAAAATCTGGCATTATGTTATTTTTAAATCCTATTAAATGGGTTTTATTAAATGATGTGCGACATCGTATTTGGATGAATTTATTCTCGTAAAATACCTCCTGCACTTTTCTTCGAGGTAGTTGATTAAGTTGCATAAAAAATCCCAAATTCAAAAAGAATTTGGGATTGATTTATTTGTATTTAAGGAAGTTTTATCCTTTTACGCTAGCCGCAAGATATTCACGGTTCATACGCGCGATATTCTCTAAGGAAATTCCTTTAGGACATTCTATTTCGCAAGCTCCCGTATTACTACAGTTCCCAAATCCTTCTTCGTCCATTTGTCTAACCATTGCCTGAACACGCTCGGTAGCTTCTACACGACCTTGCGGAAGTAAAGCATACTGAGAAACTTTTGCTGATGTAAACAACATAGCACTCGCATTCTTACAAGCTGCTACACAAGCTCCACAACCTATGCAGGTTGCCGCGTTAAAAGATTCGTCGGCTTTCTCTTTTTCTATTGGAATAGTATTCGCATCTACAGTGTTCCCCGAAGTATTTACCGAAACATATCCCCAGGCTTGTTGAATCCTGTCAAAAGCAGTACGGTCTACAATAAGGTCTTTTATAACCGGAAAAGCTTTTGCTCTAAATGGCTCGATATAAATGGTATCGCCATCTTTAAAAGAACGCATATGCAACTGGCAGGTTGCGATTAACTTATCTGGCCCGTGTGGCTCTCCGTTAATTTGCAAAGAACAAGAACCACAAATTCCCTCACGACAATCGTGATCAAACTGAATAGTATCTTCTCCTTTTTCTACCAACTGCTCGTTAAGTATATCCAGCATTTCAAGAAAAGACATATCTCCATCTATCCCATCTACAGGATAATCTACCATTTTTCCTTTAGCAGTGGCATTTTCCTGACGCCATATTTTTAAGTTAAGCTTCATATCTTAAAAGTATTGAGTAGTGAGTATTTAGTATTGAGCTTTTATACTCAATACTTAAATCTCAATTCTATTTATAACTTCTTGTTTTCAATTCTATATTTTCAAATACCAGGTCTTCTTTGTGAAGAACGGCATCTGCAGGTTTCCCTTTATATTCCCAGGCAGCAACATACTTAAAGTTCTCATCGTCTCTTAAAGCTTCACCTTCCTCGGTTTGGTATTCTTCTCTAAAGTGCCCTCCACAAGATTCTTCTCTATGTAGTGCGTCTTTAGCGAATAACTCTCCCAGTTCAAGGAAATCTGCTACACGACCTGCTTTTTCAAGCTCGGCGTTCTTAGAAGTTGCACTTCCGGGAACTTTTACATTTTTCCAGAAATCTTCTCTTAAAGCTGCAATTTCTTCAATCGCCTCTTTTAATCCTTCTGCATTACGTGCCATCCCGCATTTGTTCCACATAATCAGTCCTAATTCCTTGTGATAGGAATCAACAGATTTCTTTCCGCCAGCATTCATCAACTTGTCGATTCGCTCTTTCACGGCTTTCTCAGTTTCTTCAAATTCTGGTAAATCTGTAGGAATTGCTCCGGTACGAATGTCTTTTGATAAATAATCTCCAATAGTGTATGGGAGTACAAAATAACCATCTGCCAATCCTTGCATTAAAGCAGAAGCCCCAAGCCTGTTAGCTCCGTGATCTGAGAAGTTTGCTTCTCCGGCAGCATAACAACCAGGAATGGTAGTTTGCAGGTTATAGTCCACCCAAAGTCCACCCATTGTATAGTGAACCGCAGGATATATCATCATTGGGGTTTCATACGGATTCTGGTCTACGATCTTGTTATACATATCGAAGAGGTTTCCGTATTTAGAAGCCACAACTTCTTTCCCTAATTTTGTTATTTCTTCTTTTGAAGCATTTTTATTTCCAGAGGTAAAAGCTTTTTCTTTTCCGTAACGCTCAATAGCACTAGAGAAATCAAGATAAACTGCCTGTCCTGTTTTATTTACTCCATAACCGGCATCGCAACGTTCTTTAGCCGCCCTTGAAGCCACATCTCGAGGCACAAGGTTACCAAAAGCAGGATAACGACGCTCTAAATAATAATCTCTTTCTTCTTCTGAAAGTTCAGTTGGTTTTTTCTTACCTTCTCTTATTGCCTTTGCATCTTCTTCCTTCTTAGGCACCCAGATTCGTCCATCATTCCTAAGAGATTCAGACATCAAAGTCAATTTAGACTGGTGATCTCCGGTAACCGGAATACAGGTTGGGTGAATTTGTGTATAGCAAGGGTTAGCGAAATAAGCTCCTCTACGGTGAGCTCTCCAGGCTGCCATCACGTTACTCCCCATTGCGTTTGTAGAAAGGAAGAAAACATTACCATAACCACCCGAAGCCAATACCACGGCGTGAGCCGAGTGACGTTCAATCTCACCGGTAATCATATTTCTGGCGATAATTCCACGAGCTTTACCGTCTACCAATACCAAATCCATCATTTCGTGACGGTTGTAAGGCTTGATCTTTCCACGGTTAATCTGGCGGTTCATTGCTGAATATGCTCCCAGCAATAACTGTTGTCCGGTTTGTCCTTTCGCATAGAAAGTACGGGAAACAAGCACCCCACCAAAAGAGCGGTTATCTAAATAACCACCATATTCACGGGCAAAAGGAACTCCCTGTGCCACACATTGATCTATAATATTTCCGGAAACCTCAGCAAGACGATAAACATTCCCTTCACGAGAACGGTAATCCCCACCTTTTACAGTATCGTAAAACAAGCGGTAATCTGAATCGCCATCACCCTGGTAATTCTTAGAGGCGTTAATACCTCCCTGGGCGGCGATAGAGTGAGCACGTCTTGGAGAATCCTGGTAACAAAATGTTTTTACATTATAACCTAATTCGGCAAGAGTTGCAGCTGCAGCTCCTCCCGCAAGACCTGTCCCAATAACGATAACATCGATATTACGCTTATTGGCCGGGTTTACCAGGTTAATATCATTTTTATGATTGGTCCACTTTTCTGCTAGAGGCCCTTTAGGTATTTTTGAATCTAAAACTGACATAAATCTTACGTATTAAAGGTTATTAATATAGTGAAAAAGGGCTATAAAAATAAATCCTAGCGGTATGATGATCGCATAAGCTTTGGTAAATCCTCTAAGTCCTTTTGCGTACTTATTTCTCCATCCAACAGATTGGAAAGAAGAAGAAAAGCCGTGATAAAGGTGAAGGGCCAAAAATACAAATGAAACCACGTATAATATTGTTCTAACCGGGCTTTGGAATTTCGCCACTAACTCATCATAATAACGAGCAGCGTCTTCGGGATGCGATTCAATATATTTATGAATCATTTCCGGAAACCAGAAATCGTAAAAGTGAAGCCCTAAAAAAGCTAAGACTACAAGTCCGGAATAAATCATATTTCTTGAAACCCAGCTTGAATTTTCATTTCCAGCAAACTTCACATACTTTATGTCTCTTGCCCCGCGGTTTTTCGCTTCCAGTATAAAACCCATTACAAAGTGAAAAATCACTCCAAAAATTAAAATCGGTTGCAATAAAGCCTGTACAAAAAAGTTGGTTCCCATAAAATGAGAAACCTCATTAAAGACGTCTTTACTTAATACTGAAATAAAATTGATGCTGAAATGCTGAGCTAAAAATAAGACCAGAAATAGTCCCGATAAGGCCATAGCAAATTTTCTTGCTATGGTTGAATTTAGAAATCCACCCATTGGTTTGATAATTTTATAGAAATTTAACAGCAAAAATACACTCCAAATCACTTACGGACAAACTTTCAAGCCTGTTTATAGGACTATTTAGAACAAATATAAGTAAGCGATAATTTTGTTGAAGACCATTATTCCAAATCTACACAATGCTAAAGGTTAAAAGCTTTACCTAATGCCATCTTCTAAAGCACTTCAATTTTTCCTGGTAAAAATTCATATAAATTATAGTTATACAATTCACAAACGCTGTTAAGAATGAAAATTTCATAAAAAAAGCTACCCATAGATTTAGGTAGCTTTTTGATAACTATCAGAATGAACATTAGCTACTGCTCTACCTGACGGATCGTTCATGTTTTTAAATGACTCATCCCATTCTAAAGCAGTTGGCGTACTACAAGCTACAGAAGGCACAGATGGAACTGACTCTGCAGCAGCGTCGCTTGGGAAATGATCGGTAAAAATAGATCGGTAATAATATTCTTCTTTGCTAGAAGGTGGTTGAATTGGAAATTTAAAGCGTGCATTTTTAAGCTGCTCATCGCTCACCTCGGCATTAACCAATTCTTTTAGAGTATCTATCCAGCTATAACCAACACCATCTGAAAATTGTTCTTTTTGCCTCCAGGCTACGCTTTCCGGCAAATAATCTTCAAATGCCTTTCTTAACACCCACTTTTCTATACGATCGCCGGTAATCATTTTATCTTTAGGGTTTATCCTCATGGCTACATCCATAAATTCTTTATCCAGGAATGGAACACGCCCCTCTATACCCCAGGCACAAAGAGATTTATTAGCTCGTAAACAATCATATTGATGTAATTTATCTAATTTTCGAACGGTCTCCTCGTGAAAATCTTTTGCACTAGGAGCTTTATGAAAGTAAAGATACCCGCCAAATAATTCATCTGCACCTTCACCCGAAAGCACCATTTTAATCCCTAAAGATTTGATAGTTCTAGCCATTAAATACATAGGAGTAGACGCCCTAATTGTGGTTACATCATAAGTTTCTAAATGATAAATAACATCTTTAATCGCATCTAATCCCTCCTGTATAGTGAATTTTATTTCGTGATGAACCGTGTCTAAATGATCGGCCACTTTTTGCGCAGCAGCAAGATCTGGTGAACCCTCTAACCCAATGGCGAAAGAGTGCAATCTTGGCCACCATGCTGCGTCTTTATCGTCGCTTTCTATTCTTTTTTCTGAATACAGTTTGGCAACCGCAGAAGTAATTGAAGAATCTAAACCACCTGAAAGTAAAACACCATAAGGTACATCACTCATCAACTGCCGGTGCACCGCTTTTTCAAGAGCTTCTTTTAAATCTTCGATACTGGTTTCATTATCCTTTACGGCATCATACTCCATCCAGTCGCGCTCATACCATTTTTGAAAACCTTCCTTTTTACTGGATAAATAATGCCCGGGAGGAAATAATTCAATCTTAGTACATTTTCCTTCCAGAGCTTTAAGTTCTGAAGCTACATAAAAGGTTCCGTTTTGATCCCAGCCTATATATAAAGGAATAATTCCCATATGATCGCGAGCAACAAAATGCTCATCGTTTTCGGCATCATAAATAGCAAAACCAAAAATCCCGTTTAATTCATCTAAAAAGCTATCTCCTTTTTCTTTATAAAGGGCAAGGATAACCTCACAATCAGATTTTGTTTGGAAATTATAATCTGGAAACTGACTTCTTAATTCTTTATGATTATAGATCTCTCCATTTGCAGCAAGCACTAGCTGTTTGTCATCAGATAATAATGGTTGTCCACCAGAAATGGGATCTACAATAGCCAGACGCTCATGCGCTAAAATCGCCTTTTCATCACTATAAATTCCACTCCAGTCCGGGCCACGATGTCTTAAACATTTAGCCATTTCTAATATTTGGGGTCTTAAGTCTTCAGACCTCTCTTTTAAATCGAAAGCACATACAATTCCACACACAGCTTTAAAGTTTTAAGTATTAATATTGAAACAAATATTGAATTAATATTTCATAAAAAAAGCTAATAAGATGTATTTGGTTACAAATGAAAATTTAAAATTCAATATTAACTTCATATTAAAAATAAAATTTAATAATAATTTCGATTTAATTTCAGCAGTAAAATTTCCAGGAAACATTAATAGTATTATTCCAAAAAATAAATATTGCGCATAACACCTTTTGTAAAATTTCTCCTAATTTATTCGATTTTACCCAAACTAAATGGGAAGTAAGCCAGCTTTTTAGTAATTTCAGGAGATAGAATTTCAACATTAATTCATAAGTTTTCATGGATTTTATAGACTACTACAAATTGCTGGAATTAGATAAATCTGCCAGCCAGGCCGATATTAAAAAAGCCTACCGGAAGCTGGCCAGAAAATATCACCCAGATCTCAACCCTAATAATAAGGAAGCGCAGCTCCGGTTTCAGCAAATAAATGAAGCCAACGAAGTCTTGAGCGATCCCGAAAAACGAAAAAAATACGACCAATACGGGAAAGACTGGCAACACGCCGATGCTTACGAAGAAGCTAAAAAACAACAGCAAGCCTCTGGCGGTAGAGCCTATTCTGGCGGCGGATTTGGAAACGCTGGTTTTGGTGGCGGCCAGGGCGGGTATTCCTACTCAGGGAATTTTGACGATGATACTTTTTCAGACTTTTTTGAGGAAATGTTTGGCAGTGGTGCAAGAGCTCACGGTTCGGGGCGAGGCCGTCATTTTAAAGGCCAGGATTTTAATGCGGAGCTTCAGCTAAACCTAAGCGATGTGTATACCAGTCACAAACAAACGCTAACGGTAAACGGGAAAAATATTCGGTTAACAATTCCCGCCGGTGTTGAAAATGGCCAGACCATTAAAATTAAAGGGCACGGCGGTCCGGGCGTTCAGGGTGGCCCTAAAGGCGATCTTTATATTACTTTTAATATTGTAAACAACACAAAATTCAGAAGAGAAAAAGAGCATTTGTTTAGCCACGTAAACATGGATTTATATACCGCTTTACTTGGTGGGGAACTTACCGTGGACACTTTTGGCGGAAAGGTAAAATTAAAAGTAAAACAGGAAACCCAACCCGGAACTAAAGTGAAATTAAAAGGCAAAGGCTTCCCGAAGTATAAAAAGGAAAATCAGTTTGGGGATTTAATTATCACTTATGATGTGAAAATGCCGACAAACTTAAGCGCGAGAGAAAAAGAACTGTTTCAAGAACTTCAAAAATTACGCTCATGAATTTAGAAGATTTAATACCAACCGATGAGATTTGCGCCAGATACCGTGTTGAAAGTACTTTTGTAAGCTCACTATATGAAAGCGGTTTAATTGAAATCATTACCGTAGAAGAAACAGAGTATGTGCATTGCGATGAGATTTCAGAATTTGAAAGGCTATGGCGTTTGCATTACGACCTCGATATAAATTTGGAAGGGCTTGAAGCAATTCAGCATTTATTAAGGCAGGTACGAAAATTACAAAAGAAAAATCTAGAGCTTAAAAACAGGCTGGGGTTATATGAGTAAGCCAGGAACTTTTAATTCGCTAATCGAGAAAATACACCAATACTCCTCGAAATCAAACTATAGTTCCCAGATATTAACTTGTAGGTTTGCCTGGAGGTTTTTTCCTCTGAGAGATAATGATAACTTTGCAGGAAGACTTTACAAACGAACAAACCTCACAGGTTTTGGAAACCTGTGAGGTTTAAAATATAAACAAATGAGATACGATCAAATAGACAGTAAATTATTTATAAAAAACCGAAAAAGCTTTACAGCGGGAATGAAACCTAACAGCCTTGCGGTTTTTAACGCTAACGATATTTACCCGATAGGCGCCGATAGCACCATGCCTTTTCAGCAAAATAGGGATTTATTTTATTTAAGCGGTGTAGACCAGGAAGAAGCGATTTTGGTGATTTTCCCGGATGCCCCAAAACCGGAACATCGTGAGATTTTATTTCTTACAGAAACCAATCCACATATCGCAGTTTGGGAAGGCGCAAAATTAGATAAGGAAAAAGCTTTAGAAGTTAGCGGTATAGAAACGGTTTACTGGCTTCAGGATTTTGAAAAGATCTTCTTTGAAGTAATGTCACAGTGCGAAACGGTATATTTTAATACCAACGAGCATTACCGTGCGAATGTACAAACCGAAACTCGTGACGAAAGATTTATAAAATGGTGTAAAGTAAAATATCCCGCGCACCAGGTAGCGAAAAGCAATCCTATTTTGCAGCGTCTACGTTCAGTAAAAGATCCAATTGAGCTAGATCTAATGCAAAAAGCTTGTGATATTACCGAAAAAGCTTTCCGCAGGGCATTAAAATTCACGAAACCCGGAGTTTGGGAACACGAAATTGAAGCTGAATACTGGCACGAAATGATTAGAAATCGTAGCCGCGGATTTGCTTATACGCCAATTATTGCCAGCGGAAATAACGCTAACGTACTGCATTACACCGAGAATAACCAGCAATGTAAAGAAGGAGATTTAATCCTTATAGACACTGGCGCAGAATATGCTAATTATTCTAGTGATATGACCAGAACTATTCCGGTTTCAGGAAAGTTTTCAGATCGTCAGAAAAAGATTTACAACACGGTGAATAAGGTAAAGAAAGAAGCCACAAAATGGCTAGTTCCCGGAACTATTTGGGCAGAATACCACAAGGAAGTCGGTAAATTAATGACTTCAGAATTACTGGATCTTGGCTTATTAGATAAAGCTGATGTTAAAAATGAAGATCCAAAATGGCCAGCTTATAAAAAATATTTTATGCACGGTACTGCACATAATATCGGATTAGACACCCACGATTACGGGATTTTAACCGAACCTATGAAACCTAACCAGGTTTTCACCGTAGAACCGGGAATTTATTTACCAGATGAAGGCTTCGGAATTCGTTTGGAAGACGATGTGGTAATTCAAAAAGAAGGAGAACCATTTAACCTGATGCGCAATATCCCAATTGAAATTGAGGAGATTGAAGATATTATGAATTCTTAATAGATAAGCTCTTATTGTCGTCAAGCTGAATTTATTTCAGCTTCTAACATGAGACTAACTAGAATTATATTAGATCTCCGAATAAATTTCGGAGCAGGCTCTGAAACCAGTTCAGGATCACGATTTAAAACCAAAGCCACGAATACACGAATTATTTTGTGAATTCGTGGCTTTTTATATTTTGCGCGCCAATGAAAACAATTTTCAAAAACACGCCTATTTCTTATACCACACAGGGAGCAGGAAATCCTCTAGTTCTCTTGCACGGCTTTTTAGAGTCTAAAGAAATATGGCAAGATTATGTTGTAGAACTTTCAGCAAAACGACAGGTTATATGTATGGACCTTCCCGGCCACGGAGAATCTGGGAACTTCGCAGAAGTTCATACTATGGCTGATATGGCCAAAGCTGTAAAAACGGTTTTAGATGAACTTGATATTCAACAGGCTTCTTTTGCAGGTCATTCTATGGGTGGTTATGTAAGTTTGGAATTCCAAAATATTTTTCCTACTATAATCAATAGCTTAGTGTTGGTAAATTCTACTCCACAGGCAGATTCCGAGGAACGCAAAGCTAACCGCGATCGCGCGGCCACTTTGGTCTTAAAAAATAAAAGGGCTTTTGTAAGTATGGCAATGTCTAATTTATTGACGCCCGAAAACAATAAGATATTCAAATCTCAAATTGATATCTTAAAAAAGCGCGCCCAACAATTTTCTTCCACAGGAATCTATGCCGCTATAAAAGGAATGAAAATTCGTACAGACCATACTGAGCTTTTTGCAAAATTTAATGGTCAAAAAATTGTGGTTGCGGGAAAAAACGATCCTGTTTTAGAGTACAGTACAATAAAGAACCTAGCTAAACGCTGTAATAGCAAGTTCTATAGTTTGCCAGATGGACATTTATCTTTTTTGGAAAACCAAACAGAACTTCGAGAAATTTTGCATTTAATCGATTAATTTTAACTTTTGGTCGGAAGTTTAACTTTTTTTTATACTTTAGGCTCTCAAAACAAACAAAATCAAACTTTTATGAAGGAAAGAAACCCTAATACATTTTCGTTCGCTAAAGTTTTTTGCAGCATTTTTGGACACAAACTAAGAGTTTCTAAAAATGTAACAGATCACGTGCACGAATACAAATGCGAGAAATGCGGCATGGAAATGACCGATACCGCAAATGGTTTTTTGGCTCGCTTAACCCCAAAATTCAAAGAAACCAACGATTATATTTCCAAAATACACCGAAAAAGAAAGCGTAAGCATTACGCTCACGCTTCTTAAGCATTTATTTCGGAATTAATTTTCCGAAATCTTATTTCTCTTCAGAATCCTTGGCATCCATAGAATTCCAGCCACGAGCAATAAGTGGTAGTTTCTGGTTGGCACGTGTAATTAGGTGCATCCCTTCTTTTTCCTCGGTCATATGCCCAATTATACTTAAATTAGGATTTGCTTTTATCTTTTCGAAATCATCTTGCGAAATAGTAAAAAGCAATTCATAGTCTTCACCGCCGCTTAAGGCAATGGTAGTACTATCTATATCAAACTCCTCACATACTGAAATCACAGCAGGATCTAACGGAATTTTCTCTTCAAATAAATTAGCTCCCACCTGTGAGTTCTTACATAAATGGATAATTTCAGAAGAAAGTCCGTCGCTAATATCGATCATGGAAGTTGGTTTCACCCCAAGTTCTTTCAATAAAGGAGCGATATCTTTCCTTGCTTCCGGCTTCAATTGTCTTTCAATTAAATAAGTATAAGGATCAAGATCTGGCTGCGCGTTTGGATTGGCTTTAAAAACCTCTTTTTCACGTTCCAAAATTTGCAAGCCCATATAAGCCGCACCGAGATCGCCGGTCACTACAAGCAAATCATTTGGTTTAGCACCACTGCGGTAAACAATATCTTCTTTTTCGGCTACACCTATTGCGGTTATACTAATTAGCAAACCAGAAGTTGACGAAGTAGTATCACCCCCAACCACATCTATATTATATAAATTCGCAGCAAGCTGAATTCCGGAGTATAATTCTTCCAGCGCTTCTACCGGAAACCTGTTTGAAGCAGCAATTGAAACTGTAATCTGTGTGGCTTTTGCATTCATGGCATAAACATCTGAAGCATTTACCATTACCGCTTTATAGCCAAGATGTTTCAAGGGCATATAGGCGAGGTCAAAATGCACGCCTTCAACCAAAAGATCTGTAGTAACCACGGTGTGTTTATTTTCAAAATTCAACACTGCGGCATCATCGCCAATCGCTTTTACAGTAGAAGTAAGCTTGGGTTCAAAACCTTTGGTGAGATGATCTATTAAACCAAATTCACCTAATTCTGAAAGGTTTGTACGCATATCCTGACTATTCTGAAACATAAGAGTGTATTTTAATTTGCAAAATAAATGAATATTATTCAACTCTGGTCATAAAGATAACCAGAGATTGAGAGACGGTAGAAGAATACTATATAAATCAAAGCTTAAAACAGCGAAACAAACTAATTTTCAGCTCAATAGCGACGCTCAAAATTTCAAAAGTTAGGATTGATAAGGCTTATCAACTCATTCTTAAAACATATACCGCCTCTATGGTAAACCGCTTGTTTTATAGTATATTTGTACCCAATTTAGAATTAATCTTTTTAGCTATGATAAAAGTAAGCGAAAGCGCTAAAAAAAAGATTGCCGCGCTAATGAGCGATGAAGGTTTTGACAATTTACAGGACTTTGTTCGCGTAGGTGTTAAAAGCGGAGGATGCTCTGGCTTGTCTTATGAATTAAAATTTGACAAAGCTAAAGCTGAGGACGACAAACTTTTTGAAGATAACGACATAAAAATAGTAGTAGACAAACGCAGTGTTTTATACCTGGCAGGAACGGTTTTGGAATTTTCTGGCGGTTTAAATGGCAAAGGTTTTGTATTTAACAATCCCAACGCCCAAAGAACCTGTGGATGTGGAGAGAGTTTTTCTCTTTAACGGTTCAGGATTTTAGATTTTGAACTTTAACTAATAAAAAATTGAGATGGCATATACTGAAGATGATTTAAAAAAAGAGCTCGAGACAAAAGAATATGAGTACGGGTTTTATACCGATATCGAATCGGATACATTTCCCGTGGGATTAAATGAAGATATTGTTAGAGCAATCTCCAAGAAAAAAGAAGAGCCTGAGTGGATGACAGAATGGCGACTGGAAGCATATCGCCACTGGGAAACCATGGAGGAACCGGAATGGGCCAATGTACATTACGAAAAACCGAACTTTCAGAACATTTCTTACTATTCGGCTCCTAATAAAAAACCGAAATACGATAGCTTAGATGAAGTAGATCCTGAATTGCTGGACACCTTCAAAAAACTTGGTATTTCTGTAGACGAACAGAAAAAACTTGCCGGTGTTGCGGTAGATGTGGTAATGGATTCAGTTTCTGTAACCACCACTTTTAAAAAGACGCTTGCTGAAAAAGGAATAATTTTCTGTTCTATTTCTGAAGCTATAAGGGAGCACCCAGAGTTGGTTAAGAAATATATTGGCTCTGTAGTTCCAAAAACAGATAATTTCTATGCTGCGTTAAATTCAGCAGTATTTAGTGATGGCTCATTTTGCTACATTCCAAAAGGAGTAAGATGCCCAATGGAACTTTCTACTTATTTTAGAATAAACCAGGCCGGTACCGGTCAATTTGAGCGTACGCTTGTTGTAGCCGAACCTGGAAGTTATGTTAGTTACCTGGAAGGTTGTACTGCCCCAATGCGTGATGAAAACCAATTGCACGCCGCTGTAGTAGAATTGGTAGCTATGGATGATGCCGAAATTAAATACAGTACCGTACAAAACTGGTTCCCTGGGAACAAAGATGGAAAAGGTGGTGTTTTCAATTTTGTAACTAAACGTGGACTTTGCGAGAAAGGCGCTAAAATTTCCTGGACACAAGTTGAAACAGGATCTGCAGTAACCTGGAAATACCCTTCATGTATTTTAAAAGGAGATAATTCTATTGGTGAATTTTACTCTATAGCGGTAACCAACAATTACCAGCAGGCAGATACAGGTACCAAAATGGTTCACCTTGGTAAAAACACAAAGAGTACTATTATTTCCAAAGGTATCTCGGCCGGACATTCCCAAAACTCTTATCGAGGTTTGGTTCAAATAAACGGCAGAGCTCAAAATGCTCGTAATTTCTCCCAATGTGATTCCTTGTTAATGGGGAACGAATGTGGTGCACACACCTTCCCTTATATAGAAGTGAAAAACAAAAGCGGACAGGTAGAACACGAGGCAACCACCAGTAAAATTGGGGAAGATCAAATCTTTTATTGCAACCAACGTGGTATTGATACGGAAAAAGCTATCGCCCTTATTGTAAACGGCTTTAGCAAGGAAGTATTAAACAAGTTACCGATGGAGTTTGCGGTAGAAGCGCAAAAATTACTTGAAATTTCCCTTGAAGGATCTGTAGGATAAATAGGGAAAATGAAGATTGAAAAAATGAAGAAGTTTTTGCTAATCATAGCCCTTGCTATTATGGCTTTTTCCTGCCAGGACGAAGGCCGCGAAGATCTTATGAATCAACCTGAAACAGAAAAAGTTCCTGATAGCATTCAAACGCTAACCGGGGAATTTATCTATGCAGGAGATGCGGCAATTTTAAGGGGAAGTGACTTTGTTTACGGGGTAACTATAGACTCGATGTCTAAAGTACTGGCCAAGCAGGTACAGCCATTTCAAAAAGAAGAATTTGATATGGTTTCAGTAAAAGTAAAAGGAAAAATAGTTCCAAATTCAAGGCAGGATGGCTGGAACGAGAATATAGAAATTAGAGAGATTTTAGAAATTCTGGAGACCGAAAAGGCTACAGAACAACAAGAAGAATAATAAACCAATCCCATTTTATTAGGGATGCATACAGAGAATTTATGCTAAAAATAAAGAATTTACACGCGAGTATAGAAGATAAGGAAATCCTTAAAGGAATTAATCTTGAAATTAATCCGGGAGAGGTTCATGCTATAATGGGACCAAACGGTTCAGGAAAAAGTACGCTTTCTTCGGTAATTGCCGGGAAAGAGGAATTTGAACAAACCGAAGGAGAAATTATTTTTGAAAATACAGAGATCTCAGAAATGGATCCTGAAGAAAGAGCTCATAAAGGGATCTTTCTTTCTTTTCAATATCCTGTGGAGATTCCGGGAGTTTCAGTTACCAATTTTATGAAAACCGCTATCAACGCGCATAGAAAAGCTAACGGACTTGAAGATATGCCAGCTAATGAAATGCTGAAGAAGATTCGTGAGAAATCTGAAAGTTTGGGAATTGACCGTAAATTCTTATCAAGATCTCTAAACGAAGGGTTTTCCGGAGGTGAAAAGAAACGTAACGAGATTTTCCAAATGGCCATGTTAGAGCCAAAACTATCTATTCTTGATGAGACTGATTCAGGTTTGGATATTGATGCTTTAAAAATTGTTGCCGATGGAGTGAACAAATTAAGAAGCAAAGATAACGCGGTATTGCTAATTACTCACTACCAGCGTTTGCTTAACTATATTGTACCAGATGTGGTTCACGTAATGGTAGACGGGAAAATTGTGAAATCTGGCGGAAAAGAACTTGCTCTTGAGCTGGAAGAAAGAGGTTACGAATGGGTTAAAGCTGAAAAAGCGGTTTAGTTCAAGGTTTGAAAACTTTTTAATAGAACTAAAAAGAAGATTCACACCCTTTCAATTAAGAAGATTTCCGCCGCTGCGGAAATGACAAAAGAATTAAAGATGGAATTAAAAGAAAAATTAGTATCATCATTCCTGGCTTTTGAAGAAGAGTACACAGGAGCTAATGATGATCTTCATAAAATAAGAAACCAGGCGATTAAGGACTTTGAAACTATGGGTTTCCCAAGTCGAAAAGAAGAAGATTATAAATACACTTCTTTGAAATCGATTTTGAAAGAAGACTACAGTCTTTTTCCAAAGAAGGAAAACGCTATAGAATACAAAGACATTAAAAAATACCTTATCCACGAGATAGATACTTACGATCTGGTATTTATAGATGGTATTTACTCATCTCACTTATCCAGCACCACGCACGATAAGATTGATGTTTGCCTTATGTCTTCAGCTTTAAACAAAGACCTTTACAAGCCGGTAATTGATAATTATTTCAACAAACTGGCTCCAAAAAACGGGTTAAATTCGTTGAATACGGCTTTTACCAAGGAAGGAGCTTTTATCCATATTCATAAGAATACTTTGGCCGATAAACCAATCCAGATCATTAATTTCTCTACGGGAAATGAATCGTCTATTTTGGTACAGCCGCGTAATCTAATTGTTGTAGATGAGAATTCTCACTGCCAGATCATTGAGCGTCACCAGAGTTTAACCGAGCACCCGGTACTTACCAATTCGGTTACTGAAATTTTTGCTGATAAGCGCGCCATTGTAGATTACTATAAGATTCAGAACGATAAACTTTCTGCATCTTTAATAGATAACACCTACATAGAGCAACAATCTGAAAGTTTCTGTTCAGTACATACATTCTCTCTTGGCGGAAAATTAACACGAAACAATCTTAATTTCTATCAAAGAGGAGAGCGCATAGATTCTACAATGAAAGGGGTAACCATCATTGAAGGAAAACAACACGTAGATCACAATACCCTGGTACATCATATAGAACCAAATTGTGAATCGCACCAGGATTACAAAGGTATTTTTGACGAAAGATCAGTTGGTGTTTTCAACGGAAAAGTAGTGGTTGAAAAAGAAGCGCAAAAAACAAATGCGTACCAGTCTAACAACAATGTTTTATTAAATGATAAAGCAACCATAAACTCGAAACCTCAGCTGGAAATTTTTGCAGACGATGTAAAATGTAGCCACGGTTGTACAATTGGTCAGTTAGATGAAGAAGCTTTATTCTATCTTCAATCCCGCGGAATTCCAAGAAAAGAGGCTAGCGGACTTTTAATGTACGCATTTGCCAATAACGTACTGGAAAGTGTAAAAATTCCGGAAATTAAAAAGAGAATCAATAAACTTATAGCCCATAAATTGGGTGTAGAATTAGGATTCAACCTATAAATCGCTATCTAAAGTAGCATTAAATAGAATCCTCAAATCAATATAAAAATGAGCATTGCTACTAATAATATAGCATTTAACGTTGACGAAATTAGAAAAGACTTCCCTATCCTAAATAGGGAAGTTAACGGTTATCCTTTGGTTTACTTTGATAATGCCGCAACTTCGCAAACGCCAAAACAGGTAATGGATGCGATTGTAGATTATTACTCTAACTACAATGCTAATATTCACCGCGGCGTGCATAGTTTATCACAGGAAGCAACCGATAAATATGAAGGTGCAAGAAGAAAAATTCAGCAACATTTTAATGCTGAAAAAGCGCACGAAATCATCTTTACTTCGGGCACCACGCACGGCATTAATCTTGTAGCCAGTGGCTTTGCTTCTATTCTAAAAAAAGGCGATGAAATCCTGGTATCGGCATTAGAGCACCATTCCAATATAGTGCCCTGGCAAATGCTTTGCGAAAAAACAGGAGCAATCTTAAAAGTGATTCCCATGAACGAGCAGGGAGAACTTATTTACGAGTCTTTTGAAGAATTGCTTTCAGAAAAAACAAAAATGGTTTTCCTAAACCACGTTTCAAATGCTTTGGGAACCATTAATCCTATTAAAAAAATTATAGATAAGGCCCACGAAAAAGGCGCAGCCGTTTTAATTGATGGCGCACAAGCCGCCCCGCATATTAAAGCCGATGTTCAGGCTCTGGATGTGGACTTTTACGTGGTTTCTGCTCATAAAATGTGTGGCCCCACAGGAGTTGGCATTTTATATGGCAAAGAAGAATGGCTCAATAAACTTCCCCCTTACCAGGGAGGCGGAGAAATGATTGCAACGGTGAGTTTTGAAAAGACTAGTTATGCCGAGCTTCCTCATAAATTTGAAGCCGGTACGCCTAATATTTGTGGTGGGATCGCTTTTGGTGCGGCTATAGACTATATGAACCGTATAGGTTTTGAAGCTATTGCCCGCTACGAAGATGAATTGCTGGATTATGCCACTTTAAAACTTCAGGAAATTGAAGGAATGAAACTCTACGGAACTTCGAGAGAAAAAACCGCTGTGATTTCTTTTAATATTGAAGGATTGCATCCTTATGATATTGGGACGCTTGTAGACAAAATGGGTATTGCAGTAAGAACCGGCCATCATTGCGCCCAACCCATTATGGATTTTTATAAAATTCCGGGGACGGTTAGGGCTTCTTTTTCATTTTACAACACTAAAGAAGAAATTGACCGATTTATTGAGGCTGTTAAAAAAGCAAAATCGATGCTTTCCTAAACAATATACGATGAAGAAATTCCTATTTATACTTAGCGTATTTTTAATGATTTCCTGCGGAAATTCAGAAGAAAAAATTTCAGAAGATCCAGCAGATCTAAAATCCCTTAACGGCAATTATGAATTGCTGGAAATGGACGGGGAAGATATTTCTGTAGAAGGCTTTATTTTAAATTTTGAAGGCAAAGAACAACGCCTTTCGGGAAAAACGGGTTGCAATAATTTCGTAGCAACTTATAAAGTTCAGGATTCCGTCGTAAAGTTTAATCCACCGCTAGGCACAAAAATGTACTGCGAAGGACAAATGGAATATGAAGAGATTTTTAATGAAGCAATTCCCGAAATCAGAAAAGTAAAAATTAGCGATAAAGATTTAATATTTTTATCTGCAGAAAATCAGGAGCTTTTAAACCTGCAAAAAACAGAAGATAGTGAGTAAAACGATACAGGAAATACAGGAAGAGATTGTAGACGAGTTCGCGATGTTCGACGACTGGATGCAGCGTTATGAATATATGATAGAGCTTGGAAAAGCACTTCCGCTTATAGACGAAAAATATAAAATTGACGAAAACCTTATTAAAGGTTGTCAGAGCAAAGTATGGGTTCACGCTGAACTAAAAGATGAGAAATTGGTTTTTACTGCAGATAGTGATGCGATAATTACCAAAGGTATTGTAGCCATTTTAATAAGGGCTTTTTCAAATCATCATCCTTCAGCAATTATTGAAGCCGACACAAAATTTATTGATGATATTGGCCTGAAAGAGCATTTGTCTCCTACCCGTGCCAATGGTTTGGTGAGTATGATCAAACAACTTAAAATGTATGCTGTGGCATACCAAACACAATTAAAATAAGATGGAAAAAGAAATAGATACACAGGAATTGGGAGAAAAGATCGTAAAGGTTTTAAAAACCATTTATGACCCGGAGATTCCTGTAGATATATACGAATTAGGACTTATTTACGACGTAATGGTAAATACCGATTACGAAGTAAAGATCCTAATGACCCTAACCACACCTAACTGCCCGGTAGCGGAAAGTTTACCGCAGGAAGTAAAAGAGAAAGTAGCGTCTATAGATACTGTGAAAGAGGCCGAAGTAGAGATCACTTTCGATCCGCCCTGGAATCAGGATCTTATTAGCGAAGAAGCAAAATTGGAATTAGGGCTATTATAAAAAGCCCCCTAGGCCCCAAAGGGGGAATAAAAACTTTTGCTTCAAACGTTTATTAACTTTTAACCATTAACACTTAACCCATTTTATGGCTGAAGAAATTGTAAACAGGATAGCCAACAGCAAACTAATCACCTTTAACCTTGAGGATTATTATCCTGAAGGCGAACGTGTTTTGTTTGATGTAAAAGACTGGCTGTTGGAAGGTTTTGTATTACGGGAAAGTGAATTTAGGGAACAGGCCAAAAATCATGACTGGAGCCAGTACGAAGGCAAATTCATTGCACTTACCTGCTCCAGCGATGCGATTATCCCGGCCTGGGCATTTATGTTATTGGCTACCTACTTACAGCCTTACGCAAAAAAAGTAATAACCGGCGATCTGGAAACACTGGAGACAGTACTGTACACCGAAGCTATTTTAAAAATGGATGTAAGCGATTTAAAGGATAAGCCTGTAATTGTAAAGGGTTGTGCCCACAAACCGGTTCCAAAAAACGCATATTTACTTTTAATAGAAAAATTACAACCCGTTGTAAAGAGTTTAATGTATGGCGAGGCTTGCTCGTCGGTACCTTTGTACAAGAAACCAAAAAATTAAAATGAACAAGCATGATGCTGGACGCAAATTTAACAATATCAAGAAAGTGATTATATTCTTGTATTAGCGTTCAGGTGACATTCAGAATTATAAAAAAATGAAAAAATTAGTACTTACTTTCGCCCTATTTGGCGGGATTTTTAATATGTCTGCTCAGGAAGAGGAAGAAGAACAAAAACAAGGATGGACCAAAGAAGGAAACATCTCCTTACTTTTTAATCAATCAGCCTTTAATGAAGAATGGACCGGCGGTGGAACCTCTAACCTTTCAGGAAATTTACTTTTTGACTATAATTTCAATTATTTAAAAGACGATTTTACCTGGGATAATAGGTTGCTCGTAGATTATGGGATCACAAAGCAACGCAGCGATGAGTTTGCGAGAAAAACAAGTGACCGTTTAGAATTTAACTCAATCGCAGGTAAGCAATTAGAAGATTCAAACTGGTATTATTCACTTTTTCTTAATTTCAGAACACAAATTACCAAAGGTTATAAATTTGGTGAAGATGCTGAAACAGGAGAAACTACCCGAACAGAATATACTAACTTTTTATCTCCCGCCTATCTTCAGTTTGGTCCTGGTATGATGTGGAAAAAAAGCGAAAATTTCTATGTAAATATTGCACCGGCTACCGGCCGAATGGTTTTTGTTGATAAAGATTTCACCTCTGGACCAGGCTATGTAGGTGGAGATTATTTTGGTGTAGACGCCAATAAAGCGATGCGTTTTGAACTTGGAGCCTCGGTTTCGGGATATGCTAAATTTGACGTTATTGAAAACGTAACGATGGAAAACCTGCTTAACCTCTACTCCAATTACCTTGAAGATCCACAAAATGTAGATATAGATTACACCATGAACATGAAAATGAAGATTAACGATTATCTTTCTACAAATCTTATTTTCCAGGCCATTTACGACGATAATGCAGTACAGGGATTTCAAATAAGAGAAGTATTCGGTCTTGGAATTAATTATGGATTTTAAATCTTTCTAAGACTTCTTGCTGAACTTGTTTTCAGCAGCAATAATTTAAAATACAACCTGCCCATAAACGGCAGGTTTTTTATTTTATGAGCTTTTTTAGTTAAATATATGTTGAAATGAATTCAGCAAAAATCGCAGTAGCAATCTATTATGTAACTTTGTAGTTATGATTGAAAAAACCGACCTAACCCACGAAAAAGCTGTTCTAATTGGTATCGTAACCAAGGAGCAGGGGCACGATAAATTAGAAGAATACCTGGACGAGCTAGAGTTCCTTACCTATACAGCAGGCGGGGAAGTGATAAAGCGTTTTAGCCAGAATATGGATAAACCCAATCCTAAAACTTTTATCGGTACCGGAAAGATGAATGAATTAAAAGAATTCGTTGATGAAAATGACGTAGGTACTGCTATTTTTGATGATGAACTTTCTCCTGCCCAGCAAAAGAATATTGAAAAGATCCTGAAGTGTAAAGTTTTAGATAGAACTACGCTTATCCTTGATATTTTTGCACAGCGTGCGCAAACAAGTTACGCCCGTACACAGGTAGAACTTGCGCAATATGAATATTTACTTCCAAGACTTGCCGGTATGTGGACTCACCTTGAACGCCAGCGTGGTGGTATTGGAATGCGTGGTCCCGGGGAAACAGAAATTGAAACTGACCGTAGGATCGTTAGAGATAAAATTTCGCTTTTAAAGAAAAAGCTCGAAACCATAGATAAACAGATGGAAGTGCAGCGCGGTAATCGCGGGCAGTTGGTTAGAGTAGCACTTGTAGGTTATACCAATGTTGGGAAATCTACTTTAATGAACACCATAAGTAAAAGTGAAGTTTTTGCCGAAAATAAACTTTTTGCAACTTTAGACACCACGGTTAGAAAAGTGGTAATTCGTAATTTACCCTTCCTTTTAACCGATACGGTAGGATTTATAAGGAAATTGCCTACGCAATTGGTAGAGTCTTTTAAATCTACCTTAGATGAAGTTAGAGAAGCCGATTTGCTCTTACACGTTGTAGATATTTCTCATCCAAACTTTGAAGACCATATAGAATCTGTTAACCAGATTATGAGTGAGATTAAAAGTATTGATAAGCCAACCATTATGGTTTTCAATAAAATTGATCAATATGAAGCTGAAGAAATTGAAGATGACGATTTAATGACCGAAAGGACCAAAGCGCATTATACGCTAAAAGAATGGAAGCAAACCTGGATGAATAAAATGGGAGATAACGTCCTGTTCATATCTGCTTTAAATAAGGAAAATATGGAAGATTTTAGAAGAAAAGTTTACGAAGCGGTTCGCAAAATTCATATCACCCGTTTTCCCTACAATAACTTCCTATATCCCGAATACGATAAATACGGAGAAGAAAAATAGCAAATCAAGCCCCGAAATTTTCGGGGTTTTTTATTGAATTTTATATTAAATTAGAGGGAATCAATATTCTATTAAAATGAAAAAATTAATCTTATTACCTCTCCTATTCTGCTTCGGAATAATATCTGCCCAGGAATTAGATGGTGCCTGGAAACTAATTCAAAAAAATGGCGAAACGGTTAGCGATCGCGTAGTGATCAAAATAGTTCAGGATGGTTATTTTGCCCTGGGTTCTAAAAATCTAAGCAATAATGAATTTTTGGGCGCAGCCGGTGGAGCACTAAGCCTCCAAGATGAAACCCTTACCGAAATCAGGGATTTTGACACCTACAATGCCCAAAACATCGGTACTGAACAGGAATATAATATTTCCTGGGATGGAGAAAACAAGATGGAAATTTCTGACGGAATGACAACCAAAATTTGGGAAAGAGTTTCTGAAGAAACTGATGCCCTTACCGGAACCTGGGTAATTACCGGCCGGGAAAGAAACGGGGAAATGAATACGATGACTCCCGGTGATAGGCGCACGGTAAAGATTTTAAGCGGCGGAAGATTTCAATGGATCGCTTTTAATTCAGCCACCAAAGAATTTAATGGCTCCGGCGGCGGAACTTACACTGCAGAAAATGGAAAATACATTGAAAATATTGAATTTTTCTCCAGAGATTCGAGTCGTGTGGGGGCCAGTTTAAATTTTAAATATGAAGTAAAAGATGGTAAATGGCATCACCGGGGAAAAAGTTCTAAAGGAGATCCTATTTACGAGATTTGGTCTCCATATAGTGAAGCTTATCAGAAGTAAGTTTTTAAATTATTATAAACTTATCTCATTAAAAATGCCTCCTTTGGGATATAGAATTCCCCGGGAGGCACTTCTTTTAAGTAAAATCGGATTGCTTTTTCACGATCTATATATTGCAAACGTATTTTTCCGGAAGTAAAACTTACTGCACTTTCTATAGTACCATCATAAACTCCTTCCGCAATTTTTACTAAATTAATGCTAAGAGCTCCGGTATCGTTTCTTTTACAGTCGGTTTTTTCACCCTGATAAAAAATCACACAGTGATTACCAACAATCCTGTTTTGATTTTCGTATTCCAGCTGTAACTCCATAGTGTTTTGTCCATCTGGAGATTCCCAAAACCAATTTCCCGCGAAATCCTGGGATTGCTGCGCGAACCCGGCAACGAAAGTCAGTAAAAAAAGAAAGAGTAAAGTTTGCTTCATTTCTTGATTTTAAAATAAAAATCAATTTACTCAATTCCCACTTACCCGAATGTTATCAATATCATAAGTTGTGCTTTTATCGGGTGCGGCGCCCAAATACCTGAAGGCAAAATGAATATCGCCCTTTAAACAAGAAATATCGATCTTACTTTTTACAAAACCTCTACCATATTGATTGGTGGGACCTATAGGAATTATCGCATCCAAAGTTTTCCAGTTAGTGGTTAATACATTCCCGGTAAATTCTTCGGTAATTAAAACACTTAGAATGGTGGCGTTATCGTAAGAAGACATAATTTCAAAAGACAATTGAGCTCCTAAAACATCGTCTAAATTTATTGGGGGACTCACCAGCCAGGTTTCCATTGGCGCCTCTTCGGTATTAAATGCCGAAACCCGAATATACCGGTTTCCATCAAAGTTTCCGGGTTGAAAAACTTTGCCCCCGTTTACATTCACATTGATCCATCCGCTATTTTCTAATGCTGAAAGACTGGTGATATTCGTAAAATCTTCCTCGAATAAAACATTTATTCCTTCGGAAGTATTATTCGTACACTTCAAAAATTCCGGGTCGCAACGCTCGCCGTCAAAACTAAAATCATCGGGAGAATTTACCGCGATCACAAAATAATCATCGTAAAAATTTCGGGTTAGAATTCCTTTTACGCTTCCAGAGTTTTCAGGCAAATACAAAGATTTAAATCCGGAAAAAGTGCTGGTGCTTAACATCGTACTGGCGCCTGTGCTGCAGCTTTCCAACTGTCTCTCACCATCATACTCATCGGTCACTTCCCCGGCAAAAGTATAATGATGTTGTTCCCTTAGTAGGTTTCGATTAAACTGAACATTTTTAACCTGAATAAATAAGTTTTCGTGGATTTCCTTAAATTCTGAAATCTCTAATTGAAGTGGAATAATTTCAGCGGTTTCCACGGTTCTAATAATATGATCGTCTATCCTGGAAGGCGGAATCGCCACCACATCTCCCCTATTCTGAATTCCCAGTTGATGTATCCCATTGTTAGACCATAAAGCGAGTCCGTCTAACTTTACATATATTTTTCTACCAAAATTATAGGTTTCAAATAGCGAATTATCATCTACCAACAAAAGAGTTCCGGCAACGGGATTTTCTGGTTTATCCTGCAAGACCAGCTCCTTATAAAAATTACCTCCCTCATCACTGGAAACCACATAAGCTTCCATCCAGGTGTTGGTTTCAGAAAAAACATATATTTCTTCAGTTTCAGGTTTAAAATTGCTTTTTACCGCAGAAATTCCGGTAATATTTCCTTCAATAATTATCTCTTTGGTTTCAGATTCCGGCAACTGAAAATCCCCTGTTTTCACGCAAGATGAATACAAAACCAGGAAGATAATAACCGATATCAATTTAAAATTTCTCATCGCTATAGTTTTAAAATCGCACATAAACCATGGCAAAATAAGAAGCACCGGTGCCATACCAGTATTTAGGAGCAAAAATGGGGGTTTCCCTCTCCTGGTCTTGTTTTAGGGTTCGGTAATTCGCATTTCGGGATTGCTCAAAACCACCGGTTTTGTATACTTTATCAAAAATATTATTCAGACTTATAAAAAAGCCGATAAACTTTCCCTTCACTAGCCAGGATTTTCCACCTATGGCATTTACCAATATATAATCACTAAACTGCTCTTGTTTTAGAAGTTTCTCGGCGACATTTTCATCGTAATTTAAAATGGGTAGACCGTCGCTATCATTCAGGAAATTCGCAGTTCTGGTTAAGGGGCTTATATCTAAAAAAGCCTGAGAAAAGAAGTTAGCAGTAGTGCCAAAAAACCAATAATCAGCATCACGATATTCAAAACCAATTTGAGCCGCTCTTTGCGGACCTCCGGCAATGCGGTAATTTTTCAAATAGGAAGTTCCATAATCTACTATCTCATTAAAATCGTCTGAAGTTAAATAGAGTTCTGGATTATTATTGTAGATAAATTGTCCCATTGCTCCCGCCGCCTTCAATTTTATAGCTGAAGTTAGTTGCGCTTCAATTCCTATTTCCAAGCCAAGATGCTGTTTATCAATTCCGCTTAAAACTTCCTGAACAAATGCCGTAGTACTGTTTCTACCTAAGCCTGAAAGACCATCGGCATAATAAAAAGAGATTTCAGTTGCGTCTTTAATTTGAGTGTAATAAGCTTTAATATTTGAAGACCTATACCTGTAACTTAAATCTATATTCTGGATTTGCTCGCTTTCTATACCCTTCACAACATCATTATTTTGGCGTGAATTTGAAAAGGAATTCCGAAGGTTTGGTGGTTTAGTAAACCAGGCTGCATTAAAACCCAATAAATGTTTGGCGGTAAGTTTATAATTTGCTCCAATTTTCCCTCCAAAATCGGTAAAACTTAATTGCTCACTTTTACCGAGTGAATTATCTGGGTAATTCCCGTTTTGGAACAATCCTTCTCTTTGATAAAAAGTTTGGGAAGCGATAATACCAGAATAGAAATCAAGCCGATCGTAATCAAAATTTAATTGCCCAAAAGCCTTAGCGGAACTCGCATAGAACCGAAAATTATATTTGTAAGGCTCATTTTCAGAAACTCTTCTATTCGGATTTTGAAGATCGCTTTGGGCCCTATTTTCAAGAGAGGTTTCCCGGTCGCCTTCAGCAAAAAAATCAACGTCAAGAAAAGTATCGCCTCCCAGCATATCTTTTATAGAAGCAAAATTATGAGAGTTCAAATACGAAAAAGCCAGTTTTCCATTTAGATCAATATTATCATTCATTTTAGCTGAAACGATAGAATTCAAATCAAGCTTAAGATCATCGCTTCTGTCTTCTGCCAACGCATAAACTGTGTAACCTGCCGAGCTGTTAGCGTTATATAACTGCTGCCAATCTAACTGACCTTCTTCTTTGAATTCTTGCTGCGCAAGGTATGCTGCTTCATAATTAGGATTATCTGCGAAGCGCAAATAATAGCTGGGTAGTTTTTGATAATAGGTAGGATCTGGATTGGTGCCTCCGCCTACGTAACCCGACTGGTCATTAATTTCAGCCCTTCGGGTTCCTCCAAAATCTATCCTTGAATTTCCCATTTTTCCAAACTGAAAAGCAAAATTATTATTGATGCTCACGTTTTCTGAAAATTCCCAGAAATGATTCAACATTAATACAGGTTCTTTTATCTCCCTAATTCGGGAATTCCTAATTTCAGTATCCTGGTAACCCCAGTATGCATTATATTTTCTTCCTTTTAGTTCGAAAACTTCTTCGGTATTGGGAGAAGATTTTCCACGAAGGTTAGGCGTATAAAAACCTGTAAAATTGAGACTATGTTTCTCATGGAATGACTTTTCAACCGAAAGGAAAAATGCATTTGCATCGTACAAGGTTCCATCTACATAAGCTTCGTTGGCAAACCTACGGGAAGCCGAAATTGCATAAGCCCAGCCGTTCTTTAATTCTCCAGAGCCGTAACTAGCCATCAATCTGCCGTTGTAGCTTCTATTAGCCGCTGCTATGGAAGCTTTCCCTGCTTTGGCGTATTTTGAAGCCCGCATAATTATATTCGTGGTTCCCGCAAGACCTCCAAAACTTACTTCAGAAGGACTAAGCCCCATTGAAAAAACCTGGTTGCGTTGCACATCGTTGAGTCCGCCCCAGGCACTCCATTGTGGCCGGCCGGTATAAATCTTGTTCATTTCTATACCATTTATTAAAACTTTACCATGTTCGCTATCGAGACCGCGTGGTCTAAAAAAAGTCTGACTAAAATCGAAAGCAGCGGCATTTAGAAATACATCACGAGAAGCCTGTAGAAGACCAGAAAGATTATCTATATGAGCTTCATCTTCATCTAGCTCAGCATCAGATAGACTTATAGTGGTTATTTGATTAGCATAATCGGCAAGAACAGGTTGCATTAAAATAAGCCCAAGATCTTTATTAGTTCTCTTTTCAATAATTACCGGAATTCTAAGCAATTTGTAATCTGGAAGACCTATGCTTAAAATTTGTTCACCTAGCGGAAGATCTTCCGAGGAAAATAAAAACTCCCCATTTTCATTCGAAATTGTTTCAAAAAAGCTTTTCTCTATCTGAAGTTTAGCGCCGGGTAATTCTTTATAAGTTTGAGCATCTACCAATTTCCCTTTCAGGGAAATTTCCTGCGCCAGGGAGCCAGAAAATCCCAACCCAAAAAAGAGAACAAAAATTAAAAATTTCATTACCAGGTAGTGTCATATTCAATATAAGTTTAGATATTTAAGCGTTAATAATCAAAATATCAACACTTTATACCAATAATTTAGCTTTAATGTAAGACAATGATTACCCGTATTTTTCCCCTTTTTGTTTTTTGCCTGTTATTCTTTTTGAGTACTGAAAGTAGTTTCTCACAGCAAAAGGAGTATAAAATTATAAGTATTGCTTTCTATAATGTCGAAAATCTATTTGATACTGAAAATAATCCCTTCACTTTTGATGATGACCGTACCCCAGACGGAGATGATGTTTGGACCCAGGAAAAATACCGTGATAAATTGCAAAAGCTGGCTGGAGTTATTCCAGAGATTGGTTCAGAAATATCAAAGCAAGTTCCTGCTATTGTAGGGATTTGTGAAATTGAAAACAGGCAGGTTTTAGAAGATCTAATAAATGAGCCAAAACTCAAAGCCTATAACTATGGTATTGTACATTATGACTCGCCAGACCGCCGCGGAATCGATGTTGCATTATTATACCGAAAAGATATTTTTAGATTAGAAAATTCGGTTTCTCACGAATTACTAATCTATAATAGCAAAGAACCCGACAAGCGTGTTTACACCAGAGATCAGCTAGTGGTAAGTGGAAAAATTGATAACGAAAAACTACATTTTATTGTGAATCACTGGCCTTCCAGAAGTGGTGGGGAAACGGCCAGTAGTTACAAACGGGAAAAAGCGGCGGCACTAAATAAAGTTATTCTCGATTCAATTTTCAAAAAAGAACCTTTAGCAAAGGTGATAAGTATGGGTGACTTTAATGATGATCCTACAAATAAAAGCTTCAAAGAAATACTGAAAACAAAAGAGAACCCAACAGATTTAACTCCACATCAATTATACAATCCTATGGAGCGTATGTTAAAAAAAGGTATGGGGACACTTGCCTACCGCGATGGTTGGAATTTATTTGATCAAATTTTGATTTCGGGAGCTTTAACCGGGAAAGACTATTCCGGTTTTCAGTTTTATAAAGCAGGGATTTTCAATAAGAAATACCTTATCACGGAAAGTGGACAATACAAAGGTTATCCCTTCCGAAGCTATGGTTATAGCGGTTATCAGGGAGGATACAGTGATCATTTCCCTGTATACATTTATCTTATAAAGCAAGCCGGCCCCGGCTCTCCAAAAGGAAGTGAATGAAAAGTTTATTCCAATCTAAAACCAGGCACTCCAGGGAATACGCGATAACATCACCAATAATCCTAAAGTATAAAATATAGCCAGGGTTTTAAATTTTGGCTTTGAAGTAAGTTTACTTTTATGCTTAGAATAACCAATGGTTATTAATACTACGGCGATAATCATCATTAAAGGATGCTCCATGATATAAAGTCTAAGGGTTGGATCTGGCATCACTGCACCCATTCCTTTTTCAAGTAAAACAGAGAAATAAGGAGATACAAAATATAAAACAATTCCTATTAGAAGCTGAATATGTGTAGTGATAAGTGTAAAAAGCGCGATCCTAAAATTAGTTGCACCATATTCCTTATTTGAAGCATAACCTATAATTGAATTTATAACGGCCACGAACAAAACAATAAGTACTAAATAAGCCCAATAAGAATGTATGAATTGTACTGTTGGATACATAGAAGTAAATTTTTAGTAAAGATAGGATTTTCTATAAAAAAGCCACTCAATTGTACTTCTTAGTTTATAGAAGACATTTACCTCTTCTATTTTAGAACAGAAATAAGCTTTGAATCAATTATACAAATTTATTTCAGGTTTTTGGCATTTTAATTGATAGTTATTCAAAATACCAGCCATTACATTAAATTTTCCCTGTTTATCACTAACTATTAATTTAATACTAATCTTATGAAACCTAAGAAAAATCCTAAAGCTGACCTTCGAAAAAAATCAAATTTGTTTTTATCCTTCGGACTTATCATGGCCTTACTAGCCAGTTTGCTTTTAATAGAATGGAAAACTTATGATAAGGAAGAATTTGCCGGCGAGCAGGTTTATTTAGATGCTCTTGAAGATGAAGAAATCCCCATTACCGAACTGGCAAACACTCCACCGCCTAAACCACCGGTAATTCCTGATGCAATAGATGTAATTGAAGACGATCCCGAGCTTGAAGAAGACGAAATTGAATCTACCGAAATAAGCCTGGAAGATATTGTAGAACCCGAGGAAATAGTTGAGCACAAACCAGAAGAAGAACCAGAAACCGTGCCTTTTACATTAATTGAAGATGTGCCGGTATTTCCGGGATGTGAAGGTTTAAATGATAATTCAGCGAGAAAAACCTGTATGAGTGAAAAGATCACCGCTTACGTAAATAAGAATTTTAATAAAGAACTTGGAAGTGAATTAGGACTTTCGGGAGTAAATCGCATCAACATACTTTTTCAAATAAATACTGAAGGAGATATCGTAAATATACAGGCACGAGCACCACATCCTAAGCTTGAAGAAGAAGCCAAAACAATTATTGAATCCTTGCCTAAAATGCAACCGGGAAAACAACGCGGAAAGCCCGTTAATGTAAATTATGCCTTACCCATAATTTTCCAGGTTCAGAATTAGAGATAAACTTAATACAACACCTATAAAATTTAATTTATGAAGTATAATTTACTATTCATTTTAAGCCTATTTCTTTCTATCTCGATTTCGAACCGGAACGGTAAACTATATAGAAAAAGATTTTGAAGAAGCCAGTACCGATTTTAAGTTTGCCTCCGCCGTTGCGCTTTATGGAATGAAATTAACCGATTCAGAATTTGTGGAAAATCAAAGTACTGAATTGATTTTGGACCTCGCCGAAAAAGGCCATGCCGAAGACAAGGAAGGTTACAGTGCAGAATTTATAAGACTTGTAAAAAGTACGCTTCAGTAACTCTAAGGCTTTTGCATTGATTCAAAACGATTAATTACGTTTCATTTGCTATGGAACGTAATTATATTTATGAACTTTTCAGATTCTCTAAATTCATAATAAAACACTCCAATAGGGCAGAAAGCAAGAGTCAGACTTAAAAATAGCAACAAACAACTTGAAAATTTAAATTTCTAAATACTCCAAAAAATTTCAAAAATTAGTTTATCTTATATTGATACATAGTTATATAAATCAATATTTATGATTGCCGCTGTTACGTTATTTTTTATCATCACACTTTCAGCCTTGATTACACGAATTGCGGCCATTGCTTTGGCTCACACGGGACTATCTACCCAAAGCGCAAGGTTCCAGGCTAGATCTGCATATACCGGCTCTGGTTATACTTCTGCAGAATCTGAAAAAATAATGAACCATCCGGTTCGAAGAAAAATTATATACAGCCTTATGCTTATAGGTAATGCCGGTATAGTAACCGCAATGTCTTCTTTAATTCTAACTTTTGTGCTACCAGATAGTAATGCAGCTAAGCTTTATGGATTGCTAATAGTTGTGGTAGGACTTGGCATATTGTGGTGGGCCATTAGAAGTGATTGGGTAGACCGCGGACTGTCTAAATTGATTAGTAAAATGCTAAAAAAATATACCGATATAAATGTACAGGATTATGCCGCTGTATTGCATTTACACGACAACTACCATGTAAGCGAAATGCGAGTAGAGAAAGACAGTTGGCTAGCCAATAAGACTTTAATAGAATTAGACCTTCGAAAAGAAGGCATAACTGTACTGGGAATAGATAGAAAAGGTGAAGACTATTTGGGTTCTCCTTCGGGAAATTCAAAAATATTGCCCCACGATATTATCACGCTTTATGGCAAAGCAGAGGTTTTTGAAAGTATTTACAAGAGAA
The DNA here is from genome assembly GCF_900168265.1 of Salegentibacter salarius. Taxonomy (GTDB): domain Bacteria; phylum Bacteroidota; class Bacteroidia; order Flavobacteriales; family Flavobacteriaceae; genus Salegentibacter; species Salegentibacter salarius. The sequence continues at coordinate 37,058 of NZ_FVZF01000011.1, read as the reverse complement.
CCAGGGATTTTGGCGGAGAAGTACAACATAAAAAATTTGTTGAAAAAGAAGCCGAGAGAAAAAAAGATCAAACCTCCACAGATGGTGAAAAATGAATTAACCTATTATTTTCAAATTAAATTTTTCGATACGTTCCCTTAAAGCTTTATCCATTAGATTTTCTCGCTATAGGTATAGTTAGTAGATTTTTGCTTACAATAGTTTAAAACACAAAAAACCACCCCGAATTGGGGTGGTTTCTTATTTTTATAAAAACTGTTACTATTCCCACGTATTTTCAGCGTCCTGCCCACCGTATAACAGCGTGGCCAGATATGGGTTATCTATAAATGGATTACGGTTACCCTGAGCGCTTTCTATAACATTGTTACGTTGTAGTTCAAATGCCGAAACTGGGTCTTCCCGATTCCATTTAAGAAATAAGTCTAAATTTCCTACTTCATCAAAATCATCGCCATAACTAAGGTTAACATACATCACCATCCTGGCAACATCGCCTTTCCATTCATCACCCGGGAACCATTTGTTATCATCCACCAGTTTGTATTCTCCGCTTCCATCGGTAAAAGGAAAATTTAATCGCATTTCATTTACATTAACATCGGCTACTCTCAAAAGGTGTAAGTCACTTACAGATTCCTCTGTATTAAGCCTGGATTGTGGGTAAATATGCTCTGTATTGAAACTTTCGTCTCCATCAAGGTCTCCTAATTGATACTCATCGTCTGGTCTCAATTCTCCTGAATATACCAGCACCACCATACTTTCGTCATTAAGAGCAGCGTCAGCATCATATAAATAATCGTGTCTATCCGGGTACTCCAGTCTATTGGTATGCTTTTCATTGGTAAAAGCTGAAAGCTCAGCATACAAAAGATCAGGATCGGCAGTAAAGGTGGCATTCTGGTAATAAGATTTAAGATCACCGGGGATGTTGAATGCAATGGGTTCTACTACGTTTACAGAAACGGTAGCGGTAGCACAAGTAGGTTCGGCATCATCATCACAAATGGTATAAGTAAAAGAGTCTTCTCCAACATAACCTGCCTGAGGTATGTATGAAATACTACCATCATCATTAAGAGTAATTGTAGCATTACTCGAAGAATCATCGACATCAATAATCGTTGCATCGTCAGTTAAATCATCATTGTCCAGATGCCTGGTGATGGTTTTTTCATCATTCCCAGACTCAACGATCACGAGATCATCTTCAGCAAAAGGAGAACCGGTATCTTCTACCTGCATGGTGATAGTAGCAGTAGAACAATTTGGTGTTTCATCATCATCACATAAAGTATAGGTGAAAGAATCTTCTCCAGAGAAAGAATCATTAGGAGTGTAAGTTATTTTACCGTCATTTTCAAGGGTTACAGTAGCGTTTCCTGTTTCACTTATCACCTCAGTAACCATTGCGTTATCCACCACCTCATCATTATCTAAATGATTTTGAATGGTGTAAGAACTTCCTTCTTCCATCGTATAAGTATCGTCTACCGCAACAGGGGAACCGGCATCTCCAACCACAACAGTTACCTGTGCACTAGCACAACGATCTAAATCTCCAGGAATGCAAATAGTGTAGGAAAAGGTGTCATTACCAGTAAAATTTGCAGGCGGATTATATGTAAATGTACTATTTCTATTATCCTCTATAGAGCCACCTTGTTCGGTTTCAGAATCTATATCTACCAGGATTGCATTTTCAATTAAATCATCATTATCTAAAAGCAGAGCCCTATTAAAGGTTAGCTCTTGATTTTCGCTTGCCGTAATCTCATCGGCAACGGCAACCGGATTTTTTTCTTCCCCTGGCTCTTTAGGTTCAGTTACACCATCATCTTCAGAAGAACAGGCTGCAATTAATACGAACAAGAACAGGTAATATATTTTTTTCATAGCTATGTTTTGGTTTACAAATATCACACATTTTTAATCAAAATAAAAAACCTCCTATCTAACTGACAGGAGGTTTTGATTTTATAAAATAAGATTAAAATCTTATTCATTAACTACCCACTCACCACCTTCTTTAATAAGGCTTAGGCTTTCTGTAGTATTAGAACCATTATAAATATCGAAAGTAAGGGTGTACTTTTGTCCTTCTTCTGCATTTGCAGCTATCTCGTTCAAAAGAGATTTCATCGCTAGCAAAATAGCTTCATCATCCCAGTATGCACTTGCACCTGGTCGGCGGTCGAAGTTGGAGTACTGCTCCATACTTGCTACTTGAGTGGTCAATTCATTGTTACCCGATAACTCATCTGCAATAATAGAATAGTCATCGCTGGTAAGTCTATAATTAATGGTATTATCAGGAACCCACATTCCATCTTCGTATCCAAATTGTAGTGTCTCTGAAACTACCGACTGGATTGCATTCCAGTTACCATTTTCCAAAACAAAGTTTGCATACTCTGTAACAGTTTCGTCACCGTTATAAAATTGGTAAGCTACTGCTTTAAGCTCCCCTTCTGTAGCATAAGGAAATTCTCTTCCAAGGAAAATAGCAATTTTAGTAAGCGCTTCTTCCTCATCGCCAAAGTTGCTAAAACGCTGACCAAATTCTTCTGTATAAGAATCTTCCGGAAGTGAATATGGCTGATCCCATTCTTCGTTAGTAAATGCATATACCGTAGTCTCTTCAATAGTAGAAACCGATGCACTTTCGTCAATAACATATTCTCCTCCACTTAAGATTACATTGGTAACCTGAGTAGAAACAAACCCACTATAAATAGCGTAGGATACAATAAACTGGTCTCCTTCTGCAGCATTTGGGTAAGCCTCCATAAGTGTAAAGTTAATGGCCTCAAGGATCATAGCTTCACTCCAGTAGTTATCGCTGCTTTCCCTAACATCAAAGCTTCCAAAACGAGCTGCGTTTTCTGCAGGGCCAGGATAATCGGTTGCGAACTCATCTCCAATTGCATCGAAATCTGCATCTGAAATTTCGTAAGCAGTTCCTCCAACAGAAATATAGGTATTACCATCAAACTGAATAGTCATGCTTCTAGTTTCAGGGTCACCGGTGTATACATCGTAAGTTACGTTGTATTTTTGCCCGGAAACATCCCCATAGTTTTCAGAAATAACAGCACCTAATGCATCTACTATCATATCTTCGCTCCAGTAGTTATCACTAGTTTCCCTAACATCGAAGCTTCCAAATTGAGCAGCATTTCCAGCAGGACCAGGATAATCACCTTCAAACTCCTCACCTACGAAATCGTAATCATCGTCATTTAAGGTATAAGCTTTTTCTTCAGCAAGGATGTCATAAGTCAAGCTTACGTAATCACCTTCCTCCATTTGAGGATATTTAGCTTCAAGGAAATCGGTAATTTCACCGTTTCCTGAGAAGTAATCTGTATCAAGACCGATTAGTTCATAATCTGAAGCTGATAAAGTATAATCGTTAATTCTTAGTGGATCATAAATATCAAATTCAACATTGATAATAGAACCGGCTCCATAAGTTGGGTAAATATCAGATAAAAGAGTAGGAACAAGCGTTCTGGCATCTTCTACTGAACCAAAATTCGGAAAACTCTGTCCTAGATCGTCGTAGTCATCCTCTGTTAGTACGTAATCAGCTTCTGCTACTGCCAACTGATTGTCTAACTCGGCATCAATTTCATCGTGAATGTCATCCATTGGGTTGCAACTAACTACAACCAGCCCCAATAACATCAATAAAAGGTTAAAAGACTTTTTCATTTTTATTTTTTTAGAAATTAAGTTTTGCTCCTACAGAATATGTTCTTCCGAAACCGTACCATACAAGAGCTGTACGGGCATTATTTCCAAGACCATTCTGGGCGTTAGCAATATATTGTGTGTTTGTAAGGTTATATACGTTAGCATTTAAGACTGCATCAAAACCTGCTACCGGGAAATCGTAAGTAATACCAGCATCTACAGTTCCAAAGTCTGGTAATTCCCAAACCTCAGGAGTATCAGGATTTGTTCTGCTCACAGGATCAAAATCTGAGTAGAAATCTCCGTAAAAGTTATAGTTTGCTCTAAACCTCATATCTTCAAGAAACTCGTAATCCACACCTAAACCAGCAGTTGTTTGTGGAGAACCTCCAACCTTAGTGTCTTCTATATAAAGGTTAATTTCGTCAATTAGATTTTGTTCCTCATCAAATATTTGAACTCCGGTAACATCGTCTTGCCAGGTCCAATCTCCAAGAGAAGCGAATCCGGTAATGCTAAGCTCATCAAATGGACGGTATTCAAAATCTACTTCAATACCCTGGTGAAGCGCGTTTATTCCAAGAATATTCGCTACCCCTAAAGATCCGTCAGGATTGTTGTAGCTATAAGTTAAAGATCTATCACTCCAGTTAGTACGGTAAGCATTTATATTAGCTCTCCACTTATCTGTTCTGAAAGTGTATCCTAGTTCTGCACTAAAAATCTTTTCGTTTACCGCATCCTCGTTTATATCGTTCTGGAAGTTAAGGAATACAGATCTAAAGAATGGTGCTCTTTCAAAGTAACCAATGTTAGCAAACACACCACTACTTCTTGTAAAGTTATAGTTTGCACCACCTTTTACCTGGTAACCGAAGAAGTTAATAAAATCGGTTTCCTGTAAGGGATCATCATCAGTATAGTTAAAATAGTCAATTCTTTTGTAAGAAGTATTTGATGCAGCAACAGAAATAAAAGCATCAAAATCTCCTTTTGAATATTCTGCCTGAAGGAATCCACCCTCCCAAAGAACAATACCATCGTTGTTATAACTAATCTTATCTCCAACCTTAGCAAGATTTACAGGGTTGTTTACATCTGAATCATCATACCAATATTGACCTCCTAAAAGATCTGTTACCTCCTGGAAATGTCTTCCTTCATAATATCTTAAATCGATACCGGCAAGTAATTCAATATCATCGGTAAGATCAGTAGATAAGGTAGAAAGAGCTCCATACCAGCTATGGTCGTTTCTTGATGCTCTTAAGATTGTTTCAGAACCTTCAGCTCCACGAGCAACATTCTCATCTACAATAAGATCAAGATTTACTGGCTGTAAAGCACCATCTCTATATTCTGAATCAAGACCGAATTTGTTTTCTCCGGCCCAGCCACCACCACCACCGGTAGCAACAGAAGCATATAAAGCAGTAGAAAGCAATGTCTTATCGCTAATATTCCAGTAATGGTTTAAAGATAATTGAGGCTTATGATAAAAGTTATCTTCAATATGAGTAACCTGTCCATTCATATAACCCCAGTCACCGTTGAAACGAATACCGCTTTCACTTTCACGGTATGTTTCCATAAGATATCTATTTTGACGTTGACCGTGTCTTTGTGGAGCACCAAAAGCAGTAAAAGAAAGTGTATGATCTTCGTTGAATTCTTTAGCAACATTTAGAAAGTAGTTATAACCTACAAACTCAGTTCCATCTACATAACCATTACCTGCTGTTCTTGAAGCAGAAACTGTTGCAGCGAGTCCGTTTTCATCCATCCCGGTAGAAACAGTTGTTCCAAATTTTGTATAACCATCGTTACCTGTAGCAGCAAATATATTTCCTCCTTGTTCTGCGTCGGTAGATTTAGTTACAATATTTACCGTACCTGCAATAGAAGGAACAGCAACTTTCGCGGCACCAAGACCTCGTTGAGTTTGCATGGTTCTGGTTACATCAGAAAGACCAGCCCAGTTACTCCAGTATACCCGACCATTTTCCATATCGTTTACCGGTACACCATTAATCATAACAGCAATATTTTGCCCTTCGAAACCTCTCATACGCAGTTCTGCATCTCCAAAACCACCACCGGCTTTGTTTGCATAAACTCCAGGAGTTGATTTAAGAACTTCAGGAAATTCCTGGTTTCCTAGTTTGGTTTCGATTTCAGCTGCGCTAATTGTAGAAACCGCAACCGGTGTCTTACGATCTATCGCAAGAGAAAAACTAGTTACAATTACTTCCTCCAACGCACCTGCATCTGGACTTAAAGTAATTCTTCCTAGATCTGTTGTTCCTCCAGAGACTGAAAATTCAACTTTCTTGGTGTCGTAACCTATAAAACTAATTGCAATAGAACCTTGTGATGCATCTACATCAAGACTAAAGTTACCATCAAAATCGGTCATAGTACCATTACTGGTACCTGTTACCTTAACGTTAGCACCCGGCAGGGGACCATCCATTTCGGAATCGATCACCGTTCCGGTAATAGTTCCTTGAGCAAAAATTGTAGCCGATGTTAAAAACAAGGCCAGGAATAATAATTTCCTCATGTCTAAAATTTGTTTGTTTTGAGTTTAAATTTCGATGCAAAAGAAACCAAATCCTACGTTCCGCAGTTTACCGGAATGTTAAGAAATTTAACTTTAACACCTTTTCCGCAGCAAAACTAAAACAAATTTTTAACTAATTGATTTACTGTGAACTATTCATTTCAAAAGATTGTTAACAAAATCTTTATTTTAAAAAGAATTTAAGCAGACTTTTGGTAGAAGAATCGTGATTATTCACTGATTTATTTTCGATTTCAGCAAGAATATTACTAGCAAGCTGCTTACCTAATTCTACACCCCACTGATCGTAGCTGTAAATATTCCAAATCACACCCTGAACAAAAATTTTATGCTCATACATAGCAATAAGTTTCCCTAAGCTTTCTGGCGTAAGTTTGTTAATAAGCAAAGTATTTGTAGGCTTATTCCCGTCAAATTCTTTAAAAGGCAATAATTTTTCTATCGCATTTTCAGACAAACCTTTAGTTTCGAGTTCTTTTCTAACCTCAACTTTAGATTTTCCCTGAAGCAAAGCCTCGGTTTGCGCGAAGAAATTAGCCATCAGCTTGTTATGATGATCTTTATCCTGATGCAGAGACTCTTTAAAACCAATAAAATCGGCAGGAATTAATTTAGTTCCCTGGTGAATTAACTGGAAAAAAGCATGTTGAGAATTGGTTCCCGGCTCTCCCCAAATTAGGGTTCCGGTTTGGTAATCTACTTTTTTTCCGTTTCTATCTACACTTTTCCCGTTACTCTCCATAATTGCCTGTTGCAAATAGGACGGAAGCTTTTGAAGATATTGCGTATAAGGAATCACCGCTTCACTTTCAGCTTTATAAAAATTGTTATACCAAATACTTAACAAAGCAAGCTGAACCGGAATATTCTCCTGAAGATCTGAAGTCTTAAAATGTTCGTCCATTTTTTGAGCGCCCTTCAATAAAGCTTCAAAATTATTATATCCCACCGCCAGGCTTATTGAAAGTCCTACAGCGCTCCATAAAGAAAAACGGCCACCAACCCAATCCCACATTGGGAATACATTATCTATAGCGATCCCAAACTCCTCCACATTCTTTAAATTACTGGAAACAGCAGCAAAATGTTCGGCTACGGCTTCCTGGGGAGCTGTTTTTCTAAACCAGTTTCTAATTGTTGTTGCATTAGATAAAGTTTCCTGGGTGGTAAAGGTTTTTGAAACTACAAGAAATAAAGTAGTTTCAGGATTTAGTTTTTTTAAGGTTTCGTGAACGTGGTCACCATCTACATTAGAAACATAATGAACCTTTAAATGATTATGATAATAGGTAAGTGACTCGGTTACCATTACAGGTCCAAGATCTGAACCTCCAATGCCAATATTTATAACATCGGTAAAAGCTTTCCCGGTGTAACCCTTCTTTTCTCCACTTATAATCCTATCAGAAAATTTCCTGATTTTTTCTTTTACTTCCTGTACTTCAGGTACTACATTTTCTCCATCAAGCTTTATTTCAGTATCAGCAGGCGCTCTAAGAGCTGTATGTAAAACTGCGCGATTTTCAGTAGCGTTGATCGCATCGCCTTTAAAATAGGAATTTATAGCAGATCTAAGATCACATTCTTCTGCCAATTCCAGCAGCAAATCGCGGGTATCAGCAGTAATTCGGTTTTTACTGTAATCCAGGTAAAAATCCTCCCAGGCAATAGAAAATTTAGAAGCTCTATCTGGATCTTTCTCAAATTGCTCTTTTAGTTGCAATTGTTGTACATCGCTGAAATGTTTTTCTAATTTTTTCCAGGCTGCTGTTTGGGTTGGATTAATATTTTTCATGCTAATTTTTCTTTTTGGCGTTGCCTATACTTTATATTTTTCCAAGATTAAGCGCAAATCAAATCGTATCGATACATAGACCGAAATTTGATCATTACACCTAATATGTTTGGGACTTAGTTGTTGTTTTTAGATTTCCTTATAAGGAATTTCGTCTAGCGCAGTTTTTAAACCTTCTATCGCTGCAAAATATTTCTCCTTATGTTGAGGCTCTATATGCTTTGCTGTTGGTAAGTTCTGGCGATAAGGATCTACCTGTTTACCGTGAACCCAGAAGCGATAGCACACATGCGGCCCTGTAGCAAGACCGGTACTTCCCACATAACCAATAACATCGCCTTGTTTTACGCGCTGACCGTTACGAACGTTTCGCTTGCTCATATGTAAATACTGCGTGGTATATTTATCGTTATGCCTCACTTTAACATAATTCCCGTTTCCGGAAGTATAACTGGAAGCGATAACAGTACCGTCAGCTGTGCTTACAATTGGTGTTCCTCTAGACGCAGCGTAATCTGTTCCCAGGTGAGCTTTCCATCGTTTTTGAACCGGATGAAATCTTCTTTTTGTATATCTTGAAGAAATCCTGCTATAGTTTAGTGGAGCTTTTAAAAAGAAGCTCTGCAAAGCTTTGGCTTCTTCATCGTAAAAACTAGGTTGCCCGGTTATTGAATCTACTTCATATTCAAAAGCGTAAAAAGGCCGGTCTCCGTGTTTAAAAACTGCAGCTTCTACATTCTCAATTCCTGCAAAAATAGTATCATCTATATATTTTTCAGAATAGATCATTTTAAACTGATCTCCTTTCTGAAGTTTAAAAAAGTCTATACTCCATTGGTAAATATCAGAAAGTTCATACACTAACAGATTACTTAAACCCTGTTCTGATACAGCTTCTGAAAGCGAAGAACTAACCACGCCAGAAACTTCTCTCTTCCTCACAGTTACCGGTTTCTTTTTTCGGGAAGCACTAATACTATCCCCAATTCCAACCACGGTATAGTTTATCCTGTCGTTCTGATAAATAAAATACTGCGGAGTATTCGCTGAATCCTTTGCTTTTAGGATCATATACTTTCTACCGGCCGTAATTCTTGCCGGGTTGAATGTATCTTTTACTGTTTCTGAAATTTCGTAGATTTTTCCTCGATCTACTCCGTGCTGATCTAGCAGATAACCAAAACTATCTCCAGATTCTATAACGCCATCAACCACTTCGTAATCATCCAGGATAAATCCGAATTCTTTATTGACAGGTTTAGGCGCCTTTTTTTCTACCTTTTCAGTATTTAGCGCGGTTTCTTTTGCATCATCTTCACAGGCTGTAAAAGCCAACATCAATACCAGTAGGAAACTTAATTTTTTCAATTTTTAGCAATTTTCTTTTTCTGTATTAAACATATGGTTTACCCATTCTTTGCCCCAATTTTCTAATTCTTTTTCACTCCATAAATAAGGAAAAAAGCTATTTCTTTGGAATGAAGGCGGCAAAAATTCTTTCCAGTTTGTTCCACCTGTAGCCGCGATTGTTTCTTTATCCTTATTTAAATACCTGTAAGCAGCACCCATATGCATTAGGGGCCAGTTTACATTTACATTGGCGTCAAAATTACGCAATGCTTCTTTCAAAAACTTATTATTTTTAACCGAATCTGGCAGTTCTTTATATTTATGAAAAAGGGTTTTTCCTTTATATTCTGAAGCTATCCTCAGGAAACGTGCGGTGTAACGCTTTTCAAACTGCCTAAGCGTTAAGGTTTTCTCCCCGGTTTCAAGATCTATTCCACCTTTCTTCCAGTAAATATTTTCGTACAAATCTTCCAGGCTATTCTTTTCCGAAAACTGGTCTCTTATTTTACAGGAAACCAAATTTTCTAAAGGCGTAGCATAAATTTCTATCATTCTAAACTGCGCCGATTGAAATCCGCTGGCAGGTAACAAAGACATCCTGAATTTTAGGAACTGATCTCTTTCCATTCCTTTAATCATCACATCAAAAGAATCGGTAAGAATTCTAAAGTAGCGATTTAAGCGATTATATTTTTCGATCAAAAAATCAGCGTCAGGCGCTTCTTTTTCAATTATTTGCTTCTGTTCATGAATAATGAGCTTAAAATAAAGTTCACTAATTTGATGATAGGAAATAAAGATCTTTTCATCTGGGAAATGCGTCAGGGTTTTTTGCAAACTTAGCAACGTATCAATATTCAAATAATCCCAATACGTAAGATACCTATCATATAAAAGTCCGTCTAAATAGGAGGCCAGATCCTGGCCCGAGTTTTTAAACTTTTCCTCTAATGCAAAAATACGCTCTGCAATTTCCGGCTTTATTTCCATGTACTAATTCATAATTATTTTAAACGGATGCTTCAAACCTTTGTAAGAATCTAAATCGGCATCAAGAGAGCCAACCGCAAGATTTGCTTCAATTTTTAAAGGAATTCTATTGGCATCATCACTCACCCAAAAGGTAAGACTTTCTTTTTCTTTAAAAACCCTACCAGCCATTACATAAGGCCTAAATTTTAAGGTAGCAACTTTACCAAATTTGGTTTTTATCACTTCCCTGCCAAGAAACCTCAGTTTGAAATCCATATTCTCATCGTCTATAAAGAGATTGAGACGCATTTCATCTCCAGGGCGAAGTTCGTCGTTTTTAATATTGTTGCGAATATAATAAAATGCCGATAACATATCGTGAACATTCGGCTTGGTAGTATAGGTATGATTTTCGTCGTGTTTTCTATCAAAAACGTATGCCTTATTCTCGCTGTGATCAAAGTCTATTTCAAGATCTTTAGTATAGCCACCTTCATCAATTTTTCGAATAAATTTATAGGGTTTCCCATTTTCTTTATCAATATAGGTTTGATAATTATCATCTACTTTAAAAAACCAATGTAATAGACCGGTAGATTTCCCCCTACCTTTAATATGGTAAACAGACTCACCCTGTATACTGGTTTCATCAACTTCTAAAGTTGCGTAACTAGCATTAAAAGGGCCGTAATGTATGCGGAATTTAAACCATTCACCGGCGCTAAATGCTTTTTTAGATTGCGCCTGAAGCGCGAAGCCGGTTAGGAGGAAGAGAAATATTGTAAATAAACTTTTTTTCATACCAAATTTTTAAATGCTGATTTTCAGATTGATTGGGATAAGGATATTTACAATTTTTATTCCAAATGTATTAAAACAAAAAACCCCGTCAAATTAATGAAGGGGTTTTTGTCTTATTAACCAACTAAAACTTAAATTATGAAAAAAATTAATTACATTATTGGTAACCACTCCAAAAATGCGAGCGCAAAAGTCTACATTTAATAGAGTTATAGCAACGAGAAAATTAAGTTTAACACAATAATTTTCAGTAACACAATTTTTTAACCATAAACTTAAGTTAATTCAGTTGTTTTGTGATTATTGTAAAGTCCCTCGTAAGTCTTGTTCTCTTTCTATTGCTTCAAAAAGAGCTTTAAAGTTACCTTTTCCAAAAGATTGAGCTCCTTTTCGCTGAATAATCTCAAAGAACATTGTTGGACGGTCTAAAACCGGCTTTGTAAATATCTGTAATAAATAACCTTCATCATCACGATCTACCAAAACCCCAAGCTCTTTTAAAGGCTCAAGATCTTCATCTATTTCTCCTACCCTATCTAATAAAGTATCATAATAGGTATCTGGCACGTATAAAAATTCTACGCCACGATCTCTAAGCTGGGTTACCGTTTCAATTATATTATCTGTTGCCAGTGCAATATGCTGCACCCCGGCTCCATTATAAAAGTCTATATATTCTTCTATCTGAGATTTTTTCTTTCCTTTTGCAGGTTCATTGATAGGGAATTTAATTCTACCATTCCCGTTACTCATTACCTTACTCATTAAAGCAGTGTAATCTGTAGAGATATCTTTATCATCAAAAGAAACCATTTGTGCGAAGCCCATAACTTTGCCATAGAATTCTACCCATTTGTTCATCTCATTCCAACCTACATTCCCAACCATGTGATCTATGTAATTTAAACCTGTGTCCTCTGCCTGTACTTTAGTGGCATAAGTTTTATAACCAGGAAGAAATGGCCCTTCGTAATCTTTTCTTTCAATAAAAAGGTGAATGGTTTCTCCGTAAGTATGAATTCCCGAAATCACTGCTTTCCCGTGTTCGTCTTCCATTTCGTAAGGCGCCACATAAGATTTAGCACCACGCTTTGTGGTTTCTTCGTAACTCTTTCTGGCATCATCTACCCAAAGCGCTACCATTTTCACACCATCTCCATGCTTATTAATGTGAGCATTAATATCACCTTCCGGCTGAAGCGGTGAAGTAAGTACAATTCTAATCTTGCCTTGTTGCAAAACGTAAGAAACACTATCCTTTCTTCCGGTTTCCAAGCCTGCATATGCAACAGGCTGAAAACCCCAGGCGTGTTGGTAATAATAAGCAGCCTGCTTGGCGTTACCTACATAAAGTTCAACAAAATCGGTACCCAGGATTGGAAGAAAATCTTCAGCATCCTGCATTACCTTTTCTAATTTTAGTGATGTATTATCAGTACTCATTTTAATATTTTTTATTGCTAATTTTTTAATTATAAGTTTTAATGATTTTCATCCAACCAGGATTTATGGTAGGTTTCATCGGCAATTTCCATCGCGTCTTCTGTAAGCATTAACGGTTTAAATGTATCTACCATAACCGCTAATTCTTCGGTTTCTACCTGGCCAATACTGCGTTCTACGGCTCCAGGGTGCGGCCCGTGAGGAATTCCTGCCGGGTGCAAAGAAATATGGCCGGCTTCAATATCGTTCCTGCTCATAAAATCGCCATCAACATAATACAACACCTCATCACTATCTATATTACTGTGGCTGTATGGCGCCGGAATACTTTCTGGATGATAATCGTATTTACGCGGACAAAAACTGCACACCACAAAAGCATCGGTCTCAAAAGTTTGGTGCACCGGTGGTGGTTGATGAATTCTACCGGTTATAGGTTCAAAATCATGAATTGAAAAAGCATAGGGATAATTATACCCATCGTAACCCACCACATCAAAAGGATGTGTTGCATAGACCATATCGAATATTTCGCCCTGCTTTTTTATTTTAATAAGAAAATCACCTTTTTCATCATTGGTTTCCAATTCATAAGGCTGTCTTAGGTCACGTTCGCAAAACGGCGAATGCTCTAACAATTGGCCAAACCAGTTTCTATAGCGTTTTGGCGTATAAATTGGTCTTCTGGATTCTACTATAAACAAGCGATTATCTTCGTCGTCAAAATCTATTTTATAAATAGTTCCCCGCGGAATTAATAAATAATCACCATATTTAAAATCTAAATTTCCCAGGTGGGTTCTTAATTTTCCGGTTCCTTTATGAATAAATAGCAATTCATCTGAATCTGAATTCTTATAAAAATAATCATCAGTAGAACCTTGAGGAGAAGCCAGGGTGATATCTACATCACTATTGGTTAAAACCACTTTTCGGCTTTCAAGATAATCTGGATTCGGCTTTATCTGGAATCCTTTAAAACGATAAGATTTTATATTGTTTTCGGCTGCGATTTTTGGCTTTACACTATAACTTCCTTTCACTTCTTTTACCTGTGTAGGGCGATGTTCGTGATAAAGATTAGAAGACATCCCGTCAAAACCAATAGTACCAAAAAGTTGTTCGTAATAAAGGCTGCCATCTGGCTTTTTAAAAACCGTATGACGTTTATGAGGAATTTTACCGAGTTTATGATAAAAAGGCATAATCTGATATTTTTAATTCAACCCACAATTTCTAAAAGAATATTGAGAATTTGTTATTTTTTTCGGTGTTATTTTACCTTAAAACAAATATCGGGAATTTTTAAGGAAACATTCTTAAAACATCTCTAAAAACCGGAAAGGAATCTCTAAACCCTTCAGTAAAAACTGAGGGAATCAAAATCACTGATTTACTAAAACCAAAAGCCCAGGCTAAAGAACCATTGGCTTGCTTTAACTTCGGGCGAATAGGTGTATTTTAACTCCAATGGCCCCATAAAAGTATCTATACCATAGCCAAGGGCATAACCTGTAAAGTCTGGCAAGCTAAACCATTCTCCAGATGAGTATAAATTATTCCCAACATTAGCAATATTTGCCCCTAAAATCACGTGGTTTTTTCTGAAAATCTCATAATCAAACTCCAGAAGACCTTTAATATAACTATCTCCGGAGAGACTTATAAAATCGTATCCGTAAAACGGCACAAAGTTATTAATGAGGTTATTCCCATATCCTCCAAGGAAAAAATCGAGCGTATTAACGCCGGCGCTTCCTATTCTAAATCCGGCTTCAGTCACAATTCGGGTTGAAAACCTATTAAATGGAGAAAAAGCATAACCCAAAGTTCCTTTAGCTATAGAGAATTCAGCAAAATCATTATTGTAATCTGAAGAAAACAGGTAAACGTGAAAATCGCCATCAAAATAAACTCCACGGGAAGGGAAGTATTTATTATCGTAAGAATCGTATTTTAAATAACCAAAAGTACTATAGAAATGGCTGTTTTCAAAAAGGGTGTTCTCATCAATTCCGCCGTTGGGATCGCCTAAGGTTTCTGAAGCAATTCTTAAGTATTTATGTTCAGCTCCCAGTCCAAAAGAGAAAACCTGCTTAAATAAGGTTTCGGCATAAACCTGGTTGGTAAAATCGCGGTAATCTACATCTATTTTATTGATACCAATATCTTCTAACTCGGCATTTTCACGAGCAAAATCAAAAGAAACCGGGTGTTCGAATTTATTATAGCGCGATTTAAGCCCAATACTCCAGTAGAAACCTTTATCTATATAATAGTCAAAATTATACCTAAATTGATCCCCAACCACTATATCCAGGGAAGCCACATCGTTTGAAAAAAGCAGACTCTTGCGGGTATAATTAATTAAGGCGCCAATTTTATAAAGTTCATCATAGTGCAAGCCTAACCGCAAAAAACTTTTATTTTCACTCTCTTCCATTTTCATGGCGAGTGTATAAAGCCCGTCATTATTATTAGGAATTAATCGATAATTAACCCTGTTGAAATTCCCCGACGCAGAGAGATTGTTAATTCCCTCACTTAAATCTTGCAGCGTAAAATCGGTAAAATAATTCAGTCTTAATTTACCCATAATATAAGAACGCGGGTAGGTATTGTTGCCTTCCAGCGTTAGTGTGCTAATTTGAAGCGTATCTATGGTAGAAATCTTCACCTTTTCTCGGCTGCCAGTTTGCCTTTCAGCTAACTTCTTAAGCTCGTCCTTCCGTTTTAATGTGGCCACCCTTCCCGAATCTATAATCGCAGCTCCTTTTTCAAAAGATAAAACAGAAAACGGACTAATATCAGGATTGATATAAATATCGGTTTTAGGGATTTTTTCCTTCATATCACTAATTGTGCGGAAATTGCTTATTTGGGTAAGGATGTCAAATACGCTACGCAAATCTTCTTTATCCACCAGGCTATCCTGCACGTCTACCCCAATAATTACCTCCGCCCCTCTTTTTCTAAGTTCCTCTACGGGATAATTATTTGCCACCCCGCCATCGGTTAGTAATCTACCATCAAGGTTCACGGGGCTAAAAATAGAAGGGATTGCACCACTGGCAGAAACAGCCTGGGCAAAAGAACCTTCATCTAAGATCACTTCTTCCCCGGTTTCAATATCTGCAGCTACACAAAAAAAGGGGATAGGCAATTCACTAAAATCATCTACATTCCCCAAATGCATAGTGAGTTGAGACATTAAATTGTAAATATTCTGGCCCCTGGAAAGCCCCGAAGGCAAGCCTATTTTAAAATCATCAAAAGGTAAACTAAGCGCATATTTTTCGGCATCTTCTTTTTCGTAAAAAGATTTTGCGCTACGCGGAATATTATCCTGAATTAAAATATTAAAATTAGTCTCGTGAAAAATGGAATCTAACTGGTGTGCGGTATAACCTGAAGCATACAGCCCGCCAATGATAGCACCCATACTGCTTCCGCCAATATAATCTATTCTAATTCCCGCCTCTTCAATAACCTTCAAGGCGCCAATATGCGCAAGGCCTTTTGCGCCACCCCCACTTAAAACCAAACCAACTTTTAAGTCTTCCTGCTCCTGGGAAATTCCAGGAAAGGCTGCAAGCAGAAAAATTAAAAGCAGTAGTTTTTTCATCTATTCATAATTTTTATTCCGGGGTATTTTTTGTTTTATAATGATTGTAGATTATACCTGCCTTAGAAACCCCAATAACTTCGGCCAGTTCTTTTTCTGAAGCTTCTTTTATACGTTTTACCGATCTAAATTGTTTTAATAATTCTACCACGGTTTTTTCACCAATTCCGGTAATTTCTTCCAGTTCTGTATTTAACGCACTTTTACTTCTTTTGTTACGATGAAATGTAATCCCGAACCTATGCGCTTCATTCCGTAATTGCTGAATGATCTTTAGAGATTCCGACTTCTTATCTAAATAAAGAGGAATTGTATCACCCGGATAAAAAATCTCTTCCAAACGTTTTGCAATGCCTATAATGGCTATTTTTCCGCGTAAACCCAGATCTTCTAAAGCTTTTACTCCAGAAGAAAGCTGACCTTTCCCTCCATCTACAATAATTAACTGAGGTAGGTCTTCCCCTTCGTTCAGCAAACGTTTGTAGCGTCTAAAAACCACCTCTTCCATAGATGCAAAATCATCTGGCCCTTCAACGGTCTTAATATTAAATTTACGATAATCTTTCTTACTTGGTTTCCCATTTTTGAAAACTACACAGGCGGCAACCGGGTTTGTTCCCTGGATATTCGAATTATCAAAACATTCTATATGGCGAGGCTCAACATTAAGACGAAGATCCTCTTTCATTTGCGCCATAATTCGTTTCACGTGCCTGTCTGGATCTACAATTTTCATTTGCTTAAAACGCTCCTGGCGGTAATATTTGGCATTGCGTTGCGATAATTCTACGATCTTCTTTTTATCGCCCAGTTTTGGGATGGTAACTCTTACGTCTTCCCCCGCATCAACTTTAAAAGGAACATATATTTCTTTTGAATTAGAGCTGAAACGCTGCCGAATTTCGGTAATCGCCAATTCCAGCAGCTCCTCATCTGTTTCGTCCAGCTTTTTCTTCATTTCTATGGTATGCGACCTAATAATAGCGCCGTGAGAAAGCTGAAGAAAATTCACATAGCCATAACCTTCATCTGAAACTATGGAAAAAACATCTACGTTGGTGATCTTAGGATTTACAACCGTAGATTTTGATTGATAATTCTCCAACACATCAATTTTATTTTTAATGCGCTGTGCATCTTCAAATTCCATATTTTCAGCGTGTAGTTTCATTTGTTCCCTGAATTGCTGCAGCGAATCTTTGAAATTCCCTTTTACAATTTGCCGAATTGCCTCAATATTGCTGTTATATTCTGCTTCAGGCTGTTTAGCTTCACAAGGACCTTTGCAGTTTCCTAAATGATATTCCAAGCAAACTTTATATTTCCCGTTCCTAATTTTTTCTTCGGAAAGATCATAATTACAGGTTCTAAGTTTATATAGACCTTTAATAAGTTCCAGTAGCGTATTTACGGTTTTAAAACTCGTAAAAGGGCCATAGTATTCGCTGCCGTCTTTTATTAATTTCCGAGTAGGAAAAACCCTTGGAAAACGCTCGTTTTTAATACAAATCCAGGGATAGGTTTTATCGTCTTTAAGCATCACGTTAAACCGCGGCTGATGCTTCTTGATAAGATTATTTTCTAAAAGTAGTGCATCGGTTTCCGATGCTACTACAATATGCTTTATTTCCTTTATCTTTTTCACCATCACCCCAATACGATGACTATCATGACGCTTGGTAAAGTAGGAAGTAACCCTTTTCTTTAAGTTCTTGGCTTTACCTACATATAGTATCTTTCCGTTCTTATCGTAATACTGATAGACTCCGGGACTATTGGGCAATGTTTTTAGTTGTACTTCTAAAGCTGGCGTTTCCATCTCCCCAAAGGTAGAATTTATTATGCGTAGCTTTAAAAATTGCCGAGTCTTGTGAATGTTAAACTTATATTAAATAAAACTCGAAAATCCCGTTAATAAGCTCATTTTCGGACATAAAGGCTTTAAATTTTATAATTTCTATAAAATGATTGCAGGGCTATTTTATTACCTTGCGGTATGGAGAAAACAGTAATTGGGCGTTTTGACAAAGCAGACTTTCCCGCTTTGCATTTAGATGATATCGCTATTAAGATTGATACCGGCGCTTACACTTCATCTATTCACTGCGTAAATATAGTGGAAAAAGACGGAGTTTTAGAATGCACTTTTCTTGACGAGGAGCATCCACTATACAATGGGAAAAAATTTACTTTTACTGATTATGATATCGTTTTTGTGCGCAGTAGTAATGGTATAATCCAAAAAAGATATCAGGTAATATCTACTATCAAAATTTTTAATAAGGTCTATAAAATTTCACTTTCTTTGTCTTCCCGACAGGAAATGAGGTTTCCGGTACTTATTGGCCGAAAATTCCTTACCAAGAAATTTATCGTGGACACCGAATTAACTGACGTTTCTTACAATCTTAAGCAAAAATGAAAATAAAAATCCTTTCGCGTAATAGCCATCTGTATTCTACAAAACGTCTTGTAGAAGCTGCTACCAAACGCAAACATGAAGTTGAAGTTATAGACCCACTAAAGTGTGATATCGTTATAGAAAAACGTAAACCAAATATTTATTACAGAGGAGGGTATATAGAAGGTGTAGATGCGGTAATTCCAAGAATTGGAGCTTCAGTTACATTTTATGGAACTGCGGTGGTAAGACAGTTTGAAATGATGGGCGCGTTCACCACTACAGAATCTGAATCTTTAGTTAGAAGTCGTGACAAACTCAGAAGTTTACAGGTACTTTCCCGTGCTAAAATTGGACTGCCAAAAACCGTTTTCACTAACTATTCCAGGGATGTTTCCGGGGTTATTAAACAAGTTGGCGGCACACCTTTGGTAATAAAGCTATTGGAAGGAACCCAGGGCGTTGGAGTTGTTTTAGCCGAAACTAAAAATGCTGCAGAATCTGTAATTGAAGCTTTTAATGGTTTACAAGCTCGTGTGATTGTACAGGAGTTTATCAAAGAAGCCAAAGGTGGAGACATTAGAGCTTTTGTGGTAGATGGTCACGTAGTTGGCGCTATGAAAAGACAGGGAAAAGAAGGTGAGTTTAGATCTAATCTTCACCGCGGCGGCAGCGCAGAAGTTGTTGAACTTACCGACGAAGAAGAAATTGCTGCGGTTAAAGCTACTAAAGCAATGGGACTTGGTGTTGCCGGGGTAGATATGCTACAAAGTGCCCGTGGACCACTAATTCTTGAGGTAAATTCTTCTCCGGGCTTAGAAGGTATTGAAAAAGCTACCGGTAAAGATATTGCGAAATCCATAATAAGATATATAGAACGGAACGTTTAGCCTATGGCAAAAATAACCAGTGAAAATGTTCTGGAAATCCTGGGAGAGAAGGTAAAACCGGGAAAAAGCGCCACTATTAATTTTAATATGGCCAAACTTTACACCACTACCTCGGTGGAGGTACCGGTGATTATTGAACGTTCTAAAAAGCCTGGTCCTGTGGTTTTAATAACTGCAGGAATTCACGGCGATGAAATTAACGGGGTAGAAATTGTACGGCAAATTATCTCCAAAGGAATCAATAGGCCTCAAAAAGGAACCGTTATTTGTATTCCGGTAGTGAATATTTTTGGATTTCTAAATCTACGCCGGGAATTTCCCGATGGTCGTGATCTCAACAGGATGTTCCCCGGAACCAAACACGGTTCACTGGCCAGCCGGTTTGCTTTTCAGTTTGTAAAGAAAATATTACCCCTGGCTAACTTTTGCCTTGATTTTCATACCGGCGGCGCTAGTAGGTTTAATGCGCCACAAATAAGAGTGAAGCGAGGTGATGAGCAGAGCCTGAAATATGCACGAATTTTTAGCGCTCCATTTACTATACACTCGAAAACCATTACAAAATCTTATCGAGAGACCTGTGCAAAAAAAGGAATTCCTGTTTTACTTTTTGAAGGAGGAAAATCTCAAGATAGCAATAAGGACGTAGCCAAACATGGCGTAGAAGGTGCTATGCGAATTTTGAGTTTCCTCGAAATGTTAAACCCAAAATTTGAATATCCAGATGCTATTGGGGAAACGGTAGTGATCGAAAATACTAATTGGATGCGCGCCAAATACAGCGGGCTTTTACATATAAAAATTCCCTGCGGAAAACACGTAGAAAAAGGAGAGTATATTGGCACTATCACCGATCCTTACGGAAAATTTAGACACAAAATCAAGGCCGTAAATACCGGGTATGTGATCAATATTAACGAATCTCCTATTGTTTACCAGGGTGATGCCATTTTTCACATTTCAGCACCACCAAAAGATGAATAAAGCCGAATTACGAAAAAAATACAAAGCATTACGTTTAGAGCTTTCCGAAGAAAAAATAGAAGCGTTTAGTTTGGAGATTGCCAATCAATTACTCCAACTACCAGTTTGGGAAAAAGAGTTTTACCATCTCTTTCTAAGCATTGCTAAACAGAAAGAAATTGATACTGAAAATATCTTACATATTCTCCAGGGAAAAGATAAGAACGTAGTGCTGTCTAAAACCAATATCAAGGACCATAAACTAGAACATTTTTTACTTACCGATAGCAGCGTAATTAGAAAAAACAGATGGAATATTCCTGAGCCTGAAGGCGGCATCCCAATCGCTCCAGCGCAAATAGATGTAGTTTTTGTACCGCTTTTGGCGTTTGACGAGCAAGGACATCGCATTGGCTATGGTAAAGGTTTTTACGATAATTTTCTTAGCGAATGTAAAGCAGATGTGGTAAAAATTGGTCTTTCATTTTTCGAAGCTGAGCCTGAATTCAAAGAGGTTTTTAGCAGCGACATTCCCCTGGATTATTGCGTTACGCCAAATAAAATATATAGCTTTAAAAATTAGGGAATTAGGAAGTATTCTGTTATTTTTAACAAAACTTTCACCCCTTTAATGCTAAACGACCTTCAATTAAACAGCATTCTTGAAGATTTTGACATCGCTTATTGGAAGATTAATCTTCTGAATAAAGAGGTAACCTGGTCAGAACATTTCAATACCCTCATTGGAAATCCCGAATTTTCTGAATCCCATTTTGATTTTTTTCTGAAAGAAATTCTGCATCAGGACTATCGCTACGATTTCAGAGTGTATTTCGATAAACTGACCGAAGAAAATGAAGCTTTCAGCATTGAGCTTAAACTCAAACTTAACAATGGTAAATACCGTTGGTTTGAATGCCGAAACCTTAAAAACAAAGAGAATAACAGGGAAACAGCTGTACTGTTATTTGTAAATATTCATCAAAGCAAGCGTGACCAGTATACTATTGAAGAAAATTTCTTCTATTACCGCGAAACCGCGCAAATGACCAATACCGGCGGTTGGTATATAGATACGGTAAACAAGAATATTTATTGGGATAATGTTACAAAGAAGATCATAGACTGCCCCCTGGATTACCAGCCACCCTACGAAGAGCATTTTAAATTTTACGCCCCTGAGGAACACCCAACAGTAATTTCGGCTTTTGAAAAATGCGAGAAATATGGAATTCCGTTTAAAGTAGAATTAAAAATGCGGAATCTTTATCATAAAGATTTTTGGGTGCGTGCTACCGGAAAACCGGTTTATAACGAAGAACAGGAGATTATAGGAATTCGAGGCGTTTTCCAGGATATTAATGAGCAGAAGGTGAATGAACTGAATTTACAGAATTCCCTGGATATTATTGCTACTCAAAATTCCAGGTTATTTAATTTTGCCCATATCGTTTCTCACGATTTACGCTCCCACAGCAGCAATCTTTGCTTAATTGTAGAATTGCTTAAAGATGCTAAAACCAACAAAGATAAAATTGAATTAATCCCGAATGTGACCGATATTTCTGAAAATTTGGATTCAGCAATAAATCAGTTAAACGAGATCGTAAATAAACAATCAATTTTACGCAAAGAACGCCGAATTGTTTCTTTTGAAAAAGCCTTAAGTGGGGTAATAGCTTCAACTTCATCTTTAATAAATCGAGAAAATGCAAAAATCGTAGCTGAATTTCACGCCCTAAAAGAAATTAGCTATATACCTGAGTATCTTGAAAGTATTTTACTAAATTTAATCACAAATGCCATAAAATATAAACATCCTGGTAGAAAACCGGTGATTTATATTCAAACCTATATCAAGAATGAAACTCCGTTTTTGGAGGTTAGTGATAATGGGTTAGGCATTGACCTGGATCAATATGGTGACAAGATGTTTGGGATGTATAAAACCTTTCATGAGAACCTGGATTCACGAGGAATTGGACTTTTTATTACAAAAAACCAGGTAGAGGCACTTGGAGGTTCAATCTCGGTAACCAGCACTGTAGATGTAGGCACTACATTTAAGATTAAGTTTTAAAAACTAAACACTAATTCTCATGGGGCAAAAAGTAGAATTGGCGTGTATTATTGACGATGACAAAATATACGTGAATCTGGTAAAGAAGATTATTGAAATCAAAAAATTATCAAAGAATCTTCTAATTTTTAAAAACGGTAAAGAAGCTTTAGATCATTTTAAATTGATCCTGGAAAACGCTACCGAAGACGTACTACCCGACATTATCTTTCTTGATATTAATATGCCGGTTATGGATGGCTGGGAATTTCTAAATGAATTTATTAAGATAAAGAATAACTTCGAAAAGAAGATCACGCTTTACGTGGTGAGCTCTTCTATAGATCCAAGAGATCTGGAACGCGCAAAGTCTTTTAACCTGGTTACAGATTATCTAATCAAACCAATAGAATTAAAGAAATTCGAGAAGATTTTTGACCGAAACGGACACGCTGCCGCTTAATTATTTACTTTCTTTGGAACTTTCCTCTTCTTTAGGAAAAGCACGCTTATTAAAAAGCAGCAGTAAAATTACGCCCGCACTAATTGCGGTATCAGCAATATTGAATACCGGCTCGAAGAATGTGAAATAATTCCCCCCCCAGAAAGGAATCCATTCGGGTAAATTGCCTTGCCATAACGGGAAGTAAAGCATATCTACCACCTTACCGTGAAATAAGGTGCCGTAGCCGCCTTGTGCCGGCATAAATTCAGCAACCTGGCCATAACTACCGTTAAAGATAATTCCGTAGAAAACAGAGTCTATAATATTACCAAAAGCACCCGCGAAAATTAAGGCTATTGCGGTTATTAAAATTCGAGAACCATTTTTTCTAACCGAATCCCACAACCAGTAACCAATTCCAACAATGGCCACCAATCTAAAAAGCGTAAGGAAAAGTTTTCCGTATTCGCCAGGGATCTTGGTTCCCCAGGCCATGCCTTCATTCTCTACAAATAAAATCCTGAACCAATCAAAAACCGGAACTTCTTCGCCAAGCGAAAAATTTGTCTTGATATAAAATTTTGAAATTTGGTCTATTAAAAGTACCAAAACGATTATAACACTCGCTTTTTTTAAGGACATGAACTCTGTGGAATTTAAGAACGCCGCTAAAATACTATATTATTTAGTTTTTACGCGGCTAAAAATCAGCTTATCCCAAGCAAATTTATTAATTATTCAAATAAAAACGCCCCAAAGCATAAGCAAAGGGACGTGGTATACATAAAATCCAGAAAGCTATTATTTCTGCATATTTTTAGCTTCAATACTTAAGGTAGCGTGCGGTACCAGTTTTAAACGCTCTTTTGCGATTAATTTTCCGGTTACACGGCATATTCCGTAGGTTTTATTCTCAATACGGTTTAATGCATTTTTGAGGTCACGAATAAATTTTTCCTGTCTAATAGCCAATTGAGAGTTCGCTTCCTTACTCATCGTTTCACTACCTTCCTCAAAAGCCTTAAATGTTGGTGCGGTATCATCTGTACCGTTGTTTCCATCATTTTTATAAGCATTCTGGTAAATCTCTAATTGCTCCTGCGCCTTTGCGATTTTGCCTTTAATCAGGGCCTTAAACTCAGCTAATTCGGCATCGCTATACCGTTCTTTTACTTCAGTTGCCATAATTCTAATGTTTTTTAATAAACATTTTAGTGGTAATATCATCAAAAGCCACCTCGGCTCCTTCAGTTACCACCTCCGCAAATTCGAGACTTGCAGTTAATGTTTCATTCTTGATATAGGTTATATTTTGGTTAACGGCATCCTCGACAATACCGTCTCTTTGTAGGGTCACTTCAATGGTATCAGTAACTTCAAAGCCAGAATCTTTTCTCATATTCTGTATTCTGTTTACCAATTCCCTGGCAATTCCTTCTTTTTTTAATTCTTCTGAAATACTAACGTCTAAAGCTACGGTAATATTACCACTACTCGCCACTAACCAGCCTTCAATATCCTGGGAAGTAATTTCCACTTCTTCAGTAGCTAATTTAATCATTTCTCCGTTAAGATTTATCGCAATATTGCCTTCTCGCTCTATCTTTGAAATATCTTCGGAAGTTAATTTATTTATCTCATTGACTACCAGCTTCATATCCTTTCCAAATCTTGGTCCAAGAACCTTAAAGTTTGGTTTTATTTGCTTTACAAGCAATCCTGAAGCATCATCAATAAGCTGAAGTTCTTTGACATTTACCTCAGATTTTATCAAGTCCTCAACCGCCTGAATCTCCTCACGCTGTTGCTCGTCAAGCACCGGAATCATTACCCTTTGCAGCGGCTGCCTTACTTTTATCATCTCCTTTTTTCTAAGGGATAACACCAATGAAGAAATGGTTTGAGCTTTCTCCATTTTTCGTTCTAAAGACTTATCAACAAATTTCTCATCATACTTTGCAAATTCAGCCAAATGTACCGATTCAAAGTTTTCTTTTTGTGTACTCTTGTTTAAGTCTTTGTAAAGCCTATCCATAAAGAACGGCGCTACCGGTGCACCCAGTTTGGCCACTTCAACTAAACAGGTATAAAGCGTTTGATAGGCCGAAATTTTATCTTGCTGATAATCGCCTTTCCAGAATCTTCTTCTGCTTAAACGCACAAACCAGTTACTAAGGTTTTCCTGAACAAATTCTGAAATTGCACGGGTTGCCCTGGTAGGTTCATAATCGGCATAGAATTTATCTACTTTCTCAATTAAAGTATGTAATTCTGAAAGTATCCAGCGATCTATCTCGGGTCTTTCAGCTAGAGGAACATCTTCTTCCTTATAAGTGAAATTATCGATATTCGCATATAAAGTGAAGAAAGAATAGGTGTTGTAAAGTGTCCCGAAAAATTTACGGCGCACCTCAGCTATCCCCTCAATATCAAATTTTAAATTATCCCATGGATTGGCGTTAGAGATCATATACCAACGCGTGGCATCTGGGCCGTAAGCCGCAAGTGTCTCAAATGGATCTACCGCGTTCCCAAGGCGTTTGGACATTTTCTGTCCGTTTTTATCTAAAACAAGTCCGTTAGAAACTACGTTTTTATAAGCTACATCATCAAAGATCATCGTAGCGATAGCGTGCAGGGTATAGAACCAACCTCTGGTTTGGTCAACGCCTTCGGCTATGAAATCGGCCTGACGTTCTCCTTCTTCTACCTTTTCTTTATTTTCAAATGGATAATGCCATTGTGCGTAAGGCATAGAACCAGAATCGAACCAAACATCTATAAGATCGGCTTCGCGCTTCATTGGTTTGCCAGAATCTGAAACAAGCGTGATTTCATCCACCACGTTCTTGTGAAGATCTACCAGATCGTAGTTTTCTTCACTCATATTTCCGGGTTCAAAACCTTCAAAAATATCTTTATCCATAAAGCCGGCTTTAACCGACTTCGCCATTTCTTTTTTTAATTCTGCAATAGAACCGATAAGCTTTTCCTCTTTCCCTTCTTCGGTTCTCCAAATTGGCAATGGAATTCCCCAATAACGACTTCTGGATAAATTCCAGTCGTTCGCATTGGCCAGCCAGTTTCCAAAACGGCCTTCCCCGGTAGATTTTGGTTTCCAGTTAATGCCTTTATTCAGTTCGTGCATGCGCTCCTTGAATTCGGTTACTTTTATGAACCAGGAATCCAGCGGATAGTATAAAATAGGCTTATCGGTTCTCCAGCAATTAGGATAGCTGTGAACATATTTTTCTACTTTAAAAGCACGATTTTCTTCTTTTAGTTTTATAGCAAGTTCAACGTCTACAGATTTTTCTGGCGCCTGCCCTTCATCATAATATTCATTCTTCACATACTTCCCGGCAAATTCACCCATTTCTGGTCTAAATTTCCCCTGAAGATCTACCAACGGCACAAGGTTTCCATTTTCATCTTTCACCAATAATGGCGGAACCTGAGGTGTAGCCTGTTTAGCTACCAGCGCATCGTCTGCACCAAAAGTTGGTGAAGTATGCACAATTCCGGTACCGTCTTCTGTAGTCACAAAATCTCCAGCAATTACACGGAAAGCATTTTCAGGATTTTCTGCAGGTAATGCATAAGGCAACAACTGTTCGAATTTAATCCCAACAAGATCCTTTCCTGTGAAAGTTTCCCCGATTAAAAATGGGATCTTTTTATCGCCTTCAGTATAAGCTTGAAGTTCCTCTTCGGTTTCAACTTCGTTAAACTTTTTATCGAATTGAGCCTTAGCCAGTGCCTTCGCAACCAGAATAGTAATTGGCTTAAAAGTGTACTGATTATAAGTTTTTACTGAAACATATTCAATTTTTGGCCCTACGGTTAAGGCAGTGTTAGAAGGCAGAGTCCATGGGGTCGTGGTCCAGGCGATTAAAAATGCGCCTTCCAGATCCTTTTCAACTGAAGCTGCTGAAGCATCAGTAATTTTAAACATGGCCGTAACAGTGGTATCGGTCACATCCTGGTAAGTTCCGGGTTGGTTAAGTTCGTGAGAACTTAGTCCCGTCCCTGCTTTTGGCGAATACGGCTGAATGGTGTAACCCTTATAAATAAGGTCTTTTTTATAAATTTCGGAAAGCAGCCACCAAACTGTCTCCATATATTTCGATTTATAGGTAACGTATGGATCTTCCATATCTACCCAATAGCCTATTTTTTCGGTAAGGTCGTTCCACACATCGGTGTAACGCATTACTGCATTTTTACAGGCTTCATTATATTTTTCTACGGAAATTTTGGTCCCGATATCTTCTTTGGTAATCCCCAATTCTTTTTCTACACCAAGTTCTACCGGAAGACCGTGGGTATCCCAACCGGCTTTACGTTTTACCTGGAATCCTTTTTGAGTTTTATAGCGACAAAAAATATCCTTAATAGCTCGCGCCATTACGTGGTGAATTCCCGGAAGCCCGTTCGCAGAAGGTGGCCCTTCAAAAAACACAAACGGTTCTTTGCCTTCCCGTGTAGAAACGCTTTTTTCAAAAATATCGTTCTCCTTCCAGTAACTTAAGATTTCCTCAGCTACTTTTGGTAAGTCAAGTCCTTTATATTCAGGGAACTTATTGCTCATTTTTTCAAAATTTCCAATGAGTCGCGAAAATAATCAATTTTAAGAAAAGAGCGGGTTAGAAAAACGGAAAAAGCTAACCCAAAAGAAAACTAACCCATTCAAAAACCTCACAGGTTTTGAAAACCTGTGAGGTTTAGAGTTCTGTTTAAAAACTATACCGCAACGCCAAAATTAAATTTCTACCTGCAGCAGCGATCCCCGAGGAATAAGTTCGATAACGTTGGTCGGTAATATTTTCTAAGGAAGCGGTTGCCAGCAAGTTTTTACTGAATTCGTATTGACCGGTTAAATTTAGACTATACCAGGAAGGTGAATAAGGGTTTCCGTTATTATCTATAGCATATAAATAGGCTTTGCCCTGTTCTGAAGGAGCGAGATCTTCATAATCAAATTGCCCATTATATTCAGCAAAAAGATCGAATTTCAGTCTTTTTTTGTGCCATATCAAATGAGTATTCCCAAATACAGGAGCCGCATGACGTAATGCCGCGGTAGAACCATCTTCCTGCTCTTCCTTACCTTCGGTAATGCTAATTTGTGAAGTTAATCTTAGTGCAACAGAAAAATCGATTTCTATTCCGCTTTCAAAACCGTAAACGTGAGCTTTCGCGGTGTTTTGAATCGCCTGCACACGGCTTTGCTCCCCCTGGTAATCTATTTCGGTTTCTCCATTTAAGTTGAAATCCCTGCGCACCATCGCATCATTTAAATACGTATAAAATGCAGTCGCGATAAAACTGATATTTTCAGCAGGCTTCCAGTCAAAACCAAGCTCACTGCTGTAGGCATATTCCGGTTTTAAATCTGGATTTGGCACTACTACTGCTCCGGGTTCAGAATCGAAAATTTTCCCTACATCATCTATATTGGGGGCTCTAAAAGCTGTAGAAAGATTTAATCGCCATCCAATAAACCTGTTTTGTTGCCAGTTAATTCCCGCGCTCCCGGTTAAAGCACCAGTATTTATATTGGCCTCACTAAACGGAAAATCATATAAATTCTCATCAAATTCAGCGTCTACCAAAATATGATTGTACCGAAGTCCAGATTGAAAAGAAAGATCTTCCTGGATTTTCCATTGATAAGTGGTATATGCCGCAATGGATTGCCAGGTGGAACCATCTGGATATCGTGACGCAGTGATGTTTTCTTCTTCAGTTAAAATATTTTCTGCAAACCCTGTAGAATTTACTTTATTAAAAACATATTCGGCTCCATAAAATAGGCGACTCTCTTCAAAAGTCTTTTCAAAATCAAAATTAACCGAATACGCATCTACATTTTCTTTGGTATTATATAACCAATCCTCGCCAAAATCCCGGTTATGACGACTCTCCTCAAAAAATTGATAAGCAGTTGTCATCTGGGCTTTATCATAGAGTGCTCCGCTTCCTTTTTTATTGATCTTAAAATTTCCCATAAACCATTCTTGAGGGCCATAATACCATTCTGCTGTACGCAAATCACCATCCCGCTTTCGATAAAGCCTGTCAAATCTTGGAAAATCTGATGTGGTAGAATAGATAAGTCCTAAATTCAGATCCCAGTCCTTATGCGGCATAAATTTCACTTTCTGCAACAAATTAACCTGTTGATATCCGGTTGGCTTTTGCACCTGTGGATTATCATTTGGAACTATCACATCTTCCCCATTTCTTCGTACGGCATATTCATTTCGCAAATATTCATCGGGTCCATGAGATCCCATTCTCAAATCATCGAAATCTGAAAAGCTAATACTGCTTAAAAACGCCCAGTTTTCCAAACCTATATTAACATCGGCATGTATGGTCTTTTCATTATTGGCAGAAGCATAACGAGAGTAAACACTACCGGAAACCGAAGCTTTATGAGTAAAAGAAAATTTCGGCTTCAAAGTATAAAAATTCATCACTCCTCCAATCGCATCACTTCCATAAACCACCGATCCCGGCCCTAGAATCACCTCGGTATTTTCTACCGCCAGGGGATCTATTGAGATAATATTTTGAAGATTTCCGCTTCTAAAAATCGCGGTATTCATTCGTACTCCATCTACGGTAATTAAAAGCCTATTAGTAGCAAAACCACGAATCATAGGACTTCCGCCGCCTAACTGACTTTTCTGAACAAAAACCTGCCCGCTGCTTTCCAAAAGATCGGCCGAAGTTTGCGGGCTGGCCATAATAATATCATTTGCTGAAAAACTGACGATCTTCTGCGGAATTTCATCCTTATTCATTTCAAATTTAGCCACCGAAAGCACCACCTGGTCCAGCTCGTTGCCATCACTTTTTAGATAAACCTTATTCTGGATTATCTGAGATTTCCTAAGGCTTTTATCAGTGAAGTTCACGTGTTTAAAATGAATAACCTCATCTTTATCAAATAATGAAATATTAGCTACTCCATCAAAATTAGTTAATACACTTTTAGATTTTTCAGCATTATATAGGGCTACACTGGCAAGTGGTTCGTGACTTTCTTCATTCAAAACCTGTATCTGCTGAGCGTAGATACTATTAACCATAAAAAAAAGGAGAATTACTCCTATTATTGAATTTCGCATTTAGCTAAAAATTTCGTTGAGGACGGCAAGTGATTTTGGTTTCTTAAATCCTTCAATATGTAACTCGTAATATAAAAGCAGCATATTGAGAAAATTTGCCCGACTTTGTTGATTCAATTTTACCTCATTCAACTTATCAAAATTTATGCCTAATAACTGCCTTAAAACCGCCACGCTTTGACCATCTATGCAGTAATTATTCACGCTATTTATTTCAAAAACGCCATCTAAGAGATTAAAGTAAGTGAAATCTTTAGCATCAGCATCGGGATAAAAACCAAGATATCTGGTTAAATTTAATAAGAATAAAAGATGAAAATTTGCGATCTTATCATGCAGATCTAACCACATGAGTGAGTTTTCAAGATACTTAAACAATTGCGGATTGGTTTCTTCTTCCCGAATCGCATTTTTTAAAACTTCAGCCAGAAACATTAGCATCGCACCTTTCACCATATTGGTATGAAGGCTGGAATAAGAATGCAGCACCTTCGCATCTTTAAGGTACTCCATCTTTCCCTGGTTGCGATGGTTCGCCACGATCTCTAACTGGGTAAGCAACTGGAATTGTGACGCCTTGAATTTCCCCCTTTTAGATTTCAAGACTCCTTTTAGCATATAGGTTTTTAAACCGTCGCTATAAGTATAGGCTTTCACAATCAAATCGGCCTCACCGTATTTTAAGGCACTAATTACAATTGCCGGAGTGGTAACAAGCATTTTTAAGGAATTTCTTCTCTTCGAAGATAATTAAAAAAGGCCGCTAAAAAAGCGGCCTTAATTTATCGTTTTAATGATTAGGATTTATACTACTCCCTGGGCAAGCATAGCATCCGCAACTTTTACGAAACCGGCAATATTTGCTCCTTTTACGTAGTCTATATAACCATCTTCTTCTTTTCCGAATTCTACACAACGATCGTGAATATTATTCATGATTTCGTGTAGTTTTTTATCTACTTCTTCTGAAGTCCAGCTATAACGCATAGAGTTCTGGCTCATTTCTAAACCTGAAGTGGCAACACCACCGGCATTAGAAGCTTTCCCTGGAGAGAAAAGAATTTTTGCTTCTTTAAATACCTCTACGGCATCTGGAGTACAAGGCATATTGGCACCTTCGCCAACACACATACATCCATTCTCCACTAATTTCTTAGCATCAGCTTCTTCAAGTTCGTTTTGTGTTGCACAAGGAAGCGCCACATCACATTTTACTCCCCAGGGCGTTTCACCTTCAAAGTATTTAGCTGAAGAATATTTATCTACATATTCGCTGATTCTACCACGTCTTACGTTTTTAAGATCCATGATAAACTGAAGCTTCTCCTCATCAATTCCTGCTTCATCATAAATATATCCTCCAGAATCACTCATGGTTAAGATCTTCGCACCAAATTCCAGTGCTTTCTCTGCAGCATACTGCGCTACGTTTCCAGAACCTGAAACAACTACTGTTTTTCCTTCAAAAGATTCATTTCTTGTTCTTAGCATATTCTGAGCAAAATACACATTCCCGTAACCTGTAGCTTCAGGACGAACAAGGGAACCGCCGTAAGAAAGTCCCTTACCGGTTAAAATTCCTGTGAATTCATTTTGTAATCTTTTGTACTGGCCAAACATATAACCAACTTCACGGGCACCAACTCCGATATCTCCAGCAGGAACATCGGTATCTGGGCCAATATGGCGGTAAAGCTCTGTCATAAAGCTCTGGCAGAAACGCATTACCTCATTATCAGATTTTCCTTTTGGATCGAAATCAGATCCACCTTTTCCTCCACCCATTGGCAAAGTGGTAAGGCTGTTCTTAAATACCTGCTCAAAAGCAAGGAATTTAAGGATACTTAGATTTACAGAAGGGTGAAAACGCAATCCACCTTTATAAGGTCCTATTGCAGAATTCATTTGAATTCTAAAACCGCGATTCACCTGAATATTGCCTTCATCATCCAACCAGGATACTCTAAACATAATTACTCGCTCTGGCTCTACCATACGTTCCAGCAATTGCATGTTCTGATACTTTTTATTCTTCTCTATAAAAGGAATAATAGTTTCAGAAACTTCGTGCACTGCCTGCATGAATTCCGGTTCGTTTTGATTTCTTTGAGATACTTTATCCAGGAAATCTTGTATATTTTGTTCCATATTGCGTGATACTACAAATAGTTTATAAAAAAAACTGTGTTTTACGTTGCAAATATATGAGTTCTATAAAAAATGACCTCAAATTTTTATCTTTTCATATAATATTAACGTCTCCATTTTAAGAATTTACAGACAGAATGAAATCTATAATTTTTTGTTAAAGTAGTTTTTATATATTTGTTGCTCGTCCAAGTCTGAAGTAATGCACAATTACAAGATATTTTCACCTCTTATTGTTTTTATATTACTTTTCCAGGTAAAGGGATATTCCCAATTTGGGATTGCCCACGAAATCGCTGTTAAGGCAGGACCGGCTTCTTTTTTTACAGATTACGGGGAACGCTGGAATGTGAAAAACAACCTCAACAACGCGGGTTACGGAATAGGGATTTCACATTATATGAATTTTGCCTACAAAACCGACTGTCACTACTCACAAGCGGCTTCTTTTTTCACGAATCACTTTAGAATTAGAAATGAACTGGATTACTTTTACTCCAAGTTAGAACATTTTGGTCCTGTAGCCAGGAAAAACACCATTGGCGGACAGTTACTTAGAGCAATGCACGGGGAAAGTGAGATTATTGAAGGCGGAATTCATCTGGAATACCATCCTTTTAGAATTCGGGATTTCACCCATTCTGGGTATATGTTTTCTCCATATATAAGTTTAGGCGGTCATTTTGTGTCTTATAAAGCTGACGCGTATTCTGATCTCGGTTCATTGGAAAATCCCAAAAATGTATTCCCAACTTTTATTGGCGGAATGGATTTTGAACGCGGTAGCACCTATTCTATAGTTGGCGGACTTGGCGTTCGTTATCGATTAGGTTTTAGACACGACCTCCTAATTGAAGCTCGCGGACAATATTATGGTAGCGACTGGATTGACGGTCTAAACATTAATGCACCTCAAAATAAGTTTAATGACTATATTTTTTGGCTTAACGTGGGCTACGTTTATTACATCAATTTTCAATAGTTGAAGAATTAATAATCTTACCGCCTAATTCTTTTAATTCTGCTTTCGCTTTTTCAAAGTCTTCCGCATTTAGAGCTCGCGTCGCATCTTCTATTATTGTAGCTTTAAAACCTTCTTTAATTGCATCTTTGGCGGTAAAATGAACACAGATTTCAGCTGCAAGTCCGCAGAAATAAAGGTCTTCTGCATTCTTCTCTTTTAAATACCCAGAAAGGCCTGTAGATTTTAAATGCTTGTTATCATAAAATGCGCT
This sequence comes from Salegentibacter salarius, assembly GCF_900168265.1. GTDB lineage: Bacteria > Bacteroidota > Bacteroidia > Flavobacteriales > Flavobacteriaceae > Salegentibacter > Salegentibacter salarius. The sequence goes on along the minus strand of NZ_FVZF01000011.1, from coordinate 3,506 downwards.
ATAACTGTCAATTTCCAGACTGGTTCCTTTTCTAAAAATTGCTTCAATTTTTGCAGTTTTCAGATCTTTATGAAATTCAGCGCCTTCGGTATTTTGAACACAATGTTCCGGCCACATCACTTGTTCAGTTCCATTTAGATCAATGGTTTCAAACTCACTCTTTCCCTTATGGCTACTGGCAAAACTGGCGTGACCTGCTGGGTGCCAATCCTGGGAGGCGATCACCAGGTCAAATTTTTCCTGAAGTTTGTTTATTATCGGTATAATTTCATCTCCATTAGGAACCGCGAGGGAACCACCGGGCATAAAATCGTTTTGTGGATCTACAATAATTAGCGTTTTCATAAATCTTATTTTTGGTAAGAAGCTATTAATTTATCCCGTTCTGCTTTTAAAGCTTCACTAATTCCCACCTTATAAATATGCGGATTATTAAAGCGTTTATATTCTATTGAAAGCTCTGCAAGCCTGTTTTTACTGTATTCAGCAATTTTCTGAAGGGATTTATGCTCTAATTTATTTTCTCCATTTTCCATTACTGGCTGAAGTAAGGGTTCTTTTTGCAACTCCCCAATTCGCATCTGCTTATAAGGTTCAAAGGGATGTATCATATTTTCAATATCATTTTCTTCAAAAAGAGCTATTAGATCTGCTCCAACACAATTTCCTTCAGCATCCCTTAAACGATACACTTGTTTTTTATGTGGAAGCGTCACCTTAACTATGCTTTCAGAAATTTTAATTCTTGGTTTTCCGTGAGAATAAGCCAATTTATAAACCCCGTCTAAGGCGGCATCAGGACTTCCAATAACAAGGTTGGTACCCACGCCAAAAACATCTATCCTGGCGCCTTGTTCCAGCAAACTTTTTATCACATTTTCTTCCAATTGATTAGAAGCTGCAATTTTCACATAATCAAGTCCGGCATCGTCCAGCATTTTCCTGCTTTGTTTAGAGAGATAAGCTAAATCTCCACTATCAAGCCGAATAGCCATTAATTTTTGGCCGTGCTCTTCCATTTCCTTTGCGACGGTAATCGCATTTGGAACACCGCTTTTAAGCGTATCGTAAGTATCTACCAACAACACACAATCTTTTGGTCTTCCTTCGGCAAAATCTCTAAAAGCGGTGATTTCATCATCATAACTTTGAATAAAGGAATGCGCCATAGTTCCTGAAACCGGAATATCAAAATCCCGTCCGGCAATTACATTGCTTGTACCATTAAAACCGCCAACAATAGCAGCGCGGGTAGCATAGTAACCTCCAGATCCCTGTGCCCGTCGCAAACCAAAATCTAACAAAGTGCGCTCTCCTGAAACCAATTTTATCCTACTCGCTTTTGTGGCAATTAAGGTTTGAAAATTAAGTAAATTCAGTAAAATAGTTTCAATTATTTGCGCTTCAATGATATTGGCTTCCACCTGCAAAACAGGCCGGGTAGGAAAAACCACGTCTCCTTCCTGAACCGAGTTAATATTTCCGCGAAATTTAAAATCTTTGAGATATTCCAGGAAATCATCATCAAAATCCTGCTTTTTAAGGTATTCAAGATCTTTATCGCTAAATTTTAAATTTTCAATAATCTCCAATAGATCCTGAAGTCCGGCAAAAATTGCGTAACCACCATCGAAGGGAAGTTTTCTAAAATAATAATCAAATATTGCGGTGTAATCTTTTTGGCCTTTTTTAAAATATACCTGCGCCATCGCCAGTTGATACTGGTCAGTATAAGTAGCTGAAAAATTTAGCATAGCTTTTAGTTAGTTTAAACTTCGTCAAGCATCGCTTCGTAAATCTTAAGGTCTGCTTCACTGAACAAAACAAATTTAAGCTTTTGCAGGTGTTTAAGCTTTGGGATTTCGGCTAAAATTGTATTAAAAGTAATCCTGGTCGCTTCTTGTATAGGATAACCAAAAACTCCGGTAGAAATAGCCGGGAAAGCCACCGACTTTACTTGTTTCTCTTCTGAACACTTCAACGCATTTTTATAGCAATTTTCCAAAAGTTTGTCAGCCGGTTTATCACGCCCGTAAACCGGGCCCAGGCAATGAATCACATATTTGTTCGGTAATTTATGAGCGCCGGTAATAACGGCTTCTCCGGGCGCGATAGGCGCAAGAGGTTTACACTCTTCATAAAGTTCCGGCCCTGCAGCACTATGAATTGCTCCCGCCACGCCGCCGCCAGTGGTGAGTTGAGCATTTGCTGCATTTACCACAGCTTCAATTTCAGGCTGATTAGCAATATCTCCTTTAGAAACTTCAATTTCTACATTCTGAATAGTCTTTTTCATAATTCAGAATTTACGAAAACTACCTTAAGAATTCAAACAAATTAAAATAAGCGATATCCAAATGCCAGACCAAAAGTAGGCGAGAAAGCCGTGCTACTTGTATCAAAATCACTTACAAAACCAAGCCCAATATGCGTGTTAAATATGAAATTGCCGCCCAGGCTTCTTTGAATTCCCCAATGCACTTCGGTAAGTAATGCAGGGTTATATGTGAAACTACCGCTTTTTCCGAATGAATATTTAGTTTGCAGCGCAACATAATTTCCAGAATTATTTACGGTAACTTTCTCCTTCTTAATTCGCTTATTAATATTATAAACAAATTTAAGTTTAGATTTAAAAAAAGGAACAGGTCTTACAACATCTAAGGTATAGCTGGCACTATTGTCTTCTGCACTCATTCCCATTCCAGCACCGAGAGCATTTTCCCAAACAAATTTATTGGAAATAGGCAATTCATACCCAAAACTCAATCCGTGAAAGCCCAATTCAATCTTTCCAAAGTTATCTAGTTGCTCGTTCTCTTTTTCTTGAGCGATCGCGTTAAAACCTAAAGTTGATAGTAGAATTACAAGTAGTATTTTTTTCATAATAGATTGGTTTGATAAGATCGAAGAGGATTTTAAGTGATGGAGTTTTTTGATGAATGATTAATTGTATTTTAACAATAAGTATCAAAAATTTAAAAAAGTTACATCTTAAAACCGTTATTCTAAAGAAACAATTAAATGAAGGAGAATTAATGAGTAAATTAAGACTGAAAAAATCGGTACGGCAAAAATTAGAATTGAGGTGTAGTACTTTAAGAATTTATCCTGAGTGAACTCTAACGAAGATATTTTTCAGGAAGAGCTGTAAAACAAGAAGAGGCCGTCTAAAAAGTATTTAGATGGCCTTTTTTATTGATAAAAGTTTTTGTGAGAGAAGCGCTTCTTCTTTTGTAGATATTCTTAATGATAAAAAAGGAAGGAAGCCCCCTTCCTATGCTATACTGAATTTTCTTAAGTTGTGCGCCATAGCGATTAACCCTATTTCAGTAGTTACTTTCTCCATTCCCCGAAGCATAAATCGCTTGAAGCCCATGTTTTGCTTGATATTCCCAAAAACGGCTTCCACATCCCAGCACCGACGTTTACGATGTGCTATTCCCGCTTCACTTAATAGTAGGTTCCTAGCTTTTTCTTTGAGACGGATCAGGTTATGATTGCGC
>NZ_FVZF01000047.1 GCF_900168265.1 Salegentibacter salarius | reverse complement strand
GGTAACGGCTTACCAAGGCAGCGATAGGTAGGGGTCCTGAGAGGGAGATCCCCCACACTGGTACTGAGACACGGACCAGACTCCTACGGGAGGCAGCAGTGAGGAATATTGGACAATGGGCGAGAGCCTGATCCAGCCATGCCGCGTGCAGGAAGACTGCCCTATGGGTTGTAAACTGCTTTTACAGAGGAAGAATCGCCACTACGTGTAGTGGTTTGACGGTACTCTGCGAATAAGGATCGGCTAACTCCGTGCCAGCAGCCGCGGTAATACGGAGGATCCAAGCGTTATCCGGAATCATTGGGTTTAAAGGGTCCGTAGGCGGGCAGTTAAGTCAGTGGTGAAAGTCTTCCGCTCAACGGGAGAACTGCCATTGATACTGATTGTCTTGAGTTATTATGAAGTGGTTAGAATGAGTAGTGTAGCGGTGAAATGCATAGATATTACTCAGAATACCGATTGCGAAGGCAGATCACTAATAATATACTGACGCTGATGGACGAAAGCGTAGGTAGCGAACAGGATTAGATACCCTGGTAGTCTACGCCGTAAACGATGGTTACTAGCTGTTCGGATCGATTGAGATCTGAGTGGTTAAGCGAAAGTGATAAGTAACCCACCTGGGGAGTACGTTCGCAAGAATGAAACTCAAAGGAATTGACGGGGGCCCGCACAAGCGGTGGAGCATGTGGTTTAATTCGATGATACGCGAGGAACCTTACCAGGGCTTAAATGTAGTCTGACAGGGGTGGAAACACCCTTTTCTTCGGACAGATTACAAGGTGCTGCATGGTTGTCGTCAGCTCGTGCCGTGAGGTGTCAGGTTAAGTCCTATAACGAGCGCAACCCCTGTGGTTAGTTGCCAGCGAGTAATGTCGGGAACTCTAGCCAGACTGCCGGTGCAAACCGCGAGGAAGGTGGGGATGACGTCAAATCATCACGGCCCTTACGTCCTGGGCCACACACGTGCTACAATGGTAGGGACAGAGAGCAGCCACTTCGCGAGAAGGAGCGAATCTACAAACCCTATCACAGTTCGGATCGCAGTCTGCAACTCGACTGCGTGAAGCTGGAATCGCTAGTAATCGCATATCAGCCATGATGCGGTGAATACGTTCCCGGGCCTTGTACACACCGCCCGTCAAGCCATGGAAGCCGGGGGTACCTGAAGTCGGTCACCGCAAGGAGCCGCCTAGGGTAAAACTGGTAACTGGGGCTAAGTCGTAACAAGGTAGCCGTACCGGAAGGTGCGGCTGGAACACCTCCTTTCTAGAGCAA
>NZ_FVZF01000040.1 GCF_900168265.1 Salegentibacter salarius | reverse complement strand
TGAGTAGGTCTATATATGGATCCAATGCTTCCGCTTTTAGAAAACAAAAATCAAACTATAATTTCAATTCACACACAACTTTTGAGAATGATCCGGAATTACTTCCACTTCCTGAATTATTATCCAGATAAAAATAAACTCAACCTACTGGAGATAGATTTTTTGAAAACCACTTTAGAAAAGTCCCTAAAACAAAAAAGCCTCTTTCCGAATACACGGAAAAAAGCTTCTCATTGGTTAGCCAAAATCTTCACAACACAAGATCTTGAATGGCTAACTACACATCCCGATAAGTTCGGGACAAACAACACAACTTAACTTTACTATAAAAATCAACTCAAAGTGATTTTTACTACACGGTACATCAACCGTAAAATCTTTATTAAAAAGGTTTTCTAAAACCTTTAATTATATCTTTAAACAAAAAATACTATTTCTAATTTTTCACTCCAGAACCTGTGGTTCTAAAAGAGGGCTGGCAAATATACAACTTCTTATTTCTATTAAACAAATAAAAATTTGGGTTTTCATTTAAACTAATAATACTTATATCCTGTTTTTAAACAGCTATTCGCTTTTTACTTTTGTTGATCTTAAGCTGAAGTAGCAATAGCATCGCCACAAAGCTTACCAGTATAATAATTAAGAGCATTTTAATTTCAGGAAGTATATCTGCCATATCGCCTCCGTAATAAGCTACCTTCCTAAAAGCAGCTAAGAATTGCGTGACGGGAATAGATTGCGCAATAGCGTTTATAAATCCGGGTATAGCAAGACTTGGCCAGGTAAATCCGCTTAAAACAAATGCCGGGGTTGAGATTACCATTAAGAGTTCGGTAGCTTTTAATTGATTTGGAATTGCGATTGAAAACAACATCCCAATCCCCATAGATGCCAGGCTCAATAAGCTCACTAAAACAAGCATAGGAATATTGAAAATAGCTGCTTCAACATTAAAGAATACAAAAAGCCTACTTACTAAAAACCACATTAACGGAAGAAAAATGAGAAAAGGAGTTGCTTTTAAAACGATAAGATACCAGGATGATTTATTCTTTTTTACCACGCTTTTAAAATAGCCATCTTCAAAATCACGGGAAAACACCAATGCCATTCCCAGAAAAATCACCTGTTGCATAATAGCACCTAATAGTCCCGGTAACATAAAGCTTAAGTAGTTCCCTGTAGAATTGTAAAGTTTATTGAAATTCACCTTAAAACTCTCATAACTGGCTCTTGCATGGGATGGCGATACGCCCTGTTTTTGAAGGCTTTCGATCTCAATGCCGGCATTAAGAGTCATCAATACCTGCTGAATATTCTTACTAGCGGTATTGGCATTAAGAATATTGGCCATATTGAGATCTACCCTTACTTCAGGATATCTTTTCTGAAGTATATCTCCCTCAAATCCTGAAGGCAAGGTTACTACCGCTGCATACTGCTCTACCGGCATTTCCTCCAGGATATCCCCGGGAGCATACCTGCGATCTTTTACCAGCAGTGCCTCATTATCTTCAAAAGCATCAATAATGGTATTAGATAGTGGGCTGTTATCCTGGTCTACTATTACAATGGGTAGATCTACCACTTTTGCCTGCTGATACACATACCCAAACAAGATCCCATAAAGCACCGGCGCCCCAAAAAAGATCGCACACAGTACGGAATTTGAGAAAATTCGTTTGAATTCTATTTTTAAAAGTTCGAAAAATTCTTTCATACTCTTAGTTCTTTAAAAGAATTGTAGCATTGGTATAAAAACTACTTCCAGAAATATCTGAAGTTGGGATCACCTTAAGTTCATAAACAGATTCTGAAAGATCATATAGCGGCGCTGTACTTGTGATATCAGCATATTGAGGTAGCTGTTTTATGCCTACTATTTTTCCTTTAAATCCTTCTTCGGTATAAGGGTTTACCAGGCTTAGTTCATCTCCTTTCTTAAAATCGTAAATCCTGGATTCATTTATAGTAAACCTGAAATAGAGACTGTTCTTTTTATACCCGTTAATTAAGGTATAACCGGGGCTTAACAGCTCTCCCTTTACCAAACTAATGGTTTCAATACTCATGTTGGCAGGAGCAATAAGGTACATTTCATCTGACGCTGTCAAAACTTCTTCCCTGGCTCCCCGTGATCTATCTAATTGCCCTTGCGCCTGATCTATTTGTTCTGTTCTGGCTCTATTTCCCGCCTCCTGGCGTTTAGCCCGCACTACACTTACCTGGGCATTGGCCATCTCTAACTTCATCTTTACCTTATCAAGTTGCTGGCGACTTATCAAGGAATCTTTATACATATTATGGAGCCTTTCATAAGATTCCCGTGCAAATTCCTGTTCGGCTTTAGCAGCATTCAACTTTCCTTCTATCTGGATTAGTTGTTCCTCTGTTGCTCCTACATTAGCCATATTTAGTTGCCCTTTGGCAGCTTTCAAAGCTCCTTCTGCCTGCAGCATCTTTGCGTTAATTTCCGGAATATCAAGAAATGCCAGGGTATCTCCTTTGCTTACCTCATCTCCTTCAGTTACGAATAATTTATTAACGCGTCCCGCGAGCTTACTGCTCACAGAAATAGTTTCAAATTTTACTTTTCCTCTTACCGGGGAAATTTCTTCCTGATTATTACAAGATCCGAGGCTTAGTAAAACAAGCAGTATAAAACCAATTTTAATGTTTTTCATATCTTTTTTATAATGTATTTAGTAATTAAGTATTCCTTTTGCGTGCATAAGTGAAGTGCCAGCTTTGCTTTGATCGAAATAAGATTCCTGGAGTTTAAAGTTTGCACTTTCCAGGTCTCTTAAACCATCCAGCACTTCGCTTATAGAAGCCAGGTCATTTCTATGCTGTTTTTTCAGCATTTCAAAAGTGGCTTCTGCCAGTTCTATTTCTTTTTGTGCAATTCTTGTATTTTGAAGAGCAGCTTCATAAGACATTTCTGCTTTCACAATGCTTAAGGAAATCATCTCTTCAGCTTCTTTAATTTTTTCCTGATATTTTTGCGCCTCCAGTTGAGATTTTCGGCTTTTTAATTTGCTTTTTCCGCCATCAAAAACATTCCATTTAATTCCAACCCCAACATACCACTGCGGGTCAAGTAACGAGAGATCATCTTCAAGAAACTCGTAATGTCCCTTTAATGCCAGCTTCGGAATAAAGTTGCTTTTTTCCATTTTAGATTTGTAGATCGCGGCTTTTTCTGCCTCTTCAAGAGCCAGTACTTCTGCTCTTTTTTCTGCCGAATTTCCGGTGAAAGTAATAGCATTAAGTTGAGGAGAAAGCGAACGCAAAATCTCTCGATTTTCACCGGTGATCTGGTGTAGAACCTCAATAAGCAAACGTTTATTTTGCCTGAATTCAAGCTGCTTTGCCTCCAGTTGTTGCTGAGCCAACTCAATCTTTTTACGACTTATAGGAGTGGCAAGACCATTTTCTTTTGCTTTCTTCACAAAGCGCTCCTGATCTTTTAGATGATCTTCTGAAGCAGCCAGTACCTCTTGAGAGGCGTTTACCAAAGCCAGTTTATCATAGGTTTCAATAAGATTGAGGACTATTTTGTCTTTTTCAGCCTCACCTACAAAATTTAGAGATGCTTCTTTATGTTTCGCGGCTTTAAGAGCATTTGTGGCCTCAAACCCGCTAAAGAGCACCCAGTCCAGGTCTACCGAAGATTTCAAAATATTCTTATCCTGAAGATTACTGGCCGGCTGTAATGGAATATTCTCCGGAAAATCGGCATTAAAAGGAAGCCCTGCAGCTTCTTTAATAAGTAGTTTCTGGGTAGACATCAATAAATTTTGAGTGTCCTCATCAAAAGTTATATCATCATTAAGCCTGGTATAACTTCCGTTTAAAGTAATTTCCGGAAGAAATACTGCTTTGGCTTGTTTTTGATCTATCCTCGCTTGTTCGCCTTCTAATTGATTAACATTTAATCCGTGATTCTTTTCAAGAGCTTTTTGAATAAGAATTTCCAGGGCCGGGTCTATCTCCTGGGAAAGAGAGGTAGCCGGAATAAGGCCTGCAAGCAAAAAGTAAAGTAGTTTTGTTTTTAGTGAGCTTATGTTCATTGCACCAATATTTTTATTAGTGCAAATTTCCTTACTAAAAGAGAGGTGTCCTTTGACCTATGTCAAATAGTGAAACTCAGGATTTTTTTGAAGCGTCTGCGCGCCGAATTCGGCTAAGGGTTTCCTGCGTCATGCCGAGGTAAGAAGCAATTGAACCTAGAGAAACCCTGCTTGAGACTGCTTCAATTGGAGTAACTTTTGGGATCGCGGCTTATATTACCCTGGTAAGTTTTATGACAGGCCTTAATACCATACTTGACGATCTTATACTTAACCAGGTGCCGCACATTCATCTCTGCAACGAAATAAAACCTAGCGAAAAGCAGGCAATTTCGCTTTACAAAGATTTTGAAGATGCTGTTCCCATAATACATTCTATAAAGCCCAAACAAAATCAGAAAAAGATCCATAATGCACTTCCAATTTTAAACGATCTAGAGAAAAATAAAAAAGTACAGGGAGCAACACCACAGCTTCAAACCCAGATTTTCTACCTCTCCGGGAATATAGAACTTGGAGGAAATTTAGTGGGAGTAGATATTATTAAAGAATCAAAACTTTCCAATATTCAGGATTATATTATTGAGGGTAGCATTCTGGATTTAAAAAATACCGAAAACGGTATTTTACTCGGCGCAGGAGTAGTGGAAAAAATGTCACTTTCGGTAGGAAGAAAAGTAATTGTGAGTACAGCAAAAGGTGATAAATTTCCTTTAAAGGTGGTTGGAATATACCAAAGCGGAATAGCAGATATTGATAATATACAGAGTTATACAAATTTAAAAACAGTACAAAGGATTTTAGGGGAGGCCGAAAACTATATTACCGATATCAATATAATGCTTTATGATATTTCAGATACTCCGGCTCTGGTGGGAGTTTTGGAAAAGAAATACAATGTATCTGCTGTTGATATAAACCAAATGAATGCTCAGTTTGAAACGGGTTCCAACATTCGTAACCTTATCACCTATGCCGTTTCTATAACGCTCTTAATAGTTGCGGGTTTTGGTATCTACAATATTCAAAACATGCTTATTTATGAAAAGATGAATGATATAGCGATACTTAAAGCTATTGGTTTTTCCGGATCAGATGTACAATGGATCTTTTTGAGTCAGGCAACATTTATTGGTGTTTCAGGAGGAATTCTAGGTCTTATTGTGGGTTTGGGCTTATCGCGTCTTATTGACACCATTCCCTTTAAAACTGAAGCTTTGCCTACCATTACCACATATCCTATAGTTTATAATCCAACTGATTATCTTATAGGCTTAGTTTTTGCGCTCTTATGCACTTTTATTGCGGCATATTTTCCTTCTAAAAAGGCGCGGGGTATAGATCCGGTTCAAATAATAAGAGGTAATTAACAGAACTATGAGCTACATTCTGGAAACAAAAAATATCAATAAATTTTTCGGTAAAGAAAAACCCTTTCATCTTCTTAAAGACATTTATATTGGAGTTCAAAAAGGAGAATTCACCAGTATTATGGGAAAGTCGGGTTCCGGAAAATCTACTCTTTTATACATTCTTTCTACTATGGATACAGATTATACCGGCGAACTTTATCTTCAGAATGAATTAGTAACGGGTAAATCTCAGAAACAATTATCTTATATAAGAAACAAAAAAATAGGCTTTATATTTCAGTTTCACTATCTCCTTCCGGAATTTAGTGTATTGGAAAATGTAATGCTTCCGGCAAAAAAATTAGCGATGAAATCGGCCGAACAAATTGAAGAAGACGCTATAGATTTACTTAAGAAACTTCATCTTGGCCACCTTGTTTCTAAAAAAGCATCAAAAATCTCGGGAGGAGAAAAGCAAAGAGTTACCGTAGCCCGCGCCCTAATCAATGAACCTATGTTGTTAATTGGAGATGAACCTACCGGTAACCTAGATAGTTTTAATTCAGAAAATTTATTTCAACTTTTAAAAAACCTAAAAGAAGAAAAAGGCCTTTCCCTACTTATGGTAACGCACGACGAAGATCTCGCCAAAAGAACAGACAGGACCATTTACCTGGAAGACGGTCGAATAATCAAATAACCTATAATTTACAGATATTGTGACCACTTTAGATAAGGCCTAAAATAGCTGAATTCTGGCTCACAATAATCAGCTCATTTTTTAATATTTACAGGGAGGTAATAGTAAAAAAGGCTGCCTTATCAGACAGCCTTTTTCTTTACTTCTTAGATTCAGCAACTGAAACTTTTCTAAACTCTTTTAAAAGTTTTTCCAACTCTAAAGAAGATTTTCTTGCTCTGGTCCCGGCGCTCTTATTGCCAGTTTCTAATTGAGCGTTAGCCTCTGTTTGGAAATTTTCAAATGTAGCTTGAATGTTTTCAACTAGTTCTTTCATTATGGTAGTTTTAAATTTGAAATGCTAAAATAGCAGAATAATGTACGGTCCCCTAAATTTTCAAATTTTTCTTATAAATATTCTTAAGTAAAATTTGATATCTATTGTCTTCTATTACGGGAGCTTAATCCTATGTAACCCTTTTGCGGTATTTCTATGAAAGATTTCAGTATGTCTAGAAAGTTATACTAAGATGAGTACCGTTTTTCTCGCATCGATAAAATCATAAAGTTTCCAGAACCGAAGAATAAAACAATAAAACTCTAACAATCAATATATAGCTGACCAATATCATTCTTTTTCATGGGAATAAGCGCTTATTTTAAGGTATAAATTTTAATATCATAAAGAAGATTGTTTATGCAACAAATTGTACAGAACATTCTAGTACAGCTTTGAAATATACCTACGCTATCAGGAAGATCTTTGATGCTGATTTGATTGTTTTACACGTAGTGACTAGCTCTCAGAAATTATCGAAAAAAGAAACTACAAATCTTCTTCTCGAGGAAAAAAATCGGTTGAGAGATTTTTGTAGTTCGCAATTGGGAGATAGTTTAAAAAATTTTGATCTTACAATCTCAGTGGTTACCGGGGAATCTCCTATAAAAGGAATACTGGATTTCGTAAAAGACATGAATTTACAGATGCTGGTTATAGGCGCCTGTGGAGCAGGACCTATTAGAGAACTCCTTTTTGGAAGCTTAGCCAAGGAAATGATCACCCACCCAGAATTTCCTATTCTTACTATTCCACAGGCTTATGAATACAAAACTCCTAAAAGGATTTTGTACACCACAGATTTTGAAGAAGAAGATATTTTTTACTTAAAAAAACTGGTGGAAACTTTTTCTACGCATATCTCAAAGATAAGTGTGGTTCACATTATTAAAAAAGACGATAAACCGGAAAAAATAAAAGAGCAAGAGGAAAAGTTTGAAAAGTTAAAATTGGCTAATTTCGATTCTTCCAAACTGGAATACGAACTTATTTATTCTAATAATGTGGTAGACGCTTTATCTAATTTTATTAAAGAAGAAGATATAGACATTGTGGCGATGCTTGAAAGAAAAAACCAACAGAAAAGTAATTTGCTGCACAAAGACGTGGTAAAACAAATATATTCTTCTGTAAAAGTTCCCCTGTTAATTTTTAAATAAAAACATTTTGCCCCTGTGAATCTTAGAAAAGATACTAAAACTGAATTTTTATCAGGTTACATTCTGGCCGGCGATATTGGTGGAACTAATGCACGTTTCGCTTTATTTGAATTAGTAAATGAGGAATTAAAACTTTTTAAAGAAAAATCTTATAAAACAAAAGAGCATCATTCTTTTTTGAAAGTACTCAAAGACTTTTGCGGAGCTGATTTAACGAAAATCGAAAGTATTTGCCTTGGAGTAGCAGGACCGGTTTCGATGGGTAAAGCTCAATTAACTAATTCTCCCTGGCTAATTGATAGAACCGAAATTATTAAAGAAACCAATATCCAGCAGGTATGGATACTAAACGATATGGAAGCCCACGCGTATGCTTTAAAAAATTTGAAATCTAGCGATTACTATGAAATTAAAAAAGGTACAGCTTCAAGCGGAAATGCAGGCTTAATTTCTCCGGGTACAGGCCTGGGCGAAGCAGGAATTTTGTGGGACGAAAAACATTTTATTCCTTTTGCCTCAGAAGGAGGACATTGTGATTTTAGCCCAAGAACAGAATTAGATAGCACTTTGTGGCACTATTTAAATAAAAAGTTTGGACACGTAAGCTGGGAAAGAATCGTTTCAGGTCCGGGGATTTATAATTTATATTTATTCCTGCTCGAATATAGGAATATTGAAGAACCAGAGTGGTTTTCGACCCAAATTAAAAAAACAGACCCCACTCTTGTTATAAGTAATGGTGCTAAAGATTCTAAATACCCCGTTTGTAAAGAAACTATCGATCTATTCATAAGATTCCTGGCAATAGAATCTGCACAACTGGCTTTAAAATTTAAAGCGACAAAAGGCATTTATATAGGAGGTGGTATTCTTCCTAAGAATCTTGAACTTTTAGATAACCAATTGTTCAAAAAGCACTTTGTTAATTCAAATAAAATGAACCCGCTTCTTGAGCAAATTCCGGTTAAAGTAATTTTGAATGAAAAAACAGCTTTAACTGGTGCGGCTTTATTCAGCATCTCTAAGCTGAAAAGATAACGAATTCAATATTTTATCTGGTTTAAAATACCAACCAATAAAAAAGCTGTATTCCCGGTTATATTTTCCCAATAGCTCCCAGCACATAGTGTAACGAATCTGTTATTAGCGACATTTAAAATTTTCCCCATCCATAAAGCATCATTTCATAATTTAGTCTATTGAAATAGCTATTAGGGAAAAGAGCTTTTCGACTTACTAATCTGCAATCTTTCGTTCAAAACAAATCACTAAGAAGGGATCATTCTCAAAAGTTGTGTGTGAATTGAAATTATAGTTTGATTTTTGTTTTCTAAAAGCGGAAGCATTGGATCCATATATAGACCTACTCAAGATATTATTACCAGAATTATTAATCACCCATTTTGATCTTACCGGTCATCAAACAGAAGGAGATATATTACACCTGTATTTTGAAGAGAAGCCGGAGATTCCTAAAGAGTTCTCCTCTCAGCTGGTCATAGCCCACGGATTCCATAAAGAAATAACAATTCAGGATTTTCCT
>NZ_FVZF01000039.1 GCF_900168265.1 Salegentibacter salarius | reverse complement strand
CTGCTCTCTTGCAACGCCTGATTGTCCTGCGGACAATCAAGCTCGCTCGCTCGCACAGTTTTTATACGGTACGTTGTGGTTAATATAGATTACTCACTATGAAAAACTTCTACACTTTTCTTTTAGTTGGATACACAGTATTTTCTTTCGGACAAAATAAATTGGAAGGAATTTATTGCGTGGATAATCCGACCGGGGACTTCTTTGAATGTTTAGAATTTAAAGGAAATGGATTTTCATTCGAAGAAGGAGGACATGGTGGGATTCATTCATATGGTTCCGGGACTTTTGACCAGACTGATAAATATCTTATTTTAAATTACAATCAAACAAAACCATTGGAGTTAAGTTACCATAAGTTAAAATTTTGGATTAATAGTAATCCAGTTATTGATTTAAAAGTAAACGCAATGGATTTAAAAGGTAACAAAATAAGAGGAGCAAATATTTTTGTGAGTAACTCAAAATATGGAGTTGTTGCTGATACTCTTGGTTATGGTCAACTTAAATTGGAAAAAAAGGATCAAAATTTAGAATTAATAATTTCTTATTTAGGGTATGTTCGAGAGACAATCCAGCTAAGACAAGATTTTAATTATGAAATCGATGTTTATTTAAAAGAAGGATCTATGCCTACACCGATTTTACATCAAACAGACACACTGAAAATAAACCAATACAAGAAAGATTCATTTGAAGTTATAAATAAGAATTCAAGAGTTCGAGGCTGGAATAAAAGACTTCAGGAAAACTAACCACAACAACATATAAAAACAATGCTTAATTTGTTCTTGAATCGAAACTCCCTGCTCGCTTTCTCAGCGGATTGTCCTGCGGACAATCACGCGCGCCAGCTCGCACAGTTTTTATACGGGACGTTGCCAAACATTTGATGAAAAATATATTCTACATATCATTCCTTTTTCTGATTCTGATTTTCAGTTGCAAATCTCATATCACAACAGATTTAAAAAAATTGAAGACAATAGACGCGCAAAAAACGACGGAAATAATCACGCAGATTTTGCAGGACGAAAGTAAAGGCTTTTTATCCTCGAGTTGCATAACGGAAAAGCCAAAAGCAATCTCCTACCCAATGGTTTCGGATTTTGATGAATACGTTAAAAATCATTTGAAAATAGAAGATACTGTTCATTATAATTTACAATCACACTTGTACAAAAATTTCAAACTTACAGCAGATTTAGTTCCAAACAAGAAAATATTGACCCAAGAACAATTTGAGGAATTTGAAAAGAAATCGGAAAATGGTGGATTTTCTTTTTGGAACTGGCTTGAAACAAATTGCGAAAATGGTTACAGCTCAATAAGCAAACCTATCTTTAATGAAACTTTTGATTTAGCTTATGTCCAACTGGGAACAGTTTGCGGTGGTTTATGTGGTGGGGGAGAAGAAAGGATCTATGAGCTAATCAATGGAAAATGGATTGAAAAAGAAAGTTTTGGAAGTTGGATAAGTTGAAGAAAAAAACGTTTGGCAACAACATATAAAAACAATGCTTAAACCTGTCTCAAATCGAAACTTCTTGCTCACTTGCTCAGCGGATTGTCCTGGGGACAATCACGCCCGCCAGCTCGCACAGTTTTTATACGAGACGTTACCAAAAATGCCTCCAAAAACTCGTCGGAAAAAAGTTGATATTAATAAAAAAATCCTTCGCAAAACATTTTTGAAAAACGCGTAAACCTTGAAAAACAGGGCGGGCAAAATAGTGGAAATTTTTCTTAATTTTAAAAAACAAAGCCAAACCTGGCGCATAAAAAACAGGACGGGAAAAAGCTGACCTGAATTATAACCGCGGCGGACGAAAAAACGGATTTGTTTACTTGGCTTGGGGTTTTTAAAAAAGGCTTTTGCTGGTTTTCCAGCATGGACAAGAGCAGCGGACTCTCACTCAGGCGTTAAAATCAGAAAAACAAAACGTGCTTACTCAAACGTGTCGGCACATTTTGGTAACAATGTATAAAAACAATGCTTATATTAGTCTTGAATCGAAACACTTAGGGTACTTGCTGCGTCTGATTTTCCTGCGGAAAATCATCTCCGGCAATCGCCGCACAGTTTTTATACGGGACGTTGGCAGCAAGGCAAAGAAAATAGGATGAAAGAAGATAAAAACTCTGATATTCAAAAAGACATCGCAATTTTAGAAGAATTAGATACATCTTCGAAATTGATTAAGCTTGGACTTGGAGAACTACAAAATATAGATTTAGACAATGATTTTTACTTTCTCCCATTTCAATTAATTTCTCAAGGATTTGAGCGATTCCTTAAATCGTATATATGTCTTGCATACTATGATTTGCACAAACAATATCCTGATTTTAAATATTTAAAAAACCTTGGCCACGATTTAGAACTACTTCTAAAGGAAATTTTGGATAAGTACATAAAAGATTATGAAAGAGATCAATATCAAGAAGACTTGAAATTTTTGCAATCCGATAAAGATTTAAATGAAATGCTCTCCATTCTTTCGGAATTTGGAAAAAAAGCAAGGTATCACAATTTCGATTTAATTACAGAGAATAAACAAATAGGTATAAATGCCAAAACAGCCTGGACAAAGTTTGAAGATAGAATAATTAGAAAAGATAAAAACTGGTTAGAAAAACTAAACGATTTTGATAAACAACACGAAATTTATGAGAGTGTTAGTTTATATATAATTGTAATTTTTGAAAAATTTATTTCATCTCTCTCACGACAATTTAATTTTAATTGTTTGGGTGCTAAGGGTACTCAGTTAACAGTAGGTTCATATTTCAACTTCGCGTTATTACGAGAAAGTAATTATGGAACAACGGATTACAGAAAAATCACAACCAGACATAAACAAAAACCAAAGAAAGTCCATAAGAGAACTTTAAAAGACGAAATGGACAGAAAGTTGAATCCAAAATACAAAAGTAAAAAAATCAATAAGTCCGAATATAAAGGAGATTGGCCATTTTTAGCAGATGAAGTAATTATTGAATGTCGTGAGAAACATTGGTGCATTGTAACAATAGATGGATTCGATTATGCATTGAATGCAACTGCAAGTGGTAGATATCAACTCGAATTTCCACAGGAAGCAGGTATGGCAATTAGGGGTAAAAATATTAGCGATTTTATTAATATAGCCAGGAATCTATAAAGCCCAGCTGCCAACAACATATAAAAACAATGCTAAAACCTGTCTCAAATCGAAACTCCTTGCTCGCTTCCTTAGCGGATTGTCCTGCGGACAATCACGCACGCCAGCTCGCACAGTTTTTATACGAGACGTTGTGGTGCATTAAAATAATAATATGAGAACAAAGGAAATCAAAGAATTTTTACCATTAGCAATCTTATCTATTATCGGACTTGTTTCAGTTCTTCAAGTTCTGTTGACCGATTACACTTTTAATTACCGACAATATATTGGATTATCATTATTAATGGTTTGTGGCATATTCTTTTTCACTGACAGAAGGTTATATAGATACTTTTTCGGTATTACATTGATTTTAGGAACTTTAAATTTAATTGCTTTTTCTACTTACATTTTCGCCTTCTATTTTATTTTCTTTCCAATACAGATATTACCATTTATTTTTTTAGTGGTTTATTTAATTAAATATAGAGAACGCATTAGTGATTTATATTTCCGATCCATTCAAAAAAGTGAGGAAGAAGAACAGGAGTATTACGATAGAAAATTAAAACGGTTCAAAGAAAAATTTTCTGAATTGAGCGACCCAGAAATTGAAGACAAGTTAAATCAAGAACTAGTTCCAGAAGCAAAACAGGCTCTGATAGAATTAATAGAAAATAGAAACCAGAAAACGCACCACAACAACATATAAAAACAATGCTCAAACCTGTATCAAATCGAAACTTCTTGCTCGCTTGCTCAGCGGATTGTCCTGCGGACAATCACGCGCGCCAGCTCGCACAGTTTTTATACGAGACGTTGGCAACAAGCTAAAAATTTAAAATAACTGACTATTGAAAATTAAGAACTTCTTTGAAAAATACACGGAAAAGCCTACTTCAACCTTTAGCCGACTTTTTATTACCTTCCTTTTCGGTTTTTTACCGTTTACGATCATTTTTGGTTTACTGACCATTGCAGGAGTTGAACCTGTAACCTTCAATGGTGAAGATTATTACGGATTTGTGGGGTTCTTGGTGATACTGATCGCTACTCCGATAACGGCTTCTGTTTTCGCAATTTTCACTTATCTATACCTAATGATCGGATTTTTAATGCTAAAAGGATTTAAGAAACTCTTAATACGGTAAAAGCCAGTTGCCAACAAGATATAAAAACAATGCTTAATTTAGTCTCGAATCGAAACTCTTTGCTTACTTGCTGCGTCTGATTTTCCTGCGGAAAATCATCGCCGGCAATCGCCGCACTGTTTTTATACGGGACGTTGGCATTAATTAAGAAAACAATTGAATAAGAAAAAACGATTTGTATATTTTTCTAGTCCAGAACATTGGTTTCAAGCCGCCTCGGAATTGAATGATGTTGTAGAAGAACTCTATTTAATAAGAGATAAAGCTCATTATACACAATTCTTTGGCGATACAAATCAAAGGATAAAAAGACCTGCATATTCTAGGGGAACATATCTTTTAATGGCCTATGCTCTAGAGAATCTTCTAAAGGGAATTGCTGTTCTAAATAATCCTGATTTGGTAAATACTGGAAAAATTGATAAATCAATAAAAACTCACGATTTAAATGAGTTATCAGGATTGAACGATTTTCGACCGAACAACAAGCAAAAAGAGTTTCAATCTATTTTATCCGCTCAATGCATTTCAAATGCTCGATATCCAGTGGGTCTTAACGAACAAATTGAGATGACTGACCCTTCAGTGACTGATGAAGATTTTACGATTTATAAAAAACTATTTAAAAAGTATCAATCATATTTAGCTAGTAATTTCAATCTAAAAGGGTGGGATAGCGGATTGAACGACCCGTCATTAAAAACAAAACCTGGTGAATGGCATTATTTTGAAAATAACTAATGCCAACAACATATAAAAACAATGCTTAATTTATTCTTGAATCGAAACTTCCTGCTCGCTTGCAACGCCTGATTGTCCTGCGGACAATCAAGCTCGCCAGCTCGCACAGTTTTTATACGAGACGTTGTGCACAATTTTCCCAAAAAGCGATAAATAGGTTATGAATTACAGAAAAGAAACAATCTCTAAAACCTGCAGAAAATTTCTTTTGTTTATGATGTTACATAGTTTACTGAGCTGCACTGATCAAGGATGTAAATATGTAACTGTAAGCGAAGAGCCCTATATCGCCTACTGCAAAAATCAAGATGATATAGTCTACAAAGATGATAGATTTATTTTCAATAAAGATATTGAAAAGCTTCATTCAGGTGCTATGGAATTTATAAAAATAGGAGAAGACTCCTTAGCAAAAGTCCAGCTTGAAGGTGCCTTGGAAATTGAACCCACTAATCCAATTTTATTGAACGATTTAGGGAATTTAGAAGAAAGAACAAAAGATTTTGAAAGAGCAATTAGTCTTTTTAAAGAGGCAATCAAATCATCTGATTCAATATATTTTCCAGCAGAATATAACTTGGCGGACCTCTACGCTATTTTAGGTGAGCAAGAGAAAGCTGAATTTCATTACAATCACATAATAAAAAAGCACAGAAATGACTTTCTAAATGGTCTGGCTTATCGCGGACTCGCTGAAATGTATATCGATTATGGCTATCAAGGAAAAGCTAAAGAAATGATCATAAAGGCTAAAGAATCGATGGAAAATTACTCCGATTTCGTATCAAATTTTAATGTCTTGGAAAAAAGAATTGACGATTACAATTAAGCAAACTGTGCACAACATTATATAAAAACAATGCTCAAACCTGTCTCAATTCGAAAGTCCGTGCTCGCTTGCAACGCCTGATTGTCCTGCGGACAATCAAGCTCGCCAGCTCGCACAGTTTTTATACGGGACGTTGGCAACAAGGCGAAAAAACAAATTGAATGAATTGGGATGAAACCTTTAGATTAATATTTGCTGCTTTAGCTTCAGTTGGTGGAGCCGGTGCAATTATTGTCGGATTTTCTAAATATTTAGGAGAGTTATTTTCCAAAAAATATGAGCAAAAGTTAATTGCAAAATTTCAAAATCAAATCAACGAATATCAGAACAAGCTGGATATTCTAAAAACAACAACATTAAGATACTCTGACAGACAATTCGAACTCTATTCTATATTATGGTCAAGTCTTCAAAACTTAAAAATATCAGCTGACAACCTTTGGGAAAAAGCTAACTCTAAAAATTTAGTCAACTTTTCAAAACAATTACGAGAAACAAAAATTGAAATTGAGAAGGCATCGTTATTTATTGAAGATGTTCACTATAAAGAATTAGCGGGCATAATAAAACACTTTAGCGAATTTGAAATTGGCAAGAAAATGCTTATCGATTATCGCAAAACTACCCAGTTGGAAGAACATTTAATAGAACGACAAATGATTGCTGGAAATCAAAGAGTTAAAAACAGATATAACGAACTGATTTTAATCATCAAATCGGACTTAAAAAAACAGCTTAAAGGTGAATAAGCCCAGTTGCCAACACTGTATAAAAACAATGCTAAAACCTGTCTTGAATCGAAATTCTGTGCGTACTTGCTGCGTCTGATTTTCCTGCGGAAAATCATCGCCGGCAATCGCCGCACAGTTTTTATACGGGACGTTGTGTGTAAGCTAAATCAGAATGCAAAAAAATGGAAACCGTTGAATTAAGAAATAAACCAGAACTTAAGATTACCATTAATCAAAACGGATTTCAGATACTCGATTCTGCCGATCCAGTTAATAATGGACACTATTCTTTTTTTAAACTAAATCATGTTGAATTCCATCCAGCACAAACGGACTGGCTTGTCTCTATTGTAAGTGTTGTGGTGGATTTAATTACAGGTGGTGGAAACAGTGGTAAATTTAAAAATAAGCCGAACCTGCAATTCAAGGTCGCCAGCCAATCTTTTAAAGTTTATCTCATAGATGCTGACTTGGATAAAGCAAAAGCAATAACAGATCTTCTAAATAAGAAAAGCCTACACACAACAACATATAAAAACAATGCTTAATTTGTTCTTGAATCGAAAATCCGTGCTCGCTTGCTCAGCGGACTGTCCTGCGGACAATCACGTTCGCCAGCTTGCACAGTTTTTATACGGGACGTTAGCCTTAATTTAAAAAATGTACGTAAAACACGCTGACCTTAAAACAGATTCAATATCACAGCTTCCATTATGGAGATATATGGACTTATGGAAATTTTTAAAAATAGTTAATTCCTCAAGCTTATTTTTTCCTTCGGTAGGTCTACTCGGTGACCAAATGGAAGGCAAAATTCCAGAGTCAGTTTATAGAGGAATGAAAGAGCACGATAGACGAAATGGAAGAGAAGATAATTTTGTGGATGTATATAAAAATTTTATGGAAGATTATTCCAGAAACAAAACATTGATATTATCCTGGAATGCTGCCAAAAATGAATCCTTTGCATTGTGGAAGATGTATGCAAAAGACAAATTAGGAGTTGCTATTAAAACGGATATAACTAAATTAAAAAATTGCTTTAAAAATACGGAAGAAGAAATCTTTATTGGAGAAGTCTCATATTTTGATCAAGACAACCCGAGCTACAACATCGGTCATTTTTCTACACTTTTATCAAAGCATATATACTACAATTACGAGAAGGAAGTTCGGTGTTTAACCAGAATGGAAGATGATGAAAACTTAGCGTATAAAAATATTCAAGTGGATCTTAATGAATTGATTGATGAAGTCTATATATCTCCGTTTGCTTTTGAATCAGGTTTATTAGAGATAATAGAATTTTTAAAAGAGAAGCATTGCTTAAATTTTAGTATTAAAATGTCGGGTATAAATGATTCCTGGTTATAAAACTAAGGCTAACAACATATAAAAACAATGCTTAAACCTGTCTCGAATCGAAACCTCCTGCTCGCTTGCAACGCCTGATTGTCCTGCGGACAATCACGCACGCCAGCTCGCACAGTTTTTATACGGGACGTTGCAAACAATGCTGAGTTAAAGTCGAATAAAAATCAAGTTAGAATTCATATCTAAAGAGGATTCATTTAGAAATATACACTTATCGGCTGATTGAAAACTTATAGTAAAATATATTTAATAAACAAATGATTAAAAAATATTTACCCATCATTCTAGGAGGAGCTATAGGATTCGGACTCTCATATATTCCGAATAACTATATGAGCAAAAAGTATGAGAATATCGCTTTCTTTATTGTAGCTGGAATTGTAATTATTTTAGCCGTAAGGAAGTATTTTTCGAGTAAAAAACAAGAAGAAAACGGATAATCCGAATAATGGATTTTAAGCACAGTTTGCAACAATATATAAAAACAATGCTCAAGCCTGTCTCGAATAGAAAGTCCGTGCTCGCTTGCTGCGCCTGATTGTCCTGCGGACAATCAAGCTCGCCAGCTCGCACAGTTTTTATACGGGACGTTGGGCACAATTCTCCAAATGAAGAAACTTCATTAATTTCTTCGGCTAACGTCAAGGAAAAGGATAGAGAAAAGAGGAAATTAGTAAAAGAGTGAAAAAATACAACTAATTGAAAATCAATAATAAAATTTGACGTTAGTCAGAATTAAAAACAACAAAAAATGAAGATTAAAGCCTTTATTATTTCCCTTACCCTGACAATTATTTCTTTTTGTGAATCCTACGGACAAGAAGGAAATTTAAATGATGTTGAATATACCATAATAGCAAAAGGAACGGACTCACCAATCCCCGATCTTCAAATAGTATGTTTCAATAAATATTTCAACAAAGATTATTTACCGAGCGATTTTCGAAAAAAATACAACCTGGACGAAAAACGTCTCTATAAAAAGAAAATGTTAGTTGAACTTTTTCACTCCGACACTGATGGAAAAGGCCTGGACGAAATTGAATTGATAGGAATTCAAGAAAATGATGAGAATCTAATCGTAAATTACAATGTAATTAACAGCGACACCAAAAATGACGAAGAGAAACTATCACCTTTTTTAATAGTTCAAGTTCCAAAATCAAAGAAAGATATCAAATTCGTCGTAAATGGTTCAGAATTAGGAAAAGGAACTGAGCTCTACGTGGATTAAAACTGTGCCCAACAAAATATAAAAACAATGCTTTAATTTAGTCTCAAATTTAAACTATGTGCGTTTTTTTCTAAACCTGATTTTTCCTACAGAAAAAATCATTACCTGTAAGCAGCACAGTTTTTATACGGGACGTTGGCA
>NZ_FVZF01000038.1 GCF_900168265.1 Salegentibacter salarius | reverse complement strand
CGTGGGAGACGACCACGTTGATAGGCCACAGGTGTAAAGGCAGCAATGTCATAGCCGAGTGGTACTAATAATCCGTAAAGCTTGATGCGATTCCCACGCCTGCAAAGGTGTGGGGACTTGAATGCTTTACCCAAGTTTATCTATATTCTTTGTTTCTTAAATATGTCAACTTATTAGAGTAGGCAGTTGTAAGTAAAAGAGTAAGCAGTAATACTGCGAACTTATAGACTGTAAACTGCATACTAAAGACTTAAGGTGGTTATGGCAACGGGGCTCACCTCTTCCCATTCCGAACAGAGAAGTTAAGCCCGTTAGCGCAGATGGTACTGCTATTTGTGGGAGAGTATGTCACCGCCTTTCTTTGAAACCCTTCATCATCTCGATGAAGGGTTTTTTTATACCCGAAAATCAAGGATACTCTATTCTAAACTTCAGAGAAAGTCTTCTTTAACCAATAGTTATCTTCAATTTAGGACTCAAGTATTAAAAACAACCAAGAGTCTTTATAAGCCCTGCTTATATCTTTAAAAAATCTAATTCAGATAATAATAAAGACTTAGTCCTGTAAATTGTTAATTTTCCTGCGTCTAATTAAATTATCAGACTATTCGGCAATACAATATTTTTTCAGTAAGAATATGGACTTTTATTCTAATCTCAGAAAAGATATAATAGAAGAAAGAAATAAGATTTAATCAAATACAGCCTTTACTACCGTCATAATTCCTTTAAATAACAACAATATAGCCCCAATTAAAGCTATAATTCCCACAATTAAAACGGGAATATAATAAGGATGGTCCTGATTATTAAAAGCCGTGAAGAGTACAGAAGGCCCTATTAATATTAATGGAAGGGCAAAAGCCAGGTATTTTATTCCTTTTCCTAATATTTCTTTATTGGTATGTTTCATTACTGTATAATATAGCTAGTTGAATCTGCTTCTGAAAGTCTAAAATAACCAAATGGATAGTTTTCCGGATTGGTTTCATTGATAATATTTCCTTTTACCGTAGCAGGTTGAGACTGGAAGGGCCCGCCGCCGTTATCCCCACCCTGAGACCGAAGTATAAATAAATAATTGTAGAAAGCTTCTGAAATTCCTTCCATAGTTACAAATACTTCATCACCGGCTGCTAAATCTTCGTCAGAATATGTAGCTGAAACCTGGTTGCCATCGGTAAATTCATCTTCATAAATCTCCAAAGAAAGTTTTGAAATAGAAAAGTCCCGAAAAGTAAAAAGATAAAAATTTTCTTCTCCTTCTGGATCAGTGAAAAAAGGTTCGATCTCCAGGTCTTCTCTTGTAAAACCACCTTCATCATTCTGTTCAATAAAATCTATGCCGGGAACAGGAACAAAGCTCGAGCTGGCAGTATATATTTCTTCTTTGTAATTTATTTCTAAGCTATAATTTTCTTCAAACCTGGGATTAAAATTATTATTGGTATAAATTCCCTGGTCCTGGTGTTCGAAAATAAACTCTTCTCCATCATCTGCTTCAATGCTAACTTGTGCATCAATTACAGGTTCGATTTCGTCCTCATAGAAACCTGTAGTTTTAGATAAGGTAATTCTTTGTTCGTTACCTTCAGTATTCAAATACCAAATTACAGAAGCATCTATAACAAGCCGGGGCTCGCTTTCTTCCAGATCCAGATCAATGACTTCCTCGCAAGAAATTAGGCTTATAGCAAGAAAGAATATGAGTAAATAAGTTGAATTTTTCATCTTAAAATTTAAAATTATAGGTAACAGACGGTATTATTCCGAATAGACTTAATTTTACAGCCTCATTGCGCCCGGTCTCGTCATTCTCTCTAAAGCTTATTGAATTGGCGTTTTTTCTATTATATACATTATAAATGCCAAAATTCCAGGATGACTGCAACCCATCTTGTTTATTTGGTTTTGGAATATAGGTGGCTGAAAGGTCTAATCTATGATAGGCCGGTAATCTATTGCTGTTTCTATCGCCATAAACCGGTACGTTTATTCCGTTAAAATTATATTGGCCGGTGGGATAAGTGACCGGTAAACCAGTTTGAAAAGCAAAATTTGCACTAAAATCCCATTTTTTATTATAATCATAAGTGGTGGTGAAACTTATATCGTGCGTTTTATCATAATTAGTAGCGTACCATTTCCCATTATTTATACCACTTTCAATGGGTGTTCTACCCGGAGTTTGTTGTTCAGATTTAGATAAAGTATACGCCAACCATCCGGTTAAACGACCTTCATTCTTTTTAGCTAAAATTTCCAATCCATAAGCCCTTGATCTGCCGTTTAAGATAATAGTTTCAATATTGTTGTTCGCGATAAGGTTTGCACCATTTACATAATCTATTCTATTTTGTATGTCCTTATAAAAAGCCTCGGTTTCAAGCGAATATTTTCCTTGATTAAAATTACGAAAATATCCTAATGCATATTGATCTAGAATTTGGGGTTTTATAAACGGACCACTTGGCGCCCAAACGTCAAGCGGGGTAGGAGAGCTTGTGTTCGAAATTAAATGAAGATACTGAGCCATTCTGTTATAGCTCGCTTTTATCGATTGATTCTCACTAAAACTATAGGCTAAAGCCAATCGTGGTTCCAGGTTGGAATAGGTTTTTAATATTTCAGATCTTGAAATGGATCTTTGACCAATAGCTTCGGCTTCCTCATAAATATCAAGACTGGAATTGTAAATTATAGGATTATCATTTTCGTATACATTGAAGCTATCTTGCCCCAGTCTAAAGAAATTGCTGAATCTTATCCCATATTCTGCGGAAAAACGATTAGATATTGTGTGTTCTACAGAGAAGTAAGTTGCATTTTCAAAAGCGTATTTATTGGTAAGCTTAAAATAATTAATACCAGAATTTTCATCTATTGGTTCAATCTCTCCCGGGTTGAATTCATAGTAAGTATTATGAATCCCGTATTCCAGTTGGAATGTATTATTTAAATAATGGTTGAAATCATATTTAATATTCAGGTTCTTAATACCGCTATCCCAGTTGAAGCCTACAAAATCAAGGGTAAGTCCGTAATAATAATCACTATAAATAAGTGATAGATTGGTGAAAATATCATCTGAAATTAAGTGATTCCATCTAAGGTTAAAAACCGAATTTCCGTAAGTGTTGATGAAATTCTGATTTATATCGAAAACATCCCGACCAAAATATCCAGAAAATAACAACTTATTATTTTCATTTAAGGAATAAGTCAGTTTTGTGTTTAGATCATAAAAATAGGCAGAGTTTGGGTTATCGGCTAATTTCAAAAATAAATGCGCATATGAACTTCGGCCGCCTATAAGGAAAGAACCTTTGTCTTTTACAATAGGGCCTTCAGCCAGTAATCTACTCGAGATAACGCCAATTCCTCCCTGAGCTTTAAATTCTTTACTATTACCATCGCGCTGATAGATATCTAAGACGGAAGAAACGCGTCCGCCATATTTAGCAGGAATTCCTCCCTTATATAATTTTAGATCTTTAACCGCATCGGGATTAAAAACCGAAAAGAAACCAAACAAGTGAGAGGAATTAAAAATAGTGGCTTCGTCAAGTAAAATAAGATTTTGGTCTACTGCGCCGCCACGCACATTAAATCCTGAAGCGCCTTCCCCGGCATTAGAAACACCCGGTAGCAATAACAAGGATTTTATAATATCTACCTCCCCAAATACCGCTGGTAGTTTTTGAATGGTGTTTATTGAAAGTTTATTCACGCTCATTTCAGGGCTTTTGATATTCAAACCTTCAATATTAGATTTTATAACCACTTCATCTAAATTTTCTGAACCTTCAGTAAGCGCGGTATTAAAGGTGGTATCTTCAGTAATGGTAATAGTATCCCTATGGCTTTGAAATCCAAGGTATGAGATTTCAACCACATAAGTGCCTTCCGGTAACTTTATAGAGTAAAAACCATATTCATTGGTTACAACGCCTTTTTGTTCTTCCGGAATTATAATATTAACTCCTATTAAGGTCTCATTACTCGATGCATTAGTAATAGTGCCTTTTAAAGTATACGTCTCCTGAGCATTAATTCCTCCAAAAAGAAAAAGGAAGAAAAGTAAAAGGGGAAAGGGAAATGAAATTTTCAATTTTTTAGGTAAATATAATGTAGATACTAAGTAAACTAAAAGTTTATAGAAATTATTAAGAAATGTTTAAAAAGATTAAACAGAAATTTTGAAATAATAAAGCCGGAAAATATTTTCCGGCTTTATATTAGATATGGAATTAGGGTATTTTAGCCTAAAATCTCATTTAAAAGCTTACTTGGTCTCATCGCTTTAGAAGTAAGGTCTTCGTCTGGCATATAATAACCTCCAATATTTACTGAAGAACCTTGAGCATCAATTAATTCTTTATTGATTTGCTCTTCGTTTTCTTCTAATTTTGAGGTCACATTAACAAAATGCTTTTTTAAATCTGCATCTTTATCCTGAGCAGCTAATGCTTGTGCCCAATATAAAGCCAGGTAAAAATGACTTCCACGGTTATCCAGTTCATTTACCTTTCTGGAAGGTGATTTACTGTTTTCCAGAAATTTATTGGTTGCATCGTCTAAAGCTTCAGAAAGAATAAGAGCTTTCTTATTCTCATACTTTTCTCCTAAGTGTTCCAGAGAGGCGGCAAGTGCAAGAAATTCTCCCAGAGAATCCCAACGCAAGTGACCTTCTTTAAGGAATTGTTGTACGTGTTTAGGAGCAGATCCACCAGCACCGGTTTCAAATAAACCACCACCGTTCATAAGAGGAACAATAGAAAGCATTTTCGCACTGGTTCCCACTTCTAAAATTGGGAAAAGATCGGTTAAATAGTCTCTTAACACATTTCCTGTAACAGAGATCGTGTTTTCACCGGCTTTTACTCGTTCTAAAGTGTATTTAGTAGCTTCAGCAACCGACATTATTTTGATATCTACACCTTCGGTATCGTAATCCGGAAGATATTGATTCACTTTCTTAATTAGCTCAGCATCGTGAGCACGGTTCTTGTCTAACCAGAAAATAGCTGGCCATCCTGTTGCCTTTGCTCTGTTAACCGCTAATTTGATCCAATCCTGTACCGGAGCATCCTTAACCTGGCACATTCTCCAGATATCACCTTCTTCAACTTCGTGTTCAGTCAAAGTTTTTCCACTTTTATCAATTACGCGAACAGTTCCAGCAGCTGGAATTTCAAATGTTTTATCGTGAGAACCATATTCTTCAGCTTTTTGCGCCATTAAGCCTACGTTTGGAACAGTTCCCATAGTAGTAGGATCAAAAGCACCGTGTTCCTGGCAGAACTCAATAGTTTCCTGGTAAAGTGGCGCATAACTACTATCTGGAATTACCGCTTTGGTATCCTGAGTTTCGTCATTCTTATTCCACATTTGCCCGGAAGTTCTAATCATTGCCGGCATAGAAGCATCAATAATTACATCACTTGGTACGTGCAGATTGGTAATTCCTTTATCAGAATTTACCATTGCTATATCTGGTCCCTGCTCAAGATCAGCTTTAATTTTAGATTCTATTTCTGCTTTTTTATCGGCAGGAAGTTTTTCAATAGCATTTAAAATATCTCCCAGTCCGCTGTTTGGATCTCCACCGGCATTTTTAATTTCTTCTCCGTATTCATTGAAAACGTCTTCAAAAAATACCTTCACGGCGTGGCCAAAAATAATGGGGTCAGAAACCTTCATCATTGTAGCTTTCATATGCAGTGAAAACAGCACGCCTTTTGCTTTTGCATCTTTTACCTGTTCCCTAAGAAACTTTAGAAGAGCGTTTTTGCTCATTAAGCTGGCATCAATAACTTCCCCTTTAAGTAGGTGCAGGTTATCTTTAAGCACTTTTTTATCACCGCTTTTAGAGGTGAATTCAATTTTTACATCTGTTTCTTCGTTAAGAGTAAGGGATTTTTCATTGGCTTTAAAATCTCCACCGTTCATAGTCGCTACGTGAGATTTGGAGTCTGAGCTCCATTTACCCATTGAATGTGGATGCTTTTTAGCGAAATTCTTTACCGCTTTTGGTGCTCTTCTGTCTGAATTTCCTTCCCGAAGTACCGGGTTTACAGCACTACCTTTTACTTTATCGTAAGTAGCTTGGATTTTCTTCTCCTCGTCATTGGATGGCTCATCTGGATAATTAGGTAGTTTATAACCTTTCTCCTGAAGTTCTTTAATGGCCGCTTTTAGCTGCGGAATAGATGCACTAATATTTGGTAGCTTAATGATGTTAGCTTCAGGCTTCTTGGCTAATTCCCCAAGTTCAGCTAAATCATCGCTTACTTTTTGATCTTCTGAAAGGTATTGTGGAAACTGAGATAAAATTCTTCCTGCAAGGGAAATGTCTCGGGTTTCCATCGCTACATTTGCCGCTTTTGTATAAGATTCAACAATAGGGTAAAAAGAATAAGTAGCTAAAGCCGGGGCTTCATCTGTTTTTGTATAAATGATCTTTCCAATCTGTGTCATTTTGTAATTTTTATAGCTGATTAATTATGAATAGTCTAAACTCAATGAACGCCCAATTCCTATTGGGCGTTCGAGCTCTGCGCAATATAATATTTTTCAAGCTTTTATCATAGCTGAAGCAACATGAAAGCCTGTTAATTATTATTTAAAAGACACAAAAAAAAAGCCACTTCATCTTATTAGCTAAAATGAAATGGCTTCAACTGAAATAATACGTGCTCACTGAATTTTCGAAATTCTTTAAGGGAAAAATCCCGGTGTGTATTATTTCAATGATTCAAAAATAAAAACTTAGTAAAGTTAGATTTTTGAATCTAAAGGCTTTTATCCTTCAAACTTCTTTTGACCTGGCAAAAATGAGCGTTATATAGAAGATAAAAACCGTATGTAAAGGGTTTTAAGCTCTACTAAGAATTTGCTGCTTGAGAAATCCTTTTGTCATTCTTTAATCAACTAATTCCTATATTAAATATACAACCAAAAATAAGTTTTCGCAAGAAATTTAACGTTTTGTTAGGCAGGGATTTATAGCTTTATTTCCTTATAATTTTGGCATAAAAAAAGCCCCGAATTTTCGGGGCTTTCTATAAGTTTAATAAGATGTAATTTATCTTTTAGCTTCCTTAATACGGGCTTTTTTCCCGGTAAGTTCTCTAAAGTAATAAATACGAGCTCTTCTTACTTTTCCTCGTTTGTTCAATTCAATTTTTTGAATTGCAGGAAGGTTTAAAGGAAAAATTCTTTCTACACCTACAGTACCACTCATTTTTCTAATGGTGAATGTTTGTGAAGCACCGCTTCCTCTTTTCTGAATTACTACCCCTTTAAAAAACTGGGTACGGGTTTTTTGACCCTCTTTAATTTCGTAATACACAGTGATAGTGTCACCTGCAGAAAATTGAGGTAAATCTTTTCTTTCAACGAATTCGTCTTGTACGTACTTAATTAACGATTCCATAATTGCTTATTTAATGTAAAATCCAAAACAACATACACGGACCTCGCCAGAGGTTATTTTAGAACGAGTGCAAAAGTATTAATTTTAATTTATAATGCAATTGTGAAATTGCAATTATTTTTCTGTTTCATCCAAAAGATCAGGCCTTAAGCGTTTGGTTCTTTCCCAGGCTTTTTCTTCCCGCCAGGCTTCTATCTTCGGAAAATTCCCCGAGGTTAATATCTCTGGAACTTTCCATCCTTTATATTCCGCAGGTCTTGTATAAACCG
Source organism: Salegentibacter salarius (assembly GCF_900168265.1). Classification (GTDB taxonomy): domain Bacteria; phylum Bacteroidota; class Bacteroidia; order Flavobacteriales; family Flavobacteriaceae; genus Salegentibacter; species Salegentibacter salarius. The sequence goes on along the minus strand of NZ_FVZF01000038.1, from coordinate 3,210 downwards.
GGGGTGCGAGCAGGTTATCCTGAAAAGAATCGGTTAACGCTGAAGTTTCATTTCCTAAAACACCGGGAATTAGCCTGATGATGGCGTCACACACAACGGCTGCTCCCAGTTCTCCGCCAGAAAGAACATAATCACCAATAGAAATTTCCTTAGTGATAAAATGATCGCGTACTCTTTGATCTACACCTTTATAATGTCCGCAGAGAATAATGATATTTTCCTTGAGGGAAAGGGTATTCGCAGTTTTTTGGTTAAAACGATCACCATCTGGGCTCATATAGATTACTTCATCATAATCCCGTTGACTTTTAAGATCTGAGATACACTTATCTATAGGTTCTACCATCATCACCATCCCTGCACCTCCGCCAAATTGATAATCATCAATTTGTTTGTAGTTATCGGTTACATAATCTCTTAAATTATGTAGATTAATTTCTACGTGGCCGTTTTCTATGGCCCTCTTTAGAATAGAAGCATCAAAAGGGCTTTTAAGTAAATCTGGAACTACGGTAATTATATCTATGCGCATATTTTCTTATAAAATGCAAAGATGCTAATTAAAATTTAAGCTGAAGAAGAATTATTCTTTGGCTTTGTTCTTCTCATCCTGAAGCATACGGCCTAATCGTTGTTCTTTTTCCAGGGCTTTAGCGCGGTAAGCGTCAAACTCTTTTTCGGTTTCGTTTAACCTGTGTCTTGCTTCTTTAGTAGTAGCATTAGAGTTTTTAAACTTATAAATAAAGAAAAGAAGCGCCAGGATTAAAACACCAACTATTCCCCACATTAAAGCCATGTAACTTCCTTTGCTAAAAGGCATTCCAAGGAATTTTATAGCATCTTTTTCTTCGTTTACACGTTTAAGGTCTTCCTGGGTTTCTGCCAATTGATTTTCGAGGTTTTCTATTTCCTCGTTCTGGCTGGCAATTGTGCTTTGTTCTTCCTGAAGCTCGTTTTTTAGATCCTGTACGTGACGTTTAGTATTGTCCCGCAATTCAATTAAAGCATCATAATCTACTACTTTATAGCCCTGGTAATTATTTGAAGATTCGATAAGGTTGTCAAATTCATCTTCAATAAAATTAGAGGTAGCTAATGAGTCTTGAGCGGTTAGAACATTAACTGAAAATATTAAAAGTAAACTTGAAAAAATAATGGTACGCATCATTTGGGGTTTTTCTGGTTGAGAATTTATATGCTTGAACGCCTGCTTTTTCTACTTATTGTAATGGCCTTCACTATTTTAAAATTAATTTGCTAAATTCCTTTAAATTAATAATTTGAGCGCGCAAATGTAAAGTATTTCAAATAAAAAACCCACCATAATTTGGTGGGTTTTTTAGTAAAGTTTTCATGTTCTAATAATAAGTGAACCTTCTCACTTTTGCGATATACTTTGCCAACCTTATTAATTGGTGACTATAGCCGTATTCGTTATCATACCAGATATAAAGAATAATATTCTTGCCATCTTCAGAAACTATGGTCGCCTTACTATCATAAATTGCCGGAGCGTTAGAACCTACAATATCTGATGAAACCAGCTCATTATCTAACGAGTATTTAATTTGTTCTACCAGTTCACCTTCCAGTGCATATTTCTTTAAAATATTATTTATGCCTTCAACGGTGATTTGACCTTCAATTTCAAGATTTAAAATAGCTAGTGAACCATTAGGAACAGGAACTCTAATTGCGTTAGAGGTCAATTTACCTTCAAACACAGGTAAAGCCTTGGCTACTGCTTTTCCGGCGCCGGTTTCGGTAATCACCATATTAAGCGCAGCAGCACGACCTCTTCGGTATTTGCTGTGCATATTATCTACCAGGTTCTGGTCATTAGTATAGGCGTGAATTGTTTCTAAATGCCCATGAACTACACCCAACGTATCCTGAACGGCTTTTAAAACAGGGGTGATTGCATTTGTAGTACAGGAAGCCGCAGAAAATATCGAAATTTTATCAGGATTATATTCTTTATGATTTACCCCGTGAACGATATTCGGAATACCTTTCCCCGGAGCAGAAAGTAAAACCTTTGCCGCTCCTTTTGCTTTTAGGTGTCTGCTTAGTGCTTCTTTGTCTCTAAAGGCACCGGTGTTATCTATAATTAAAGCTTTATTTATTCCGAATTTTGTATAATCGATATCTTCAGGTTTATCTGCGGAAATTATTTTTACGGTAGTACCGTTTATAATAAGTGCACTATTCGCTTCGTCTATACTAACAGTTCCTGAAAAATCTCCGTGAACTGAATCATTTTTTAATAAAGAAGCACGTTTTTCTAATACCGTTCTATCTACCGCGCCACGAGTAACGATGGCTCGCAACCTTAACTGACTCCCTTTACCGGTTCTGGCCATGAGTTCCCTGGCCACTAAACGACCAATACGCCCAAAACCATAAAGCACAACGTCTTTTGGAACAACCTTATCGTATTTTTTTGCATCTTTTAATTTATCAGAAACAAAAGCCATGGCATTAAGATGTCCCTGGTCTTCCAGATGAAATTCGTAGGTTAATTTCCCAATATCCAGTTTTGCCGGTGGCAGATCCATATCCTGGATTGCTTTTGCGATTTCTACGGAATCAAAAATTGAAATGGGTTTTTCTACAAATTCTCCCGCGTATTCGTGTAGGTTGAGAATATCGCTCACATTTCTATTAAGCAATTGATTTCTGAAAAGAACAAGTTCTATCGACTTATCATACCAAAGATCGCTAATTATGTTAATGAATTCTACGGTCGCTTTGCGCCGGTTTGCCTGAAAAGAAAGTTCTTTCTCGTAAACTTTATTAAAGCTCATGTGTGGTTTGTGTTGTTTTAATAATGGCGCAAAAGTATATATTTCAAACGTTTTCGTAAAGAAAATTTTGCATAAAAAGAGGCCGTCTAAAAAGTATTTAGATGGCCTTTTTTATTGATAAAAGTTTTTGTGAGAGAAGCGCTTCTTCTTTTGTAGATATTCTTAATGATAAAAAAGGAAGGAAGCCCCCTTCCTATGCTATACTGAATTTTCTTAAGTTGTGCGCCATAGCGATTAACCCTATTTCAGTAGTTACTTTCTCCATTCCCCGAAGCATAAATCGCTTGAAGCCCATGTTTTGCTTGATATTCCCAAAAACGGCTTCCACATCCCAGCACCGACGTTTACGATGTGCTATTCCCGCTTCACTTAATAGTAGGTTCCTAGCTTTTTCTTTGAGACG
>NZ_FVZF01000036.1 GCF_900168265.1 Salegentibacter salarius | reverse complement strand
CTATGGGGCATTAATCCAAGTTTCCCTGGGCTATTCCCCGCTAAAAGGTAGGTTGTATACGCGTTACGCACCCGTGCGCCGGTCGTCATCAGAAAAGCAAGCTTTCCTATGTTACCCCTCGACTTGCATGTGTTAGGCCTGCCGCTAGCGTTCATCCTGAGCCAGGATCAAACTCTTCATCGTTGTTTCTTAAATATAATTACAACAATCAATTGTCTGTACTCAAAGATGACTTATCTAGTCTTAATTCTAAATTATTTGTATCATTTCTCTCTCGAAAAATGTACGCGCTGTCAATTCAATAAATCAATGAACTTCCCCGATCTTACTCGGGATATTCTTGTCGAAATTAAAGGACTCGAACCTCTCTATTCTCTTACCCACCCGGGATTTCTTTTCAATATTTCTGGGAACTTGTTTGCGCTGTAAGCGGCTGCAAATATACAATGCTTTTTCTTTATCCGCCAAATCTTTTTTAGAAAAATTTTTGACTTTTTTTTTAAAGCTTTCCATTCTCAAAAGAACTTCAAAACAACTGGCGTTTTAATTAAAAACCTTCGCTGTTTTTGCGGCTGCAAATATACACCCTCTTTTGATTCTGGCAAGTAAAAAATAAATTTTTTTACTTTTATTTTTTTAAAGCTTTATTTCCTTAAAAAATCACCGTATCCCAATATGCAATGAACTTCCCACTTTACTCCCCAACCCTCGTTGTGTCTCAAAGCGGGTGCAAATATACTGCTGTTTTCTTCCCCCGCAAGCCGCAAATAACTTTTTTTTAAAGAAAACTTAAAACTAAACTATAACTCCCTCTAAAAAAGGAACTTGTAATATAAAAATTTTTAAAGAAATATTGGGGAGAGATCGAGTTAATTTAAACGCCCTTTAGTTTTACTCCATTTATCAGTAAGCTCTACATATTCAAAGTCCAGGGCGGTGGCTTGTGGCTCGAGGATATCATTAACAAAAGACCGCTGCAAAATATCTTCAATAAGAAAGTCTTCCTGGTTATTTTTAGGGTCAAATTCTTCTTTCAGCGAAATTTCGAATAAACTAGCGGTGGTATTATACCAGAAAGCACGCCAGCCACTTTTTAAATTCCTAATAAGATTAAAAGCAGTAGTCCCAGTTTGCCGATGTACCAGTTTCACCAAAATTTGTCCTTCAGTATGAGTAAGCTTTTTTAATTCCGCAGAAAACTCTTTCTCTATATAATCCTGAACGATCCTGGTGTATTTTCTTTGAGCTGACCTGGAATCTATTTCTTCTAGCCTGGCATTAAGCGCTATCAATCTTTCCGAAGCAAGTTTAGCATAAGGATACACCTTTCTGGTTTTCCTCCTTAATATAAGGTAGCGCTTTCTTTCGGCCAGATCATTAAAATGAAGCTTTTTTAAAATTACTACTTCATTAAGGTCTATACTTTCTCTTGGCACCGTGTCCCCGGCAATAATCATATATTTTTTTTGAATAGTATCCTGAACAGGAATACTATCCTGGGCTAAGAGTCCTGAAAAACTAAAGAATAATATTACAAAAAGTGTTCTAAGCATTCCCCAATTATTTAGCTTGCTATGGTACTAAAATCATTCCAAAATTAATCAATAATGAGTTGTCATACATTTAATTCTTACTAAATTCGTGAAAATTCAAAACTATGAGCAAAGACAGTATACTTGATAAGGAATCTATAGATTTCCTGGAAAAATACCTTAATAATGCCGCACCAACAGGTTATGAATCTGAAGGGCAGAAATTATGGATGGATTATTTAAAACCTTATGTAGACGAATTTTTCACCGATAGCTACGGAACAGCGGTTGGAGTTATAAATCCTGAAGCCGAATATAAAGTAGTAATAGAAGGTCACGCTGACGAAATTTCCTGGTATGTGAATTATATCACCGACGAAGGTTTTATTTACGTAGTAAGAAATGGTGGAAGCGATCACCAAATTGCAGCTTCAAAACGCGTAAATATTCATACAAAGAAAGGAATCGTTAAAGGTGTTTTTGGATGGCCGGCAATTCACACTCGTGAAAAGGATAGTGAACAGTCTCCTAAAATAGACAATATATGCATAGATGTTGGGTGCACCAGCAAAGATGAAGTTGAAGAATTAGGGGTGCACGTAGGTTGTGTAATCACTTACCCAGATGAATTCTTTATTCTTAATGAAAACAAATATGTTTGCCGTGCCCTTGATAACCGTATGGGCGGATTTATGATCGCGCAGGTAGCCAAGCTTTTAAAGGAAAATAAAAAGAAACTTCCTTTTGGATTATATATTACCAACGCAGTACAGGAAGAAATTGGGCTTCGTGGAGCTGAAATGATCACGCACCGTATTAAACCAAATGTTGCTATTGTGACAGATGTAACCCACGATACCAATACGCCAATGATCAATAAAAAGAAATCTGGCGATACAAAAATTGGTCATGGGCCGGTAATTGCTCACGCTCCTGCCGTTCAAAATAAATTGCGGGAACTGCTTATTGAAACAGCCCAGGAAAAAGAAATTCCTTTCCAGCGAATGGCAAATTCAAGATTTACAGGAACAGATACCGATGCTTTTGCTTATAGCAATGGCGGTGTTCCTTCAGCTTTAATTTCTCTTCCTCTAAGATATATGCACACCACCGTAGAAATGGTTCATAAAAGCGATGTGGAAAATGTGATTAAATTAATTTACGAAAGTATTCTCAAAATAAAGGAAGGAGAAAGTTTTAGTTATTTCGACTAAAAAACTTAAAACTTCATTAATAGCATCAAGCCCTTTTCGGAATTTTCTGAAAAGGGCTTTTTCATTTTCTTAGGTATACTTTCACAATTCTTTATTACGCCGCGGTAATTTTTCCAATTATATTTATTGAAAAAGATAAATGACCATTTCTCCCGAAGAAATAAACAGCCTAATTTCTAATCCTTATGAAGCTGTAGATTTTGCTAATCTTACCTATGTTTCTGAAGAAAAGCTTTCTATTCGCCGCAAAAAAGTGGGACGGGGTTTTTCCTATATATATAAAGGAGAACGTATAAAAGACAAGGAAACCATAAAACGCATAAAAAACCTTGTAATACCACCCGCCTGGCAAGAAGTTAAGATCACCCATCTAAAAAGCGGCCATTTACAAGTGGTTGGGCGTGATGAGAAAAACAGGAAACAATATATTTACCACCCTACCTGGAGTAAACTTAGAAACGAATCTAAATTTTTTAAAATGGCTGCTTTTGGCGAAAATCTGCCAAAAATTAGAAAGCAGGTAGATAAAGATCTGGATTTGCAAGAAATGAGCAAACGAAAAGTACTCGCCTTAATTCTAAGACTTATGGAAGAAACCCATATTAGGATTGGAAATCATTATTATGCGAAGAAAAATAAAACTTACGGACTTTCTACTTTTAGAACCCGCCACGTAAAAACCTTTAAAAATGGAATCAAATTTGAATTTATAGGCAAAAAAGGGAAAGAACATTCGGTGACCGTAAAAAACAAGAAACTTATAAAACTGGTAAATCAATGTGAGGAAATTCCGGGTTGGGAACTTTTTAAATTTTACGATGAAAGTGGCGATAAGCAATCTATAGACAGTGGAATGATCAACGATTATATCCACGAAATTAGCGGCGACCTGTTTTCAGCTAAAGATTTTAGAACCTGGAGCGCCACTAAAATATTCTTTGAAACCCTGCGAGAAATGGGCTATACAGAAGAAGAAAAACAAAATAAGAAAAATATGCTGCAGGCTTTTGATGCCTCAGCCGAAGGTTTAGGCAATACCCGAGCGGTTTGCCGTAGCTATTACGTTCATCCAAAAGTGGTAAATTCTTATGAAACCGGGGAAATTGTTCCTTATTTCGATAAAATTAAATCTGAAGAAAAACAGGACTACATCTCTCTTTCTGAAACCGAAAAAGTTATTTTAAATATGATCAAGGATTATGAAGTTAATATTTAAAATTGAATGAAATAGCTGTCTCCAATTTTGATTAAATTAGCGGTATGAAGAATACCATTGCTTCCCGAATAGCCGATTTCCTCAAGAATTATCCGCCTTTTAACCTTCTTCAAAAAGAAGATTTACTAACTATCTCAAAACAGGTGAAAGTAAAATACCTTGAAAAAGGTAAGATGCTATTTGCTGAAGGCGATATTGGCCACAAACGTTTTTATGTGGTAAATAAAGGTGCAATTTCTTTAGAGCGCATCAATAACGATAAACGGGAAACCATTGATAAATGTGATGAAGGCGACATTTTTGGCCTACGGCCGTTATTTGCCAAAGAAAATTACCTCATCAACGCTATTGCCGATGAGGAAACAGTACTTTATGCAATTCCTATTAAGAAATTCAAACCCTTATCGGAAGAGAATAAAGAAGTAGGTAATTTCCTTATTCAGAGTTTTGCTTCAAATACTCGAAATCCTTATTCTGAAGCGCATAAAGGAAAACTGATTTCTGATAAAGAACCCGAAGAAAATCAATTTAAACCCAATAATAATTTATTCGAGCTTCAACCCGCACCGGTTACCAGGAAGGTGGTGATGACTTCACCTGAAACCACTATAAAAACTGCAGCTCAATTAATGAGTAGTAAAAAAGTAGGATCGGTATTAGTGGTGGAAAACAATATTCCACAAGGCATTGTAACCGATGAGGATTTTAGAGATATGGTGGCAACGGGTACATTTGGAATTGAAACGCCTATTTCAAAAATTATGGCTTCCCCGGTAATTTGCTATCCGCAAGGTTTGAGCATTGCCCAGGCGCAGCTTACTATGATGAAACATCATATTAATCATATTTGCATTACTGAAGATGGCACACCAAACACTAAAGTTGTAGGTATACTTTCTGAACACGATATTATGGTTTCTGAAGGGCATAATCCTTCGGTTCTTATGAAGGCGATTCAGCGAAGCAGTAGCACGAACGAATTAAAAAAAATTCGGCATAAAATCACTTTATTGCTTCGGGGATTTATTGATTCCAATATTCCACTTAATCATATCTCCAAAATTATTTTTGAGCTGAATGATGCCACGATTAAAAGAATTATTGAACGCTGTATAAAAAAACTGCCCGCTCCCCCGCCTTGTGATTTTACCTGGATTTCTCTTGGGAGTCAGGGTCGTAAAGAACAACTCTTGCAAACCGACCAGGACAACGCGCTTATTTTTGAAGATGTTCCGCCGGAAAAACTGGAAGAAACCCGGGCCTATTTTTTGGAATTAGCCAGAAAAGTGAACAAGCGACTCAATATTATTGGTTACGAGTATTGTCCGGCTGAAATGATGGCGAAGAATCCTAAATATTGCCTGAGTTTGAGCGAATGGAAAAGCCAGTTTACCAATTGGATCATAGATCCCGGCAATGATGAGATTTTACTATGTTCTATTTTCTTTGATTTTGATATTTCTTATGGTAATATCAAATTATCAAACGAGCTGGCTAATCATATTTTCAGCTTAACAAAAGATAATAGGAAGTTCTATGCTGTAATGGGCGCCACTGCTTTACGAAATCCATCACCTCTTGGTTTTTTCAGGCAGTTTTTGGTAGAAGAAGATGGGGAAAACAAAGATTATTTCGACATCAAAAAACGAGGAATTACTCCTATAACAGATGCCGCAAGGTTGCTTATTCTTTATCACCAGGTTAAGAATATTAGCAATACGGCCGAACGCTTTGAAAAACTGGCGCAATTGGAAACGAATAACAAAGAATTGTTTTTAGCCTGCGCCTACGCCTCAAAGGTCTTACTTAAATTTAGAACCAAACACGGGTTAGAAAATAGAAACAGCGGTAGGTTTATAGATCTCGAAAATCTTGGAAAAGAAGAAAAAATTAAACTGAAACGCTGTTTTAAAAGCATTAGACAGGTACAGGAATTAATAAAATATCGTTTTGAAGTAACTCCCTATATCTAATGCTGAAAATATTCAAAAATAAATCTGAAGATCTTCCGGAGTTCTGGCAAAATTACGAAGCTAAATTCCATGAAAAACTTCCAACCGAAATTGCCGAAACAAGATTTGTAGTTTTAGACACTGAAACCACAGGATTTGATCTAAAAAAAGACCGAATGCTCTCTATTGGTGCCGTGGCCATAAATAAAAAATCTATAGATGTAGCTGACGGGTTTGAAGAGTATATTTCGCAGGAAACTTTTAATCCTAAAACCGTAAAAATCCACGGAATTATTCAGAATGAGCGAATAGAAACTCTAACTGAAGAAGAAGCGGTAAAAGCTTTTTTAAAATATATAGGAAATTCGGTGCTGGTGGCTCACCACGCAGGGTTTGATATTGGAATGATCAACCAGGCTCTATTCAGAATGGGACTACCAAAACTAAAAAACAAAGTTTTAGACACGGTTAATTTATACCGCGGTACCAGAATTATCTCAAACCTTATTAATATAGAAAAAAGTTATTCGCTTGATGAAATCGCCGAAACTTATAATATTGACATCAAAGATCGCCACACCGCAGCGGGAGATGCTTTTATTACGGCCATTGCTTTTCTAACTATTCTAGGAAAGTTAAATACCGATAGAAAACTGAATTTAAAAAAGCTATTTCGCTATTGATTTCGCGATAAAAAGATAATCTCTAATCCATTTCAATTAAACTAAAAACCTCACAGGTTTCAAAAACCTGTGAGGTTTGATATTTTCTAAACAGAATATTTTAAAAAGCTTCTTTTATAATTTCGTCTACAACTTCCGGGTTTAATAAAGTTGAAGTATCACCAAGGTTTTCAGTTTCGTTTGAAGCTATTTTACGCAGAATTCTACGCATAATTTTTCCACTTCGTGTTTTTGGAAGTCCGCTAACAAACTGGATTTTCTCTGGTTTTGCTATTGGGCCAACCTTATCCTTGATCTGTTGATTAATCTCTTTTCTAAGATTATCATGATTTCTGGATTCCCCGGCTTCTTTTAAAATTACAAACGCATAAAGTGCATTTCCTTTTACTTCATGCGGGAATCCAACTACTGCAGATTCAGCTACTGCAGGGTGTTCATCTATAGCATCTTCAATTGGGGCTGTTCCTAAATTGTGACCAGACACGATAATTACGTCATCTACCCTACCGGTAATTCGGTAATAGCCAACTTCATCTCTAAGCGCGCCATCACCTGTAAAATACATATTTTTAAAAGTAGAGAAATAGGTGTTTTTATAGCGTTCGTGATCTCGCCAAACCGTTCTGGCAATAGATGGCCACGGGTATTTTATACATAAACGACCATCTACCTGATTTCCTTTTAACTCATTTCCATTCTCATCCATTAAAGCAGGTTGAATTCCTGGAAATGGCAGGGTTGCATAAGTCGGTTTTACCGGAGTTACGTACGGAATTGGTGAGATCATAATTCCGCCGGTTTCGGTTTGCCACCAGGTATCTACAATAGGGCTTTTATTTTTCCCCACATTATCGTTATACCAGTGCCAGGCTTCCTCATTAATGGGTTCTCCAACGGTTCCAAGAACTTTTAAGGAAGAAAGATCGTGACTTTCTACAAACTCTATATTTCTTTTAGCTAAAGACCTAATTGCTGTTGGAGCGGTATAAAACTGATTTACCTTATGTTTCTCTACCACATCCCAGAATCTTCCGGCATCAGGATAAGAAGGAACCCCCTCAAACATTACCGTAGTGGCGCCATTTGCTAATGGCCCGTATAAAATATAAGAGTGGCCGGTAATCCAGCCGATATCAGCCGTACACCAATACACATCACCTTCTTTATACTGAAAAATATTCTTAAAAGTATATGCCGTATAAACCATATAACCGGCTGTGGTATGTAACATCCCTTTTGGTTTCCCGGTAGATCCAGAAGTATATAATATGAATAAAGGATCTTCAGCATCCATGGTTTCTGCTTCACATTCATCTGAAGCTTCCTCTAGTAAAGGTTGCAACCATTCGTCACGCCCTTCTTTCATTTCAATATCAGAGTTAAGACGTTTGGCTACTAACACGCTTTCTACTCCCGGACATTCTTCAAGCGCTTTATCTACAATACTTTTTAGATCTATGGTCTTATTTCCGCGGTAAGATCCGTCAGAAGTGATTAGCATCTTACAATCGGCATCATTGGTTCTGGTAGCAAGTGCTTTCGAAGAAAAACCGGCGAAAACTACAGAATGTATAGCGCCAATCCTGGCGCAAGCAAGCATCGCCACGGCAAGTTCAGGAATCATAGGTAGGTAAATACAAACCCTATCACCTTTCTCAATTCCTTTAGATTTTAAAACGTTGGCAAATTTATTAACTTTCTTATGAAGTTCTCCGTAGGAGATATGTTGCGCCTCCTCTTTAGGATCGTTTGGTTCCCAAATAATAGCCGTTTTATCGGCATTGGTAAAGAGATACCGATCTATACAATTTTCGGTGATATTTAGCTTGGCATTTTCAAACCATTTTACTTCAGGCTTATTAAAATCCCAACTCAGCACATTATCCCATTTTTTTCGCCAGGTAAAATGTTCTTCGGCTACTTCTTCCCAAAAATTTTCTGGTTCTCTTACCGATTTCCTATAAACTTGAAAATACTCCTCTAAATTCTTAATATGATAATTACTCATAACTTAAATAAATATGTTGCTGGTTAAGTGGGTTAATAATGAAAAATATCAAATATCTTTCCTGCAATTTATAAAAACCTGCGGAAACCAAACATTCAAAATCTTGTTAATATTCTCCCTTTCGAAGTTTTATTACAAGTGTAATAGAATTAATGATTTTGAAAAATAAGTCGAAAATTAATCAGCGAATAGGGCTTTTGAATTTCAATTTGTAAAAATTTAGGATAAACTAACTGACTTTTTAGGCTTCTATCAATTTTAAGTAATGAGAATATAAATTAGAAGGAGCTACTTTACTTAGTAATGTTCTACAAATTTTTGATGATCGCTTAGCCATTTATTGAGGTAAGTCTTTTCTTTTTTAGATGCTAATTTTCCAGATTTCTCTTCCCGCCACTTCTTATCTGAATCTTTCCTAATAAAAACTTTAGATCTTCTCCCCAAACTAACTCCTAAGAACTTAAAAGTAACTTCTGCTTTAAGAACATAGGCATTATCGGTATTTTGTAAATAAACGAGTTTCATTTTTATTCCTGGTTGATTGCTAAAACTGCAGGCAAAACTTAACAAAGACTGTGCCCATGGCCAAATTATTGCCAGTTAGTCTTTCTTGATTTTAGAAAGCTAACTTGTGAAAAACTATGTTTATAACTCAAAGCTATTTTCATAAAACCACAGCTTATTCCCTTTAACTTTACTTTTGTAAAATCATACCGGCGGTATTACTTTTCGTAATAAACAAGGGGAATCATGTGAGAATCATGAGCTGTTGCGCAACTGTAAAGTAGACTTTTCTACAAGCCAGATCACCTTCCTAACCGGGCTGACTTTTGCTTTCGCATAAAAAGTAAATGTCCAGGATAATATTTTTGCGGCCTTACCGCTCTTCTCTTTTCCAAAGACACCTATTTGCTTTTATGCTTTTGATTTTAAAACTAAAACAAAAGTGATATGAGTATTTTTCAAAAACGGGTAAATTATAAACCTTTCGAATATCCCGAAATTCTTCAGTTTACCGAAGCTATAAACCGATCATTCTGGGTGCATTCTGAAGTAGACTTCACTGCTGATGTACAGGATTTTCATTCTCATCTTAGTGAAAATGAAAAACAGGTAATAAAAAAGAGTCTGCTTGCTATTGCACAAATTGAAGTAGCGGTCAAATCCTTTTGGGGAGATCTGTATCAGCACCTTCCTAAACCGGAATTTAACGGCCTGGGAAGTACTTTTGCCGAATGTGAATTCAGGCATTCTGAAGCTTATTCCCGTTTGCTTGAAGTTTTAGGTTATAACAACGAGTTCGAGAAATTAATAGAAACTCCTGTTATAAAAAAAAGAGTGGCCTATCTTTCTGAAGCTTTAGCAAATACAAAATCTTCAGATGAAAAAAAATACGTGTTTTCCCTTATTTTATTTTCAATTTTGATTGAAAACGTTTCCCTTTTTAGTCAGTTTGCCATTATCCTTTCCTTTAGTAGATTTAAAGGAGTCATGAAAAATGTGAGCAATATTATTGCGTGGACTTCGGTAGACGAACAAATTCACGCCAATGCCGGGATTTATATAGTAAATCAGATCAAAAATGAATATCCTGAATTCTTTAATGAAGAAACTAAAACTCAAATCAGAGAAATCATTGCCCACTCTATGGAAGTGGAATCTGAAATCCTGGACTGGATCTTTGCTGATGGCGCTTTGGAACAATGCAAAAAAGAAGACCTACTAAATTTCATGAAATATCGAGTAGACGAAAGCCTTGAAAAAATTGGTTTGGAAAAGATCTACTTTGTTTCAGAATATGATTATAAAGCCATGTTATGGTTTGAAGAAGAAGTTTTCGCCAATAGTTTAGACGACTTTTTTGCCAAGCGCCCGGTAGATTATACCAAACACGATAAAAGCATCACCGCCGATGATCTTTTTTAAACAATTTTCCGCAGCAATAGTTCAACTTAAAATCCAGCAAAATGCCAGAAACAATAATTAAAGAAACGCAACAAGATCGCTTATGGTGGCTTAACGAAGAAAGCCAGCAAATACTTAACCGCGGTTATCTATTAAAAGGAGAAACTACAAAATCTGCCATAGAACGAGTTGCAAATGCAGCTGCAAAAAGACTCTACAAACCAGAACTGGCTGAAGCTTTTATAGAAATGATAGAGCGCGGTTGGATGAGTTTAAGTTCGCCAATTTGGGCCAATATGGGTACCGAACGCGGATTACCAATTTCCTGTTTCAATGTCTACGTACCCGATAATATTGAAGGAATTACCCATAAATTGGGCGAGGTGATTATGCAAACCAAGATTGGTGGCGGAACTTCTGGTTACTTTGGAGAATTAAGAGGCCGTGGTAGCGCGGTAACCGATAATGGCAAAAGCAGCGGAGCTACGAGTTTTATGAAGCTTTTTGATACCGCTATGGATACTATTTCACAAGGTGGTGTACGCCGCGGAGCTTTTGCAGCTTACCTGGATATAGACCACCCCGATATTAAAGAGTTTCTGGAGATAAAAAATATTGGAAATCCTATTCAGAATTTATTTTATGGCGTGAGTGTGCCCGATTACTGGATGCAGGAAATGATAGATGGCGATCGGGAGAAAAGAGAAATCTGGGCTAAAGTTTTAGAAAGCAGGCAGCAAAAAGGTTTGCCATATATTTTCTTTAAAGACAATATTAACCGGTTCAAACCACAGGTTTATAAGGATAAAAACTACGTTATAAATTCCAGCAATTTATGTTCCGAAATCGCACTGCCCTCAACCGAGGAAGAGTCCTTTATTTGCTGTCTTTCTTCAATGAATTTGGAGCTTTACGACGAATGGAAAGATACCGAAGCCGTAAAACTGGCTATCTATTTTCTTGATGCTGTTTTACAGGAATTTATTGCGAAAACCGAGGATAATTATTACCTCACTCCCGCCAATAAATTTGCAAAAAGACATAGGGCCCTGGGATTGGGCGTGATGGGTTGGCATTCTTATCTTCAGAAAAATAGAATTCCTTTTGAAGGCTTAAAAGCAAAAGGCTTAACGAATTCTATCTTTAAAGAAATTAATGAGAAAGCTACAAAAGCAAGTAAAGAATTAGCTAATATTTATGGCGAACCCGAGGTTTTAAAAGGCTATGGTTTAAGGAATACAACCTTAATGGCCGTAGCACCTACTACTTCCTCTTCTGCAATTTTAGGCCAGGCGTCACCGGGAATTGAACCTTTTAGCAGTAATTATTATAAAGCCGGATTGGCAAAAGGAAATTTTATGCGCAAGAATAAATACTTAAAGCAGTTGCTCCAGGAAAAAGAATTGGATACCGAAGAAACCTGGCGAAGCATCATGCTAAATCACGGTAGCGTACAGCATTTAAAGGAATTGAGTGATGAAGAGCGGATGGTTTTTAAAACTTTTAAGGAGATAAGTCAGTTGGAAATTATTCAACAGGCCTCGGTTAGGCAGAAATATATAGACCAGGCGCAAAGTTTAAATTTGAATATTCCTTCAGATCTTCCGGTTCGAGAAGTGAATAAGCTAATGATAGAAGCCTGGCAACTTGGGGTTAAAACGCTATACTACCAAAGAAGCCAAAGTGTTTCTAAAGAATTTATAGCCAATATGGTGAATTGTGCAAGTTGTGAAGCTTAGTAATATAAAAGAAAAGCTGTTTGAAAGTTGCTCTTTACGTCAAGCTGAATTTATTTCAGCTTCTAACATGTTTTGAGTTTTAACATTCTAGACCCTGAAATAAATTCAGGGTGACGATTTTAACTACGCTCCAAACAGCTTTCTATATTTTTGAAAAGTTTACATAGCTCCCCATTCTTTTAGAGAATCTTTGTTCATTTTTACGTAATCCTGGTTTCCAGCTTTTTCAGCTTCGGCTAAAGATTTTTTGGCAGCTGCAATTGCTTCTTCTTTTTTACCAAGATCGGCTGCGATAAGCGATTTTCTTCTTAAGATCCAGAAAGCGTTCGGGTTACCCATTTCCAGGGATTTTTTTACCCATTCGTAAGCCTGCTCCAAGTCTTTATTCGCATCGTGATAGTATGTAGCTGCAGCGAAATAATCAGCAGCTCCCGGGCCGCTCATAACTTTTTCAATACTGGCCATTGCTTTTTCTTCGGTAGGCACTTCAAATTGAAGACTTGCAACTGTATTTGCCCATACAAAATTAAGCACAGCAGAATCATTCTTAAGTTCGTCTATCATAATGGTGAAAGTTTCCATTTCAAATGGAAGTTCCATCACTTCAGCAGTTGCTTTTAAGGCTACTTTCTCCTCGTCCCACTCAGCAGGATTTCCCCAATTAGAAGCATCGTTATAGAACATTATTTCCCACTCGTCTTCCTTCGGAATTGTATAAATAGCATAAGTTCCCGCCTTTAATTCTTTACCCTGAACAGTAACATCGTCACTAAAAGTGATTTTGGTATTTTCGTTAGCTCCGGTACGCCATACTTCGCCATAAGGTACCAGATCGCCAAAAATCTCACGATCTCTCATTCCGGGACGGGAATATTCTAAAGTTACATCGGTAAGTCCAACTTTTTGTTCAACTTTAGTAAACGGACTGGCTTGAGGCGCCTGTACCTGTGCCTGGGCAGCACTCATAAGCCCGGCTGTACATAAAAATAAAAGTAGTTTTTTCATGTCTTTTAGGTTAATTAGTTTACTCAAATATAGGCAGAAAAGCTTTAGCATCCATAATTTCCATATTTGTATTTTGTTTAACTTTAAATATTTTAATTTAAACAATCCAACCTTTAATTTTGTAAGAAATTTTGAGCTAATGAAAATCTACACTTTAAAGTCGGTGCAAAAACTTCCTGTAAGTCTGGAAGAGGCCTGGGATTTCCTCTCCAGTCCCGGAAATTTGAAGACTATCACGCCAGATTATATGGGCTTTAATATTCTCTCCGGGGCCGATCGTCCTATGTATCCTGGACAAATTATTCAATATTTAGTGACCCCTGTAGCCGGAATTAAAACTAAATGGGTAACCGAGATCACTCACGTAAAAGACAAAGAATATTTTGTAGACGAACAGCGATTTGGGCCTTATGCCCTCTGGCACCATAAGCATTTTTTAAAGGAAATCCCGGGTGGCGTAGAAATGGAAGATATCGTAGATTATAAACTTCCCTTCGGAATTTTAGGCCAAATGGTTCATCCCATTCTTGTAGGTCCAAAACTGAAGGAAATCTTTGAGTACCGGCATCAAAAACTCGTGGAATTATTTGGTGAATTTGATGAAAATAAAGCTAAAAACGCAACATTAAAACAAGATATACTAAACTAAATAAATTGAATTATGGAAAAGAATATTTTACTTATTGGCGGCTCAACCGGAATCGGACTTGAAATTGCCAATCAACTGGTTAAAGAAAATAATGTAATTGTTGCCTCAAGAAATAAAGGCGAATTAAATGATGATATAAAACATTTAGAATTCGATGTTCTAAAAGATAATATTGAAGATCTTGATTTGCCGGAAAAAATACACGGCCTTGTTTATTGTCCCGGCAGTATAAACCTGAAGCCTTTTAAAATGCTAAAACATAAAGATTTCGAGGAAGAAATGAATCTTAATTTCTTAAGTTTGATAAAAGTTGTTCAGGGAGTAATGCCGAAGTTAAAGGAAGCCGAAAATGCAAGTTTAGTATTTTTTAGCACCGTGGCTGTTAAAGTCGGAATGCCTTTTCATACCAGCGTTTCCGCGGCAAAAGGTGCGATTGAAGGATTTGCAAAATCTCTCGCGGCAGAATATGCTCCTACCCTACGCGTAAATGTGATCGCTCCATCTTTAACTGATACTCCGCTAGCTGAAAAATTATTGTCTAATGATTCTAAGAAAGAGAAAATGAGTGAAAGGCATCCTCTAAAAAGGGTTGGAAATGCCAAAGATATTGCGAACGCAGCTACCTTTTTATTAAGCGATGAAAACAGCTGGATTACCGGACAAATTATTGGGGTAGACGGCGGACTTTCAACTTTAAATATTTCGTAAATGAGTAAAGAAGTGAATATTTTCTGGTTTAGACGCGATTTAAGATTAGATGATAATGTAGGTTTTCTCGAAGCTTTAAAAGCTGATAAACCGGTTTTACCAATTTTTATTTTTGATACTGAAATCCTTGATAAATTACCTAAAAATGATGCTCGTGTAACTTTTATACACGAGCAACTTCAGGAAATGCGAAAAGAAGTGCAAGATGATTATAATAGTTCTATCGCAATGTATCACGGCAAACCAGAAGAAATTTTTCAGCATTTAATTAAAGAATATCAAATTGCTGAAGTATTCACTAATCATGATTATGAACCTTACGCAGCCCGAAGAGACAAGGAAATAGCCGAGCTGCTTTCTGAAAATAATATTGAATTTCACACTTTTAAAGACCAGGTTATCTTTGAAAAGGATGAAGTACTAAAGAAAGATGGTGATCCTTATATAGTTTACACTCCTTATATGAGGGTTTGGAAAGAGCATTTCAAATCTCTGGATCTAAAAATTCATTATACAAGTCAGTACCTGGATAATCTTATTCAAAATACCAGGTTACCTAATTTAAGCTTAAGTGATATTGGATTCAGAACTTCAGAAATTAAAGTACCGGATTATGATGTTACTCCAACTTTAATTCAACAATATGAGAACACCAGGAATATTCCCGGAAAAGATGGTACTTCGAGATTAGGAGCACATCTTAGGTTTGGAACGGTAAGCGTTAGAAAGATGGTAAAAAAGGCAAATGCCGAAACAAATAAAACCTTCCTCGATGAATTGATCTGGAGAGAGTTTTTTATGCAGGTGCTGTATCACAATCCCGATACTGTCACTAAATCTTTTAAAAAGAAATACGACCGTATTGAATGGCGCAATAATGAAGAGGAATTTGAGAAGTGGAAATTGGGTAAAACAGGTTATCCATTGGTAGATGCCGGAATGCGACAGCTAAACAAGTCTGGATTTATGCATAATCGCGTTAGAATGCTGGTAGGAAGTTTTCTTTGTAAGCATTTGCTTATAGACTGGCGTTGGGGCGAAGCTTATTTTGCTGAAAAGTTGCTGGATTACGAAATGTCTTCTAATGTTGGAAACTGGCAATGGGTAGCCGGTAGCGGCGTTGATGCTGTCCCATATTTTAGAATTTTCAACCCAACTACACAAATTGATAAATTTGATAAGGATAAAAAATATATTAAAGAATGGGTAGAAGAATTTGGCACCGATGATTATCCAGAAAAAATGGTAGACCATAAAGAAGCCCGCGAACGGGCTCTAAAAGTTTATAAAGAAGCGGTTAGCTAATTGTTCCAAATTTCCCGGGCTTTATCAAGATCTTCGGGAGTGTCTATACCAATTGTTTGCATTTGAGTTTCCACCATTTTTATATTTTTACCATATTCCAGGAATCGAATTGCCTCAATCTTTTCGGCAGATTCTAAGGAAAGCATCGGTAAATTATAGAAATCTATAAGCGCTTGTTTTCTAAACGCATAAATACCTAAATGCTTAAAATAAGTTACCTGCGCATCTGTATTTCTTGGATAAGGAATGGGAAATCTTGAAAAATACATCGCAAAGTCATTTTTATTGGTAATTACCTTTACATTGTTTGGATTGGTAATCTCATCACTTTCCGAAAGGGCGGTTTTTAAAGAGGCAAGATCTATGGCCGAAGCATCATCTTCCCTAAAAACAACTAATAACTTTGCCAGGCTGTCTTTATCTATAAAAGGCTCATCTCCCTGCACATTTACCACGATATCAACATCCATATCCTGCACAGCTTCCGCAATTCGGTCGCTACCACATTCGTGTTCTTTATTGCTTTTTATCGCTTTTCCACCATTCTTATTTATTTCAGCAAAGATCTCATCGCTATCGGTTACCACATAAACTTCTTCAAAAAGTTCGGTGTTTTTTGCAGCCTCATAAGTTCTGGTAATTACTGTTTTGCCGTTTAGGTCTTTTAAAAGTTTCCCCGGAAAACGAGAGGCCTCATAACGGGCGGGAATCATTGCGATTATTTTAAGTGGATTATTCATCGAAAAAGATAGTTTTAGAGGTTAAATTTAGGTTTAAATATTTGAACTGACGCAGATGCAAAACTATTTATTCAGGAAAAAATCATCTTTAAAACCTATTAGGTATAGCTTATCTGTTGCCCGTGTTACAGCGGTATAAAGCCATCTTAAATATTCTTTACCAACGCCTTCTGGCAGGTAAGGTTGTTCTATAAAAACGGTGTTCCACTGCCCACCCTGTGATTTATGACAAGTCATCGCGTAAGAAAATTTGATCTGTAAGGCATTAAAGAACTTATTGTTCTTCACCTTCATGAATTTCTTGTATTTAGAAGTTTCATCTTCATAATCTTTCATCACTTCCTGGTAAAGCTGGTTAGATTCTTCGTAAGAAAGTGACGGCGTATTGCTGGTTAGCGTATCTAACATCACTACGGTTTCAAAAGGGCGCATTTTAGGATAATCTACCATTTGTACCTGCACTTCGGCAAACCTAAACCCGTAAAGCTCTTTTATACCGAAAATCTCCAAAACTTTCACAATATCTCCGTTAGCTATGAATCCGGCTTCAGAAGTGGGTTTTATCCAGAAATAATTGTTCTTTACCACCATAAGATAATCTCCGGCTGAAATTTCTTCTTCCTGAAACAAAATGCGAGACCTTATCTGTTGGTTATATAAATTCGCCCTTTTATTAGATCTTACTATAAAACTGGTTTCCTCATTCCCCAATTCATTGTAGCATTCTTCAATAGCATTCATGATCTCATAACCATCCTGTAGTCTAACTACATCTGCTTTGGAAGTAAGTTCAAACTGGAAACTATCATAAAACCCGTCCTGCAGGCTTTGCCTTATTTTGGTAGCATTTAATAAAATATCGCTTTCTTCTGCCTGCCGCACCACTTCATCCAGTTCTATATGATTTACTTCTTTATTATAAGAAAATTGAAGTTTTTCAGCTTCCAGCGCAGGGCTAATTTCCATTTTTACCGGCGGCAGCTGCGCGGTATCTCCAATTAAGATAAGTTGGCAATTATGGCCTGAGTAGACAAATTGAATAAGGTCGTCTAGCAAGCTTCCATTTTCCAATAATTTGGAATTCGTGGGCGTATCAGAGATCATAGAAGCTTCATCTACAATAAAAATACTGTTTTTGTGTTTATTGGGTTGAAGCACAAATTGTACCCCGCTTCCACCGCTTTTTTTAGGAAAATAGATCTTTTTGTGAATGGTAAAAGCTTCTTTTTTTGAATAATTAGAGATCACTTTTGCCGCTCTTCCCGTAGGTGCCAATAAAACCCCCGATTTTTTAATTTGCCAGAGATTTTTTACCAAGGTGCTGATAATCGTGGTTTTACCTGTTCCTGCGAAGCCTTTCAATACAAAAAGTTCATCTTTATTATTGCTTAAAACGAATCGGGAAAGTTGCTGTAATGCAAGATCCTGCCCTGCTTTAGCCGTAAAACCAAGATCGCTTAATAGAAGTTTATAAAATTTAGAAGCATCAAGATTTTCCATAGAAGAATTATCAAAAATCAAAGATAGGAATGGATTTTTACGGAAGAAACTTTTACGAATAAAAAAAAATTGTAGATTTGTCGTGAACACTAGTAATTCTTAAAACAAAATTTAGAACGCATGAGACTTGCAATTCAATTACTTCTTTGGGTAGTTATTATAGGATTAGCCTACCTTACATTTAATGCTGTTTACGAACCAATCCAGTTTAATAAAATTAAAGAAAAGCGTTATGCCAAAGTAGTTGAAAACTTAAAGGACATTCGTGATGCCGAACTAGCCCACAAAGAAGTTGTTGGGACTTTTGAGGCTGATTTTGATAAACTTGTGAGATTTTTAGATACCGCTGAATTTGCAATTACTCAGCGTCGTGACACCACTGTTTTAGATGAAGAGTACAAAAAACAATATGGTGTAGATGAATATATTGAAAAAGTTATTATAGATACACTTGGATTTGTACCGGTAAAAGATTCATTATTTGACGGCGATAAAGAACGTTATAAAAATATGATCAATGTACCTGTTGAAGGTGTAGATGCTAAATTTGAACTTGACGCTGGAAGCATCAAAAAAGGTCAAACAGATATTCCTGTTTTTAGAGCCAGAGTTGCTAAAAGCGTTGTACTACAAGGATTAGACAGAGAGCTAATTTTACAACAAAATCAAGTACAATCTGTAGACGATATTAACGGCCGTTACATTAACGTTGGTTCTATGGAAGAAGTTAACACAAAAGGAAACTGGCCAACCCAATATGGCGACGAGTAACAGTACAGAACAAATAAATATAGAACTGTCCATTCAGGTTTCCCTGGATGGACTTTCTTTTTGTACCCTAAATTCTGCT
>NZ_FVZF01000034.1 GCF_900168265.1 Salegentibacter salarius | reverse complement strand
CGTAACTGGGAGCAGTTATCCCAGTATTTTCAGTACACCCAACCCATTAGAAAGATCATTTACACCACCAATGCCGTGGAGGGCTTCCATCGTCAGATCAGGAAAGTTACCAAGACCAAAGGAGCATTTACCAGTGATATGTCCCTGCTTAAACTAGTCTATCTAGTGACAAAGAATATTGAGAAGAAATGGACCGCCCCATTACATAATTGGAGCCTTACGATTCAGCAATTTTATATTAAATTTGGAGACCGTATACCACTGGAAATAAACGCAAATTCCTCTGGGGCTAGCCCCAGAGGAATTGAAACATCAGACAGAGTTTAATTTACAGACCCTCTTTTATTTATAAATTCTATTCTCCTCAGAAAGAATTTGATCGGTATGTGCTTTAGTCTTCACTTTCTTGATCACTTCTTCAATTTTTCCTTCTTCGTCAATTATAAAAGTGGTACGGTGAATTCCATCATATTCTTTTCCCATAAATTTCTTAGGTCCCCAAACACCATAAGCCTGGATCACTTCTTTATCTTCATCAGCCAATAGCGGAAATGGAAATTCGTATTTATTTTTAAAGTTTGATTGCTTTTTCTGAGTATCGGCACTTACTCCTAATATTGCATATCCTTTTTCCTGAAAACGTTCCCAGTTGTCTCTTAGGTTACAAGCTTCGGCCGTGCAACCTGGTGTACTCGCTTTTGGATAAAAAAATAAAACCAGTTTTTTACCTTTAAAATCTGATAATTTAACTGTATTTCCATCTTGATCTTCTACTGAAAAATCAGGGGCCTTATCCCCGGCTTCTAATGTTGTCATAATTCCTATTTTTGTATCGATTTAATCCTGAGTTTACCTCAAGAGTATTATAATTACTTTTCAATTTCACTTATCGAGTAAATTTAAACAATATGACCAAACAAGAAAAGGTAGAATTTGTAATTAATACCTTAAACGATATTTATCCGGAAATTCCAATTCCGCTAGATCACAAAGATCCTTATACGTTAATGATTGCTGTTTTACTTTCAGCCCAAAGTACCGATGTAAAAGTGAACCAGATCACCCCAAAACTGTTTGAAATAGCCGATAACCCAAAGGCTATGGTAAAACTTTCAGTAGAAGAGATTAGGGAAATAATTAAACCGGTTGGCCTTTCTCCTATGAAATCTAAAGGAATTCACGGTCTATCTGAAATTCTTTTAAAAAAACATAACGGTCAGGTTCCTCAAAGCTTTGAGGCTCTTGAAGCTTTACCCGCGGTAGGTCACAAAACTGCAAGTGTGGTAATGGCGCAGGCTTTTAATGTGCCTGCTTTTCCGGTAGATACTCACATTCATCGTTTAATGTATCGCTGGAATCTAAGTAACGGTAAAAATGTTACTCAAACAGAAAAGGACGCGAAACGCTTATTCCCAAAAGACCTTTGGAATAAACTTCATTTGCAAATAATTTGGTACGGGCGGCAATATTCACCTGCAAGAGGCTGGAATCTTGAAAAAGATATTATTACCAAAGAAATTGGCAGAAAAACAGTACTTACCGAATATTATAAAAAGAAGAAATAACTTGAAAAATAAAAAGACCTGTAGGCTAATAAACAGGTCTTTTTTCTTGAGATTAATTAAGAATGGCTCCAAATTTAATTCCCTGGCAATCTACCACTCTTAATGCTTTTGAATAATTTAAAAGAAACGCTACCGTCTCTTTTTTAGGTTCCAAATTCTTCAACTGATCTTTTTTAGATAGTTTTTTAGTGTAAAGTTTCCCCATTAGATATTTTTTGCGTTGGTTTCTTATTCTAACGCAAACTTTTGAGGAATATTATAAATCAGTTTGTTAAAACAAGATTATGCTTTTCAATAATTTTACGAAGATTTATTAATGCATAACGCATTCTTCCCAAAGCGGTATTTATACTTACCCCTGTACGTTCAGAAATTTCCTTGAAGCTCATATCTTTGTAGATTCTCATAGTAAGCACTTCTAATTGATCTTCCGGTAACTCTTTAATAAGTTCCTTTACATCATTTTCAATTTGATCTTTAATAATTTGAGTTTCAATATTTAAATCTGAATCACTTAAAACCGAAAAAATATTAAAGTCGCCACTATTATCAAATTTAGGCATACGCTTATTTCTCCTAAAATGATCTATTACCAGGTTGTGTGCAATACGCATTACCCAGGGTAAAAATTTTCCTTCTTCATTATATTTCCCTCTTTTTAAAGTATTGATCACTTTAATAAATGTGTCCTGAAAAATATCTTCAGCGACATCGCGATCAAAAACTTTAGAGAAAATAAAACTGTAAATTCGGTGTTGGTGCCTGGTAATAAGTTTGCTTAGGGCAGCTTCGCTTCCGTCCATGTATTTGCGCACAAGAACGGCGTCAGTAATTTCAACGTTATTCATATTAGTTACTTTTGTTCAGGATGGTAGGGGCTCCCGAGGTTAGGTTATTTAGTTTCTAAAAGTAACTTTATGCGATAGGCAGGCGTGTTTATATTAAATATGAATGGCCAAATATAGCAAGATATATTCTACAAAAGCAAACAAAAGTTTAATTTTTTAACAATACAATAAGAATTTTATGGCTTTTTACCCTGCTGCTTATTAAGTATCTTTGCATCCTTGAACTAGAAAAATGAGCATGAATATTGACGTTGCCGAGGTAAATCCTAAGAAGAATATAATTATAAAAGGTGCAAAACTGCACAATCTTAAAAATATAAATGTAGTTATTCCCAGAAATAAATTGGTGGTGATTACAGGACTTTCCGGTTCAGGAAAATCCAGTTTAGCTTTTGATACACTTTATGCCGAAGGCCAGCGCCGCTATGTTGAAAGTCTTTCTTCTTACGCACGCCAGTTTTTAGGAAGATTAAACAAACCTAAGGTAGATTATATCAAAGGTATTGCTCCTGCTATTGCCATAGAACAAAAAGTAAATTCTACCAACCCTCGGTCTACCGTTGGAACTTCTACCGAGATCTACGATTATCTAAAACTGCTTTTTGCGAGAATAGGTAAAACCTACTCCCCTATTTCTGGAAACCAGGTAAAGCGAGATCGCGTGGCAGATGTAATAGATCACGTTAAATCTTTTGAAGAGCGCGAAAAGTTATTATTACTTGCTCCAATTCATATAGAAGAAGGCCGGACGCTTTCAGAAAAAATAAAAGTTCTGGCACAGCAAGGTTACAGCCGGATTAAAGTAAAAGACGATGTGCTTAGAATAGATGAGGCAGATCTAGAAAAAATTAAAGCTAAAGACACTTTATTGGTGGTAGATAGAATTATCACCAAAGATGAAGAAGACTTTTACAATAGATTGGCTGATGCTACTGATGCAGCCTTTTTTGAAGGAAAAGGTGAGCTTTATATTGAAAACTTAAAATCTGGTAAAAAGCGCCATTTCAGCAATAAATTTGAGTTAGACGGAATCAGTTTCCTGGAGCCAAATGTGCACCTTTTCAGCTTTAATAATCCTTACGGTGCCTGCCCTAAATGCGAAGGTTATGGAGATGTAATTGGAATTGATGAAGATCTCGTGATTCCAAATACAGGCCTTTCTATTTATGAAAACGCAATTTTTCCATGGCGCGGTGATAGCATGAGCTGGTACCGCGATCAATTAGTAAATAATTCGCATAAATTCGATTTTCCAATTCATAAACCCTGGTTTCAGCTTACGCAGGAACAAAAAGATTTGGTCTGGAATGGAAACAAGCATTTTGAAGGTTTAAACGACTTCTTCCAGTTTTTAGAAAGTAAAGCTTATAAAATTCAGAATAGGGTGATGCTTTCACGCTACCGCGGAAAAACACGTTGTACCACCTGTAAAGGAAAACGTTTAAGGCCGGAAGCCGATTATGTAAAAATAGATGGCCATAGCATCACCGATTTAGTTGAAAAACCTTTAGATAAAGTTCGTGAGTTTTTCAGTACCCTAAAATTAAATGAATACGACCAACAAATAGCTAAGAGACTGCTTACAGAGATCAACAACCGACTTAAATTTTTATCTGAAGTTGGTTTAGATTATCTCACTTTAAACCGAAAGTCAAATACGCTGTCTGGTGGTGAATCGCAACGAATTAACCTGGCAACTTCGCTGGGAAGTAGTTTGGTAGGTTCTATGTATATTTTAGATGAACCTTCTATTGGTTTGCATCCGAGAGACACCGAACGTTTAATTGGGGTGCTTCAAAATCTGCGTGATCTCGGTAACACCGTAATAGTTGTTGAACACGATGAGGATATTATGAACGCTGCCGATGAGATTATTGATATTGGCCCTGAAGCAGGAACCCACGGCGGTGAGGTTGTAGCCACGGGAACGCTGAAGCAAATTTTAAAATCAAATTCGCTTACCGCTCAATATCTAAATGGAAAAGAGGAAATACCCGTACCTAAAGAGCGCAGAAAAGCTTCTGGAGAAATCAGGATTTTGGGAGCAAGAGAAAATAACCTTCAGAATATAGATGTAACTATTCCGCTTAAAACCTTTACCGCGATAACCGGAGTTTCAGGAAGTGGAAAAAGTACACTGGTAAAGAAAATTCTTTATCCCGCAGTTCAGAAGAAAATTGGAGGCTACGGAGAAAAAGCTGGCCAGTATACCGATATTGAAGGTGATTTTAAAAACCTGGGTAGCGTAGAATATATAGACCAAAATCCAATTGGTAGATCTTCCCGCTCCAACCCTGTAACCTATATCAAGGCTTACGACGATATTCGAAACCTTTTTTCTGATCAAAAATTATCAAATATTCGAGGTTTTAAACCCAAACATTTTTCTTTTAATGTAGAAGGCGGTCGCTGTGAAGTTTGCAAGGGTGAAGGTGAAGTTACCATAGAAATGCAGTTTATGGCCGATGTTCATTTAGAATGTGAAGCCTGTAACGGGAAGCGTTTTCAAAAAGATGTATTGGAAGTTCAGTTTGAAGGAAAAAATATTGACGATGTACTGAATATGACCATCGATGACGCCACTAACTTTTTTGCCGAAAACAAACTCGTTAAAATTGTTAGAAAATTAAAACCTTTGCAAGACGTTGGTCTAGGTTATGTGCAACTGGGTCAAAGCTCTTCTACCCTATCAGGTGGGGAAGCGCAACGAATAAAACTGGCCTCATTCTTAGTAAAAGGTGCTACCAAAGAAAAAGCATTGTTCATCTTTGACGAACCAACAACCGGGCTTCACTTTCACGATATTAAAAAGCTATTGAAATCCTTTAATGCACTTATCGAAAAAGGACATAGCGTGGTGGTGATAGAACATAACATGGATCTGGTGAAATGTGCTGATCATATTATTGATATTGGCCCTGGTGGCGGAGTAAACGGCGGAAATATTGTTGCTTCCGGTACTCCAGAAGAAATTATTAAATCGAAAGATTCATTTACCGCAAAATATCTTAAGGAAAAATTATAGACGTTTTCGTTTTCGCAAAAACAGAAACTTAATTCTCTTTCTTTTGAATATTTCACACTTAATTAATTGATTTTCAATATAAAACCTCTAAAATATTTGCTTTTTTAGAGGTTTTCTCTTTTTGGCACGCGGTTTGTATTTTATGTATTGATTCTAATGAGAATCATCTTAATATCACATAAAACGCAAACTATGAAAAATATCGCCTTTTTAATCAGCTTTTTATTTATTGGCATATCGGCTTCAGCAGCTTCTGAAGCTACTGCCCCTAGAGCCTACAACGATGCTTTTATTTTTGTTGAAAATGGTGTTGAGTTTGCCGTTTATCCTAATGGGGAATTTGACTTCTATTACAACCCGGAATTTAGAAGAACAAATGTTGTAAATATTTCCACTCCAAATATGAATATCAGTTATAACTCTGGGCATAATTATGATGCTTACGTACAATATGACGATTATGGAGCGGTAATTCAAATTGAAAGTGTTCCGGTTTTTTATGATTACTACGGAAGAATTATTCGTGCCGGTGATGTTTTTATAGATTATAACCGTCGTGGCCGTATTGCCAGAGTTGGAGGTTTACACATTCATTACAACCGTTTTAACCGAATCACCAATTATACCGGTTATATAAACCATTACAATAATAGATATGTGTATAGACCATGGCACCAGTATTACTCGAGACCCAGAAGTGGAGTGAGTATTGTTTTTGGTCAGCCTTATAGAGCTTATTATCAACCGTACCGGGTAACTTACGTACAACACGTAAATTATTACAATAACTATTATACAAAAAATGTAAATCGAAATTTTTACAGGCCAAATCAATCAGCGGTTTCCTATAACCACGGAAGAAGAACTTCAGGAAAACGAAATCTAAAAGAAATTAGAAATGACGATGGCCGAATAGCTACAAACACGAATAATGTGAGAAGTAATCGTAATTCTGAAAGATCTAAAGCTACTCAAAATAGAAGCAGAACTCTTAGCTCTGAAAGAAATAGCAGTACCAACTCTCGCGGAAATGCTGTAAGATCATCCAGAGGAACGAATACTTATGATGCTGTAAAAATTAGGAATACGCGTTCCAGAAGTGAAGCCAGAACAGGCAGAACCACGAGAAGTGAAGCGGTAAGTAGTAGGTCTTCTAATAGAAAAGTAAATTCATCTGCTAGAAATAGTAGAACTATTAAAAGCACTCCTACCAGACAAACCAGTAAAGCTAGAACCGCTCCTACGCAAAGAAGGACTCAAGCTACTGGCAGGAGTAGCAGAAGTAGTAATACCAGAGCGGTAAAAAGCAGTACGAATACAAGATCTTCGGGTAGAACATCAAATTCTTCTTCACGAGGAAGAAGTTCGGCACGAAATGTGAATAACAGATAATAAAGAATTCATAATTTAATTTTTTGGTTGGTTAGTTGGAAACCCCTTGAAGCTTCAAAAGCTTCGGGGGTTTCCCGTTTTTAGGAGGTTTTGATTCTTAGAGCTTTATTAATTAAACTGTTTACTTCCGAAGAAAAATTCAGGAAATACGCTAAACCTACATAGCTTATTCCAATCAAAATAGATTTGATTGAGATGTTCAATATTGGATGAAAGCCAAAATCCCAGAAATAAAAACCAAAAGATAAAATAACTCCAATCAATAATACTAGCCAGGTTTTTGAAGTAAAAGGAAGAAAATTAAACTTTTTATGAACCAACCAGATCTTAACCGAATTATAAATAAAAAAAGCTATAAAACTGGCGATAGCCGCTCCTTCTATCCCAAAGCTGGGAATAAAAACCAGATTTAAAACAAACGCTACCAGCACAAGAAGAACGCCTATAAATAGGACAATCCGGTAGTAATCTGAATTAAAAAGAATACTATTATTATTTCCCAAAAGATTATCATAAAGCTTTACCAGGGAGATCAACAGAACCACCAGAATGCTCAACTCATATTCATCGGGAATTAGTTCGTAAAGTTGTTTTACGTTCGTGATTATCAGGATAAAAATGAGTAAGCTTACAATCAATAAGTTTAAAGAACTCTTTTTATAAAGATCTTCGAGACTTTTTTTATTCTTAGTATTGAGGAATTCAGCCGTCATTGGGTTTGTAATTTGGTGCATTGCCTTTTGGGGCACCGAAATCACTGTAGCGATATAAATCGCAATTCCGTAAATAGCGACGTTTTCTATGGGCATAAAATATTCTATCATCACTTTATCCAAATCTAATAAAGCGGTAGCCACAGAAGCTGCTATAAGGATTAGTGACGTATATTTTAAGACAGGAGATAAATTCTGCGGAAATTTAAAATCTAGTTTAGGGAAATACAGCGAAAACGCATAGATCATCATTGCAATGAGTCGCAATATAAAAACTCCGGCAATGCAGTAAATAAACTGATGAACCGTGATCCAGTTAAAATAGACTGCTAAAAGCAATAAACTGATGCAAAACCTATGAAAAACCTCTTTCATAAAGTTTCCGAAGACACTTTTATAATAAAGCTTAGACCAGGCAAAAAAGATTTCGAAATAAGCACTGGCGAAAGCGATTAGAAAGATCAACCAGATATAGGGCCTTACAAGTCCATTACCCTGTGTAAAATAATCGACTAGAAAAGAGTAACTGAGCACTCCAATTAGTCCTAACACGCCGGAAATAAATAAAGGTAAAAACAGGATTAAATTTAAAAGCCTGTCTTTTTCCTGTTTCGTTTTGTAAAAAGTAAAGAATTTTATAAGCGTACTATGCGCTCCAAAGGCCATAAATGGCCATAATAAACTTGACGCTGAAATTAAAAAGGTAACCAATCCATAATATTCCTGCTCCAGGAAATATGTAAATAAAAAGAGGGTATTAATCGCGCCAATCGCAAAACCAAAATAGGTAGTAATTAGGTTTGTAAAAGATTGCTTTATAATTACGCCCATTCTATACGTTCTTTATCAAACTCGCCAGTTTTCCTGTTAGGTTTTTCCTATGGTATTGCTGGATATCTCCCCTCACAAAATTACCGTCTCCATTTTTATATCTTTTATAATGAGATAAAATTAGGCTTTTAAGTTTGTCTTTCTCCGAATATTGAAAATATTCACCTGAGCCGGTTTCTTCTAAGATTTGCTGAACATCCCATTTTTGCGGACCAATAGCTAAAATTGGTCTTTTAGCCATTAAATATTCGAACAATTTCCCCGGAATAATTCCCCGGGTTTCCTGGCTGTTAATTTCAATTAATAACAATAACCGGCTTATCTGCTGAAGAGCAATTGCTTGTTTATGGCTTAAATAACCAAGTAATTGAAGCTTATCCCCTAGTCCAGCCGATTTAATTGAAGTAACTACTTCTTCACTCACCGTACCGGCCAATTTCAATTCCAGGTCTTTTTCGAAATCTGAATTTTCTTTTACAAGCTCTGCCAGTGCTTTCCAGAGATTTTCGGGATTTCTTTCTGAAAGCAAAGAACCGATATGAGAAATACTAAATTTAGTATCCAATTCATTGGTTTGCGCTTCACTGTTTTCAGCATCAAATCCGTTGGTAATTACGCTTATTGGTTTGCTAGTTTTTTCTGTAAATTCAGCTTTCGTAGTAAAACTGGTAGTGATAATTTGATCGGCTGAATTTAAAACTTCCCGTTCAAGGCTTAAGTGCTTCTTTTTACTGGATTCAGTAAGTTTTAGCTTTTTATGATACCCAATTTGCGTCCAGGGATCACGGAAATCTGCTATCCATTTTAAATCGAGTTCCTGCTTCAATTTTAAACCAATAAGATGTAAACTATGCGGCGGACCGGTTGTAATTATTTTTTTAATACCTTCTTCTTTCAAATAGGTATTCAGGAATTTCACCGATGGCTTTATCCAGAATTTCCTCGCATCAGGAATAAATAAGTTACCACGAATAAAAAGTAAAGATTTTTGTAAAAGCGACTGATTTTTTTCAGCAGCAATAATTCCTTTACTAATTGTTTTAGTCTGATCTTTAGCCAAAAATCCGGCTAATTGATAAGGTTCAAAAATAGGCTTCTTAAGAATAGTTATTCCCTTCGGAATTTCATTTTCTAAAGAATCATCCAACATAGGATAATTAGGGTTTTCGGGAATATAAACTATAGGTTCAATTTCAAAATCGCGTAGGTACTTCACAAACTTAAGCCAACGCTGCACGCCGGGACCACCGGCCGGTGGCCAATAATAAGTTATAATGAGTACCTTCTCCATGTAAGACCTTATTCCCTCTTTCGGGATTTATAGTAAAATCCGCCTAAAATAATTAAAACCAATATTATAGAACTTGCAAGGGCAATGCTGCTCCCGGTGTTTACTACTTCGGGTTCAAATCTAAAAGTTACGGTATGCTCGCCTGCAGGAATATTCATAGCACGTAATACATAATTTGCTCTTACGTGTTCAACTTTTTCTCCATCTAAATATGCCTGCCAACCCGGTTGATAATACATTTCAGAGAAAACTACAAACTGAGGTGACGAGGCATTGGTTTTATATACCAATTCATTCGGCTGATAGCTTTGTAATTGAATTTCTGCATTTCCGGTGCCTTTGAAACCTTGAGAAACTTCACTCTTAAATTCCGAATTTATAACCGCTGTATTTTGAAGATCAACTTCCTTTAAATTCAATATTTCCTCGTTGGCAGATTCAACCCACATAATATCATCTACAAACCAGGCATTTCCTAAGGCATTTGGATTTTGCTGGGCTTGTGGTTGGCCACTTTCAGAAGGAACTATAAAATATTTCGCATTCAGCATATTTAAAATTTCCATATTATTTTGCGAAATATAGAAATCGTATAAGTCCTGCATTCGGCCGGGTTTAGCAGCGTGATAACCGCCTATGGCATTATGAAAATAGGAAGTTCTTCCGGTATTAAAAGGACTTCCGGAAACATCGAAAACACGGTAGTGACCATCGTCCTGCAAAATTTGCTGATCGGCAGCATTTGGCTGAAACGGACGATCCATTTGTCTTGCGCTTACAAAATCATTATTATTCACATAACGTTTATCAACAGAAATAAGATCTACCAGAATTAAAAGTGCCAAAACCGGAACCAGCCAGTTTTGTGTGAGTTTCTTTTTTATATATAACCAAATTGCCGCGGCTGTTAATGCTGAAAAAATAAGCGACCTAATAAGGTCTTCGGTATAAATAGCTTTTCTATCTTCTTTAAGTGCTCTTACAAAATCGGCTCCCAGTTGCTGAATTAAAGCCGAATCTCCCGCTCCGCTGAAATCAAATAACACCGAACGGAATAGCAATAAAGCAAGCCCAATTCCTCCTACGATAATACCCGACCATTTAAGCGCGTATACTTTTGCTTCTTTTTGAAGTTTAGGATCAAATAATTTATAAAGTCCAAAAACGGCTAAGACCGGAACGCATAATTCTATAATAACCTGTATGGAAGAAACAGCCCTAAACTTATTATACAAAGGAACATAATCGATAAAAAATTCAGTAAAAAATCCGAAATTCTTACCCCAGGAAAGAATTAACGCCAGCACACTTCCGCCAACAATCCACCATTTCAGTCGGCCTCTTACGAGGTAAAGTGCAAAGATAAAGAGAAATAAAACCGTTGATCCAATATAAGCAGGCGCGCCTACATAAGGCTGATCGCCCCAATATGTGGGCGCATTTTCAGCAAAATCGGCTGCCTGGACCGGGGAAGCACCAAGTTTAATTAAGGAATCATAAATTTCAGCATCTTTTCCAATATTTTCAGCATTAGAACCACCCATAAACCGGGGAATAAATAGATTTAAAGATTCCATTATTCCGTAGCTATATTCGGTTATATAATTAAAGGTTAAACCTGCAGCAGGTTTATCAGAACCGTCGGGAGAAATTGTTAAACCGGTATCACCTCGGGTACTGTGAGCAGTATATTCCTGAGTAGCCAGTAAATTAGTAGCGTTGGCACCTATTGCCAATATAACGGCCACAACCATTACTCCTAAAGCTTTAAAGAATTTTGGTAGTATATTTTTTCGGTAGGCATCAACTAAATAGGAAATGCCTAGCACGATGACCAAGAGCAGCAAATAATACGTCATCTGGAAATGATTTGCGCCTATTTGCAGGGCCATTGCCAACGATAATAATAAAAATCCCCATAGATATTTTTGCCTAAAAGTGAGGATGATTCCGCCTAAGACCATCGGCATATAAGCTATAGCATGGGCTTTGGCATTATGCCCTACTCCAAGGATAATAATTAGATATGTAGAAAAACCGAAGGCCAGAGCACCTAAAAATGCCAGTCTAAAATCTAATTTTAAACAGAGTAAGAGAATATAAAAACCTATAAAATATAGAAAAAGATAATCGGAAGGTCTTGGCAAAAATCGTAGAACAGAGTCAAGCTTTTTAACGTAGTTATGTGGATAATATGCACCTAATTGAAAGGTAGGCATTCCTCCAAAAGCAGAATCGGTCCAATAAGGTTCCTGTCCTGTTTGATCCCGAAAATCGTTTTGTTCTTTGGCCATCCCGATATACTGAACGATATCGCTTTGAAAAATCTTTTTTCCTTCAAGAACAGGACTAAAATAAAATAAAGAAACTATTACGAAGCCTACCAAAACGAGAAGATGCGGTAGAAACTTTTTAAGATTGGCCATCTGAAATTTTTTAGATCACTTTTTATTTAAACTGAATGGGCAGCTTCTTCCCTATTCAATATAAAAAATTGATCCCGAAATTAATCAATTTCCTCGTAATCTATATATTCCCCAACGTTTTTATTAGATTTCCTGCCGGCTTTCGGCTTTTTATCAATACTTACTTTTCCTTCCTTTTTTTGAGACGCAGGACCTTGCTGTTGTCTAAACTGCTGCTCGAAACGTTTTCCCATTTTCCGCAGGAAATATTTGAGAATAAGCGGCCCAAACCATTTAATTAGTAATTTAAAGGCAAAATATACTAATAGAATGATTAGAATCGTTTGTAATACATCGGAAAAAGAAGCTTCTAACATTTTCAGGAAATTTATACAAAAATAAAAATAAGCCTTGAGAATAGCAGCCTTAGCTTCCTAAAAAAATAATAAATCTGCTATCTTTGAAAGTAACAAACCAATCTAATATGCACTATTTAAAAGTAGGTATCGCTTTTATTTTCTTCGGAATTTTTAACGCAAATGCTCAATATACAGAAACCATAAACTCGAATAGACCTGGAGAATCTCAGGGAGCTTATGCTGTAGGAAAAAATGTTTTACAATTAGAAACAGGTGCTTATTTTGGAAATGATAATCACAGCCTATTTAATAGTGATACCGATATTCTTGGAGCGAGTTATGGATTACGTTATGGTTTTTTAACTGAAATCCTTGAACTTAATTTCTTTGGTTCTTTCCAGGATCAGGTGACTTCCATTCCAGTGGGTAACAGTGTAGATGAATTTAAAACCACCAACTTTAAGACGAACACTATAGGGGCTAAGTTTCTACTTTTTGACCCCGGTGTGAGTGTTAAAGAAAGAGAAGTGAATCTTTATAGCTGGAAAGCGAATCAACGACTGGATTTACGCAGCCTGATTCCTGCCGTTTCTGTTTATGGAGGGGCAAATTTTAGCTGGTGGGATAACCCATATATGTTTGAAGGCGAATCAGAAATAAGTCCGAAGGCGGCTATTATCACTCAGAATAACTGGGGCAACTGGGTTTTGGTTATGAACTTTATTGCCGATAAGTTTACTGAGGAATTTCCTTCTTACGGAGGAGTATTCACATTAACTCACGCCGTAACGCCTAAATTTGCGGTTTTTGGGGAGTTCCAAACTTATATAAGTGATTTATATGCCGATGATTTGGTACGTGGCGGTGCTGCTTATTTATTCGGAAAAGATTTTCAACTGGATATTTCCGGGCTGGTTAATTTTAAAGATACACCATCAAGATGGCAGGTAGCCGCTGGAGTTTCTTATCGGTTCGATTTTCATGAAGATGATGAATATATTGAAGACACCTACGAAGGAAAGCGAAATCAACGCGGAGAAGAACTCGAAGAAACCGGATTTTATAAAGACGATGAAGAAGGAGAAGGTTCAGATGAATAAATCTCAAACTTATTTTTCCTGAAAATTAGAAATAGAATAACCGTTTAAAAAATCTTATTTTTAACGTCATTCTGAATTTATTTCAGAATCTAGTTTCATTCAAACTTAGAAGCTGAAATAAATTCAGCTTGACGCCTTTAAGAATATTCTCTAAACGGTTTCGCTTTATTTCAATAAATACTATCTACTCTTTGCTCGCCATAGCGGCAGAAACTGAAGCAGATAATCTTTTATAAGTTCCGTTTTCTAAACGCTCTCTAATTGCTGAAAAAGCAACCAAAGTTTCTTCTATATCCTGAAGGGTATGAGAAGCGGTAGGAATCATTCTTAATAAAATAAGTCCTTTTGGAATTACCGGATATACTACAATAGAACAGAACACTCCGTGATTTTCCCTTAGATCTTTTACCAAAGCCATAGCTTCCGGAATACTTCCTTTTAAATAAACAGGAGTCACACAACTTTGTGTAGTTCCAATATCAAAACCGTTTTCCTTAAGTCCGTTTTGAAGTGCATTTACGTTTTCCCAAAGCTTATCCTTAAGCTCTGGCATTGTTCTTAACATTTCCAAACGTTTTAATGCACCAACCACCAATTGCATTTGCAATGATTTCGCGAACATTTGTGAACGTAAATTGTATTTCAAGTAATCTATAATTTCTTTATCGGCTGCAATAAATGCTCCCGTGCTGGCTAAAGACTTAGCAAAAGTGGCAAAATACACATCGATATCATCCTGAATACCCTGCTCCTCACCTGCTCCGGCACCTGTTTTGCCAAGAGTTCCAAAACCGTGAGCATCATCAACAAATAATCTGAAATTATATTTTTTCTTAAGCTCAACAATTTCCTTTAATCTTCCCTGTTCACCACGCATTCCAAAAACACCTTCAGAAATTAATAAAATTCCTCCTCCGGTTTGTTCTGCAATTTTAGTAGCGCGTTGCAGGTTTTTTTCTATACTTTCAAGATCGTTGTGTTTATAAGTAAAACGCTGTCCTAAGTGTAAACGTACACCATCTATAATACAAGCGTGCGCATCTACATCATAAACGATTACATCCTGTTTAGAAACCAAAGCATCTATGGTGGAAACCATTCCCTGGTAACCAAAATTAAGCAGGTAAGCCGATTGTTTATGAACAAAAGAAGCCAGTTCGTCCTGAAGTTGTTCGTGAAGCTGGGTGTGGCCACTCATCATTCTGGCTCCCATAGGATAAGCCGAGCCATACTCTGCAGCAGCTTCAGCATCTACTTTTCTTACTTCGGGATGATTGGCAAGCCCCAGGTAATCGTTAATACTCCAGGTGATCACTTCTTTCCCTCTAAATTTCATTCGGTTGGAAATTGGCCCTTCAAGTTTAGGAAATACAAAATATCCTTCTGCCTGCTCTGCCCATTTTCCTAATGGTCCTTTGTCTTTATATATTTTATCAAATAAATCCCTCATCGATCTTTTTTTAGTCGAGCCGCAAAAATACTTAAAATTGGCTCAATTGCACAAAGTTATTTTTTTCTTAAAATTCAAATAAAAGAAAAGCATCCTGCCGGGGATGCTTTTGTATTTTTTAATTCTGAATCAATTTCAAAATACTTCTTATTTTATAAACTCTATAGGCTGTGCCTCAATTTCATTCTTTGTATCAAAAAAGCCCTGTTCTTCCATCCAGTCATCACTAAAGACTTTTCCCATATAACGTGAACCGTGATCTGGATAAATTACCACTACATGACTATGCTCATCAAACTCGCCCTCTTCAGCAAGTTGTTTCAGGCCTTGTGTAGCTGCACCACTGGTATAACCTACAAATAAACCTTCGGTTTTAGCAAGTTCCCTCGCGGTATGTGCACTATCTTCATCACTAACCTTAACAAAACGATCTATAATCTCAAAATCTGTTGCCGATGGAATAAGGTTTTTACCAAGTCCTTCTATTCTATAAGGATAAATCTCATTGGCATCAAACTCTTTAGTTTCGTGATATTTTTTTAGAACGGATCCATAAGCATCTATTCCTATTACTTTCATTTCAGGATTTTGCTCCTTTAAATATCTTGCGGTTCCAGAAATTGTTCCTCCAGTTCCACTACAAGCAATAAGGTGCGTAATTTTTCCTTCGGTTTGATTCCAAATCTCAGGACCGGTAGAATTAAAATGAGCGTCTATATTTAAATCATTAAAATATTGATTGATATAAACCGAGCCTTTTGTTTCTGAATGCAACCTTTTAGCTACCTGATAATAAGACCTGGGATCGTCTGCCGAAACGTGAGCAGGACAAACATACACTTTGGCTCCCATTGTTCTAAGCATATCTATTTTATCTCTAGATGCCTTAGAACTTACTGCCAGGATGCATTCGTAACCTTTTATAACGCTTACCATCGCAATACTAAAACCGGTATTTCCCGAAGTAGTTTCTATAATAGTACTACCCGGTTTAAGAATACCTTTTCTTTCAGCTTCTTCTATAATATAAAGTGCAATGCGGTCTTTTGCGGAGTGTCCCGGATTAAAGGCTTCTACTTTAGCGAAGAATTCCCCTTTAAATTTCT
Source organism: Salegentibacter salarius (assembly GCF_900168265.1). Lineage (GTDB taxonomy): Bacteria > Bacteroidota > Bacteroidia > Flavobacteriales > Flavobacteriaceae > Salegentibacter > Salegentibacter salarius. The sequence continues at coordinate 9,680 of NZ_FVZF01000034.1, read as the reverse complement.
GGGTAATTTTATTAAGTTTTATCAAAGGCGTATTACCTATAAGTTGTAATACGTTGTCATATACTTGCAAATCTTCTTTCATAAATCGAAGTTCTTTACAAAATTTGGGTTAAAGATTTTGCCCATTTTTATGAGCTTAAAATATTTCAACAACGCCAAAATATTTTATTTTTTCGTCCCGATAACTATCGGAAAAATAATCCGCCAACCTGTGCCGGTTGATTTCACTTGAAATAAACACAAAAGTGAAACCGCACAAATTTAAGGTAAATTTTTTAATTAGTGGTCAATTCCTTCCAAATCCAGCAAAAACGCATATTCTTCGGCCACTTCCTTTAAGGCTTCAAACCGTCCTGAAGCTCCGCCGTGACCTGCATCCATATTTGTATGAAAAAGCAACAAATTATTATCGGTTTTTAACTCTCTTAATTTTGCTACCCATTTTGCCGGTTCCCAGTACTGCACCTGGGAATCGTGCAAGCCGGTTGTTACCAGCATATTGGGATAATCCTGTGCCACCACATTATCATAAGGAGAATATTGCATCATATATTCGTAATAATCCTTATTATTAGGATTACCCCATTCATCGTATTCTCCAGTTGTTAATGGAATACTGTCATCTAACATTGTGGTTACCACGTCTACAAATGGAACTGCTGAAATAACGCCCCGGTAAAGTTGTGGCGCCATGTTAATAACTGCACCCATCAATAATCCACCGGCCGAACCGCCCATTGCATAAAGATGTTCTGCGGAAGTATATTTTTCCTGAATTAAATATTCTGAAACATCTATATAATCGGTAAATGTGTTCATTTTATTGAAGAGTTTCCCGTCTTCATACCAGTTTCGTCCCAAATATTCTCCGCCCCGAATGTGTGCAATTGCATAGATAAATCCACGATCTAATAAACTAAGTCTTACCGTTGAAAAATAAGGATCTATGGTAGAACCGTAAGAACCATAAGCATACTGTAATAACGGACTATTCCCGTCTAGTTTGGTTCCCTTTTTATAAACCAAGCTAACCGGAATTTTAGTACCGTCTTTTGCCGTAGCCCAAATTCTTTCTGAGAGGTAATTATTTTTATCAAATTTTTCATCTAAAACCGCTTGTTCTTTAAGAACCGTCTTTTCGCGAGTTTCCATATTAAAATCTACCACCGATGTTGGCGTGGTCATAGAGTTATAGGTAAACCTTAGAATATCGGTCTCAAAAGAAGGATTTATAGAGGTGTAAGCAGTGTAAGTTTCATTATCAAAAGGAATATAATATTCTTCTGAATTATCCCAGCGTATCACTTTTATCTTGTTTAAGCCGTTATGACGCTCGCTTACTACAAGATATTTTTTAAAGATATCTACATCTTCCAGCAAATAATCTTCCCGATGTGGAATGACATCTACCCAGTTTTCCTGGGTAGTTTTTTCAACCGGCGTTTTCATTAACCTAAAATTCTTGGCTTTATCTTTATTGGTCATCACATAGAAATCACCCTCATAGTGTGCGATACTATACTCTAAACCGCGTTCTCTTGGCTGAAAAACCTTAAACTCACCAGATGGGTCATCGGCTTTTAAGATTCGATATTCTGTAGTTAAAGTACTATGACTCCCAATGATGATATATTCTTTAGATTTAGATTTATACACATAGGTATTGAAAGTTTCATCCTCCTCTTCAAAAACCAGTTCATCTTCAGCAGAATCAGTTCCTAAAATGTGCTTATAAATTCTGTAAGAACGTAAGGTTTGATCGTCTTTTTTAGTGTAGAAAAGTGTTTTGTTATCTGCAGCCCAGGTAGAACCACCGGTAGCATTCTCAATTTTATCAGGATAAATTTCTCCTGTTTGTAGGTCTTTGATCTGGATGGTATATTTTCTTCGGCTTAAAGTATCTACTCCAAAAGCCACCATTTTGTTATCAGGACTAACATTTAACCCACCAAGACTGTAATATTCAAAACCTTCGGCCATCTCATTTACATCAAAAAGCAACTCTTCCGCGGCTTCGAGCTCCCCTTTTTTACGAGAATAAATAGGATAATCTTTTCCGGTTTCAAACCGGGTGAGATACCAGTAACCATTTAACTTATAAGGAACCGACTCATCATCTTCTTTAATTCTAGCCTTCATTTCCTCAAATAACCGCTGTTGAAAATCTTTTGTGTGTGCAGTCATTTTCTGGTTATACTCATTCTCCTGATTTAAATAATCAATTACTTCTGCATCATCACGGTTGTTCATCCAGTAATAATTATCTACTCTCACGTCACCGTGAAATTCCAGGTTTTTTGCTATTTTCTTCGCTTTAGGCGGTACAATTTCTTTTTTCAAATCTGCATTATTTTAAGCGCTTGCAAAGGTAATGCTTCCCAGTAAAATACATAATAGTCTCCTTATATTAACAGGATTAATTCTGTAATTTAGTAAATTTGCAGTTCATAAATTTTAAAAAAGAAGACTATGTTTGGAGATATGATGGGTATGATGAATAAGATCAAGGAGACCCAACAAAAAGTTGAAGAAACTAAAGAGCGCTTAAAAACTGTTAGTATTGAAGAAAAATCAAGCGACGGCTTATTAAGTGTAACGATTACCGCTACCCGCGAGATTAAAAATATTAATGTCGCAGACGAATTACTTGAAGATAAAGAGCAGTTAGAAGATTACCTGGTGCTTACTTTAAATAAAGCCATTGCCAGAGCTTCTGATATTAACGAAAAAGAACTGGCAGCAGTCGCTAAAGATGGTATGCCAGATATACCGGGAATGGATATGCTTAAATAAGTTCATAGCTACTTTCTAGCAAAATAAAATACCTCACAGGTTTTAAAATCTGTGAGGTATTTTTATTTAAATTAAAACTTTACTTAAGCCTCTCCCCTGGCGGGATATTCTTTTTCTACTATAAAACCTATAGCTTTTAGAAGTTCGTCAAACTTTGGCCTTGCAAAAGGCATGGTTTGTATCGAGGCCGCATAAAGTGTATTATCTGGTTTTATTAAAAATAATCCGGGTTCAAAAAACACCTCGGGTTCATTTTCATTTATTCCTTCAGAAACATATAGATCCCATTTTCGGGCATCTTCAGTATTAAAATCATAACCAACGCTTAGATTATCAATTTCCCATTCTTTAAGGGTTTTTTCCGCTAGCGACTGGTTATTAGAACTAATACAAATCACATTTACACCTTTGTCTTGAAAGTCTTCTATCTTGCTATTTAATTCTTCTAAATAAGACTTACACACCGGGCAATGTAACCCACGATAAAAAACGACCATTGTAAAGTTTTTAGGTTCCTGGTCGCGTAAATCCCATTGCATTCCGCTTGTGGTTTTAACTCTTAATCTTGGCACTTCCTTTCTAGGCAATACGTTTTTCATAATTCAATTTTTGGTTTTTTGAAAATTATGAAAATCAATTCCCGAATCATATTAAATACTTTATAAGCTTAGGTTAAACTTTTCTAAGTGTCTTACAATTTCACATCTAGCAGCACCTTCAAGAATTTTTGGTGCATTTCTTCAGTATAATCTAAATGAGTAACAATTCTCAATTTACCCTGTCCCATATTGCTTATTCTAATATTTTCTTTCTGAAGATTTTTCATGAATCCAGCTTCATCTGAAGATTTTTTGAGGTAAAAAATAATAATATTGGTTTCTACTTTCTCAACTTCACCTACATAACTAGCGGCTTCTAAAGTTTCAGCGATATCAGTTGCTCTTTTATGATCTTCGGCTAAACGTTCTAAGTGATTATCTAAAGCATAGATTCCAGCTGCTGCCATAAAACCTACCTGGCGCATTCCACCACCTAAAACCTTACGAATTCTAATCGCGTTTTTCATCAATTTCTTATCGCCAATAAGCACAGAACCCATAGGAATACCCAGTCCTTTAGAGAGGCAAACCGAAATAGTATCGAATAATTTCCCATATTCTTTGGGATCTTCATTTTTAGCAACCAAAGCATTAAAAAGCCTTGCGCCGTCTAAATGCAAACCGAGTTTATGAGTATTACAAACCTTTCTTATTTTTTTGATTTCTTTCAGGTCATAGCAAGCGCCTCCACCTTTATTAGTAGTATTTTCCAAACACACTAAACTTGTTAACGGACTGTGATAAAAGTCTGGCGGATTTATATTTTCTTCAACCTGAGCAGCGGTGATCATTCCGCGATCACCATCTACCAACTTGCAGGAAACGCCGCTATTAAAAGAAGCGCCACCACCTTCATAATTAAAAACGTGTGCCCATTTATCACAAATAAGCTGTTCGGCAGGTTGCGTATGCAGTTTTATAGCGGCCTGGTTAGCCATACTTCCGGTAGGAAAAAATAAGGCCTCATCCTTCCCGAACATCTTTGCCAGTTTTTCTTCTAAAGCGTTTACGCTAGGATCTTCTTTATAAACATCATCACCAACTTCGGCACCCATTATTGCTTTCAACATTCCGCTGGTTGGGCGGGTTACAGTATCACTTCTTAAGTCTATTTCTTTCATATATATTTCTTTGTCATTTCTGTAAAGACAGAAATTATTCCAATTTGATTTATTATAACTTAAATTCTCAATTCAATTTCAAACCTCCAATGTGAAATTTCTTTTTTGAATGAAATTATGTTATTGGAGAAAGTGAGAATCTGACTAACAGGAAAATAAGTCAGAAACGCTTTCTTTTAGGGGTTTTATAGTAAAGTCTAAAACTATAAAAATATCGTTAAATACTTTCCCGGCGCGGTCTTAAATTCTATTTTTACCTTTAAAATTTACAAGTATGATCACACACGAGCATATCAAAGATCTTAGAGAGCGCCTTGGTGCGTTAAGGAGGTATCTTTGACATTGATGCCAAGAAAATAGAAATATCCAATCAGGAAGAAAAGACTTTTGCTCCAGATTTTTGGGACGATCCTAAAAAAGCTGAGATCATAATGCGTGATCTTAATGCTGAAAAACAATGGGTAGAAGAATTTGAAAAATCTCAAACGCTGGTTGAAGACCTCGAGGTTCTTTATGAGTTTTATAAAGAAGAGGAAGCCAGCGAGCAAGATGTTTTAGACAAAAATAAGCAAGCTTTAGACCTTATAGAAGATCTTGAGTTTAAGAATATGCTTTCTGAAGAAGGTGACAAATTAAGCGCGGTTTTACAAATAACAGCCGGTGCAGGTGGTACAGAAAGTTGCGATTGGGCCGAAATGCTGATGCGTATGTACCTAATGTGGGCCGAAAAACGCAATTTTAAAATTAAAGAATTAAATTACCAGGCCGGAGATGTTGCGGGAATTAAAACCGTTACCCTGGAGATTGAAGGTGAATTTGCTTTTGGATGGTTAAAAGGAGAAAATGGCGTACACAGGTTGGTACGAATTTCCCCATTTGATAGTAATGCAAAACGCCACACTTCTTTCGCTTCGGTATACGTATATCCGCTGGCTGATGATTCTATAGAAATAGATATAAGTCCTTCAGAAATTTCCTGGGAAACTATGCGTTCTTCAGGTGCGGGAGGACAGAATGTAAATAAGGTAGAAACTGCGGTTAGATTGCGCCACGCCCCTACCGGAATTGTGGTTGAAAATTCTGAAACCCGTTCTCAGCTGGAAAATAAAACTAAGGCTATGCAGCTTTTAAAAAGTCAGTTGTATGAGATCGAACTTCAGAAGCAACAGGCACAGCGAAGGGAAATTGAAGATTCCAAGATGAAGATAGAATGGGGATCACAAATTAGAAATTACGTGATGCATCCTTATAAATTGATTAAAGACGTAAGAACTGCAGAAGAAACCGGAAATGTAGATGCTGTAATGAATGGAGAAATTGATATTTTTCTGAAAGCTTTTTTAATGATGATGGGACAACGGCAGGAAGATTGATAAGTTTCTGCCAATATATTTTAGATTTAAAATTTATTGTTTATTTTAAAATAGCCAAAACCAAAAATAATGATTACCGTTTATCACAATGCCAGATGCAAAAAATCTAGAGAAGGTCTGGAACTTGTAAAAAATTCTGGAAAAGAATATCAAATAAGAGAATACCTAAAAGAGCCACTTTCGGAAGAAGAATTAGGGAAGATTTTGGACAAATTAAGTTTTTATCCAATGCAACTTATTCGTACCAATGAGAAAATTTGGAAAGAAGAATATAAAAACAAAGATCTTAGCGATAAGGAGTTAATCACTGTTATGGTGAAAAACCCTAAACTTATTGAAAGACCTATTGTAGAAACACCAAATACGGCTGTAGTAGGTAGACCAAGTTCTAAAATTGAAGATATATTGTAATTAATTTAGTATATCAAACCCATCAAAAAAATGAAAACTCAAAATAAAATCGCAATAATAGGTGCCGCCGGATTTGTAGTGGCAGGCTTTGTTTATTCCCATTTTTACTTGCATAAAAAGAGCAGGAAAGAACTTATTGAAATTGCCCGGGAACTTGCTTATACCTGGAAAAAAGAATTGGAACTGGATTTTGAACAAACAGAGAAACTGGAAGATCTCATAATCGAGTACACCTTAAAGAAAAATGAGATCATTAACGCAACCGCGCTCACTGAAGATGAAATTATCTTCAAATTAAAATCAATTCAGAAAGCGGAACACAACAAGTTGCAAAAATTAATGACCGATAAGCAGTTTCAGAAATATTTAGAGCTAAATAAAAAAATTAGCCGCAAATCTTAGTTTCTGAATAGCAGCAGAATAAATTCATTTTAACATTTTAAATCTGGTTTTAACGCGAGTTTAACCCAATTCGTATTAAACCATCTTCGTTAATTAAGGTCAAAGAATAAAAAATTTCTATGACCACCAAAATGTTAAGTACGCTCAGTGTAGCATTTTTTCTTTTTTTTAGTTTCAGCAGTTATGCACAATCTTCTGGCGATTCTTACGAGATTTCAGGAAAAGTAATTGATAATGAACTCAATGTCCCTTTAGAATATGCCACTATTTCTATTGTAGATGTTAACGACCCGCAAAATGTTAATGGCGGTGTTACCAATTCCAAAGGAATTTTTAATATTGAAGTAGATCCCGGAACTTACAATATTATCGTTGAATTTATTTCTTACGAAACCAAGCGATTTAATAATCGCCAGGTTAATTCAGATTTAAACATGGAAACTATAGAACTTGGTATTAGCTCAGACAACTTAGATGAAGTTGTGGTGAGAGCCGAGACCACACAGGTTGACATTAGGCTGGACAAAAAAATATATAATATTGGTAAAGATCTTACCACCGCCGGAGGTACAGTGAGCGATGCCCTAAATAATGTACCATCCATTTCGGTAGATATTGAAGGGGGCATAAGTTTAAGAGGGAACGATAACGTAAGAATACTTATTAACGGCAAACCTTCAGCAATGGCCGGTTTCGGAAATACCGATGTTTTAAGTCAATTACCTGCGGAAGCTATAGAACGCGTAGAAGTGATCACTTCTCCTTCTGCCAGATATGATGCCGAAGGTACTGCCGGAATCATTAATATTATTCTTAGAAAAAAGGAAACTCTTGGGTTTAATGGATCCGCGACTGTAAATGGTGGTATTCCCGAAAATGCTAGTATTTCTACAAATTTAAATTACCGTACCGATAAATATAATCTCTTCACCACTACCGGTTACAGATATTCTGAATCCCCGGGTTACGGTTTCTTTGACACCCGTTATTTTGAACCACGGGAAGACGTAATTCTTGATAACCTGATGTATGATAGAAATATAGAAGACAGGGATTATGACAGGATCAACCGCGGTTTCAATACCAATGTTGGTATGGAATATTATTTATCTGATATGTCTTCTATTACAGGAGCTATATTCTATAGAATTGGTGATGATCGTGATGTAACCAATAACATGAATGACTATCTAATGGGAGACACCGAACTTTTAGGTACCAACAGGAGAGAAATCGAAAATGAGGAAGACGAGAGTATTCAATTCTCACTTAATTATGTAAAGAAATTCAATAATGAAGGTCACGAGCTTACCGCTGATTTTCAGTTTGAAACTGATACAGAGACTCAGGATGCTTCCATTAATGAATTTACTATATATAATAATACCGAAATAGATGAGATTGATATTCCTTCAGAATCTACACTGACAGACGAAGACCAAAAGGAATATTTGATTCAGGCAGATTATGTATTACCAATTGGAGAGGAATCTCAATTTGAAGCAGGTTATCGTGGTAATTTTGAAAATGAGGTGACCGATTACAAACTTTTCCAGGAAAATAGCCTTGGAGAGTTTGTTCTAAATGAAACCCAAACAAATATTTTTGATTATTCAGAAAATGTTCAGGCACTTTACACGCAATACGGTACTAAATTTGGAAGCTTTAGTTTCCTATTAGGATTGAGACTGGAGAATACAAATTTAAAAGGTGAGATTGATTCAGAATTGACTGAAGAGGAATTACAAGAAGAATTTTCTTTTCCAGTAGATACAGATTTTGATAATAATTATCTTGGTTTGTTTCCTACCGTAAACCTTATTTACGAACTAGGCAAAGATGAAAATATCACCTTAGGATATAACCGAAGAATAAACAGGCCAAGAGGCTGGTATATAAACCCTTTCCCTTCCAGAAGTAGTCGTAACAATATTTTCCAGGGTAATCCAAACTTAAATCCTGCATTTTCTAATGCATTTGATCTTGGATATTTAAAGAAATGGGAGAAATTCACCTTAACCTCTTCAGTTTACTTCCAAAGAGAAACCGATGCTTTTCAAAGAGTTCAGGAGGAAGTTTTTATTAGCGGACCTTCAGGGCAACAAATAGAAGTAATTAGAAGTATTCCTTTTAACCTGGCTACAAACGACAGGATGGGTGGAGAATTAGGTTTCCTTTACAACCCGGCAGATTGGTTAAGATTTAACGGTAGTGTAAATGTATTCCGTTTTAAACTGGACGGTGAATTTAATGGCACCGATTATAGCCAGGACAACTCAAGCTGGTTTGGTAGATTCAGTTCAAAAGTTACTTTACCACTAAAAATAGATTGGCAAACAAACTTATTTTACCGGGGACCTTCAGACGAAATTCAGGGAACTCAAGAAGGAATTTTAAACGTAGATCTTGCTTTTAGTAAGGAGATTCTAAACGAGAGAGCTACACTTTCATTAAACGTAAGAGATATTTTTAACGGAAGAAAAAGAAATAGTTCTACCACTACAGAGTTCTTTAGCCAGGAAAGTGAATTCCAATGGAGACAGGGACAATCTGTAAATGTATCTTTCATCTATAGATTTAATCAGCAAAAACGCGAACAACGTCGTAATGATAGTGATCAGGACTTTGATGAGGGATTTGAAGGATAATTCATAAACAAATGAGGCTGTCTGAAAAGGCAGCCTTTTTTGTTGTATTATTTTCTGGTTTTTAGTATTTTCATGTAATGAAAGCCAAAGCAGTATTTAAGACCTATGACCAGTCGCAGTTAAGTCTTTTACCTCCCAGTTATGATGATCTGGTCCCTGCCCATCATCCCGTTAGGATCGTCAATACGATTATTGATCAAATCGACATCGCTGACCTGGAGCGAAGTTATAAAGGAGGAGGTACCTCCAGTTACCATCCCCGGATGTTGCTCAAGGTGACCATCTATGCGTACCTTCGCAATATGTATTCCTCTCGTAAAATTGAGCAGGCCC
>NZ_FVZF01000018.1 GCF_900168265.1 Salegentibacter salarius | reverse complement strand
CCTGAAGGGCCTGCTCAATTTTACGAGAGGAATACATATTGCGAAGGTACGCATAGATGGTCACCTTGAGCAACATCCGGGGATGGTAACTGGAGGTACCTCCTCCTTTATAACTTCGCTCCAGGTCAGCGATGTCGATTTGATCAATAATCGTATTGACGATCCTAACGGGATGATGGGCAGGGACCAGATCATCATAACTGGGAGGTAAAAGACTTAACTGCGACTGGTCATAGGTCTTAAATACTGCTTTGGCTTTCATTACATGAAAATACTAAAAACCAGAAAATAATACAACAAAAAAGGCTGCCTTTTCAGACAGCCTCTTTTTTATAACAAAATTCTTTATAACAAAAACTTAGAATTGAGTTACCTATCCATCGTTAGAAGCGATGAATAATCCCGCGATTTGCTGAGCTACTTCTCCACTTATAGGTTCATCGTAAGACTGCGAAACTGCTTCTGCGCTAAATCCGGTAGCGTCTACAAGGTTTACTCCACCTTGCACCACATTTTCTTCACCATCATATACCGCTTGAGTAGCTTCTGGCATTCCCGGTCCGCGATTATTTAAGGTAATCCAACCTAACGCATTTTCATTAGAACTTTCGTTTATAACATCAGCTCTTAATCTTCGAATTTCGGATGCGTGCCTCGCCTCTACAGAGTGTATCTGTAATGCAGGAGTAAGGAATTGAGTTCCCATTAGGTTTCCTGCCTGGCCTTTATAAGCTCTCACACCGGTATCTTCAAATGCCTGGGCTAATGCTAATAATTGGGCATAGGCCATATCATTATTAGGGTTAAAAGGATCAAAAGCTCCTCCCGCAGTAAAATCGAATTCTGGCGAGTCTATAGAATTATCTCCCAAACCGGTTTGCAAAAATGTAACGTGAGCAGATTCGTGTTTAGAAATCTGGTTATAAACCGCTTCGGCTCTACCACCGCTAGGCAATACACCAGAATCTAAAGCCTTGATATAAAATTCGGCTTCAAGATATTCCAGGGTAAGGGCAAGTTGTAGTGCAGCAGTGGCATCGTTACCACTGCTTTGGGCGAATGCTTTACCAGAGGTAGAAGCTAGTCCAAAAGGAACAGCAACCATAGCCGCCTTCTTACCTAAATTCCCTAAGCTACCAAGCATTTCCCGCCTGGAAGAAGCTTTTCTGGTAAGGCTTTCCGAAGTAAATTCATCTAAAAATTTTATAATATCCATAATATTGTTTTTAAGTTGATTAGTTAATTATTGAGGCAAGTTATTGGCCGTAAATTCTGTCACTACAAAGCCGGTATTTCCAACTTCGCTAAGAATTGTTTGCGGATCTTTAGCAAGATCAAGACCGTTGCTATCAATAATATCATCTCCTGCAAAAGCAGTATCACTTTCTAAGTAAATGGAACGAATAGCTGCTGCGTGCCTTGCTTCTACTGAAACAATTTTCCCGGCAATTACCAGAAAATCTGGAGTCTGCAATAATCTACCGGCACCATTATAAGCGGCTACCCCGGTATCTTCCAGCACCCTGGCTGTTCCTAATACAGAATCTCTATCGGCAAAATTCACACTACTAAAATCAAATTCCAGTTCTGGCAGTACCTGGCTGACTTCCGCATTTGCACCAATTGCCGCCTTGAAAAATTCACGGTGAATTACCTCGTGATCATATAGATCTTCTAAGATTCTTTTTTCTTCAGCATTAGCTCCGGCCCAGTAAGAACCATCTAATACATTGGTATAAAAAGCAGCTTCTAGCTGTTCTAATGCGTATGCATAATTTAAAATTCCAACATCACCGCTTCCAAGATCAAACACTTCCCCTGGAGGCATAGGATCGGGGTTCATATCGTCATCGTCGCTACATCCATACAGTAACAATCCCGAACCTGCCATGGCAAGTCCTCCCATTTTAAGAAATTTTCTTCGGGAATTACTGTTTTTCGAAGGCTTCGCAGTAACTGCATCTACCTTAATACGTGGTTTTTCCATAATTTGAGTTTTAGTTATTTAGTAAACTTACGGGGCGAGGTCCAGGACGGTTTTATAATTAGCGTTAAAGTTTTCCAAAGAAAATTTTTCAAACCTTAAATTCTATTAATATTAACAATATTTTTAATTTTTTTGGGATTTATATTTTTATTTCGCAACATTATTAATCGAAAACAAAATTTTATTCAATAAATAAGCTATTGCATTTAAAATCCCATTCCCCTAAATTTTATTTACTTTTGAAAAAATTTTCGGCTTGAAAAAAATCATCCTTTTCTTAGTATTCGCAATTTTGTCTTTTCCCTCTTTAATTCAGGCTCAGGAAGCTAAAGAGATTGACTATAGTGCTGATAGAAATATCCAGGATCAAAAATACCCGGGCGCCTTTGTATTGAGCAAAGTTGAAAATCAGGTTTATTTTAAACACGAAGGGATAGAGGTTTGGTGTGATCTTGCCATTCATTATAAAGAAGAAAATTTCTTTAGGGCCTTTGGAAATGTAAGAATGCAACAAGGCGATACCGTAAAGCTTAATAGTAATTATGCCGAATATAACGGAAACTCCCAGTTTGCCTTTGCCAGTGGGGATGTTGTGATGAAACGGCCACAAACCACTTTAGAGTCAGACAGTTTATTCTTTGACCGCTTAAAACAACAGGCTTATTATAGAAGCGGTGGGAAAGTGATAGATACCGGCGGAGTAATTACCAGCAATATAGGTAGATATTATATGGAACAGGATAAATATTCCTTTGTTTCAGATGTGGTACTTACCAATCCTGAGTACATAATTAATTCTGAACAACTAGATTTTTACGGCGAAACCGGCCACGCTTATCTTTATGGACCTTCAACTATAGAAAGTGAAACCAGCACCGTCTATTGTGAACGTGGGTTTTATGATACACGTGGTGATACAGGCTATTTTGTAAAAAATTCGCGGATAGATTATGATAACAGAACGGTAAAAGGCGACAGTCTATATTTTAACCGGAATACCAATTTCGCTTCCGCCACGAATAATATTAGAGTTATCGATACTATTAATAAGAGTGTAGTCACCGGGCATTATGCCGAAGTCTTCCGTGATAAGGATTCGGTTTTTATAACTAAAAGAGCGGTTGCTGCCAGCGTTCAGGATAAAGATTCGCTTTTTATTCACGGCGATACTATAATGATTACCGGAAAACCAGATAAACGTATAATTCGTGGATTTTATGATGTTCGGCTTTTTAAAAGCGATATGAGCGGAAAAAGTGATTCGGTTCACATTAACCAGGAAACCGGATTAACTAAAATGATCAACCTTACCAGTGGACCTGTTTCTTCTGTAGACAAAAAACGAAGTCCCGTGCTTTGGAGCGGACTTAGCCAAATGACCGGTGATACCATTCATCTGCAAAGTAATACTAAAACAGAACAATTGGATTCTATGCGGGTTTTTAATAATGCGTTTTTAATTCAAAAAGACACTATAGAAGGTTATAACCAGGTAAAAGGAATGGACCTGGTGGGCTTGTTTGAAGATAATGAATTATACCAGGTAGATATTAATAAGAATACCGAAACACTTTATTACAGCCGAAATAGCGAGCAGGAACTTATAGGAATAAATAAAACCCTGTCCAGTTCTATAAAAATCTTATTTGAAGAACAGCAAATTCAGGATATCTACTACTATCAAAATGTAGACGGAAATTTAACTCCGGAAGAAGATTTCCCTGTGAATGTTCGAAAATTAATAGGTTTCAATTGGCGTGGGGACGAAAGATTACTCACCAAAGAAGATCTTTTTAAGGGAAAACCTGAACCCGATCTGGTAAAAATTGAAGGAATATCTTTACCCGAGGAATCAGAAGAATTTTTTGATGAACGTGACGAAGGTGATGATTTGCTCTTAAATGATAAGTCCAGGCTAAAACCTGAAGATTTACAAAACAGGGCAAAAGACAGTATCCCACAATTAAAAGAACCACAAACCTTGATGGATGCTGTAGATGACGATACTAAAACTGAAGCTAAAAATCTACAGGAAAGAGTAAAAGATTCTATTCCTCAATTAAAGAAACCACAGTCGCTGATTAAAGCTGAAGAGCAAGAAGATAATGAGGCCGAGCCTGAAACTAAAGAGAATCAGGATGAATAAAGATTTTCTTACCTACCAGGCGCAAACCACTCCACATCCTTTAGGCCTGGAAGTGGCTTCGGCCAAAGGTTCTTATATTTTCACTACCGATGGAAAAAAGCACCTGGATTTTGTAGCGGGTGTTTCGGCCTGCAGTTTGGGTCATTGCCATCCTAAGGTTGTAAACGCAATTAAGGAACAGGCGGAAAAGTATCTGCACGTAATGGTTTATGGAGAATACGCCCAGCAACCGGCGGTTGAGTTAACCAAGTTACTGGCAGAATATTTTCCAAAGCCACTGGAAAAAACTTACCTCACCAATTCCGGTACCGAGGCCATAGAAGGCGCTTTAAAACTCGCCCGGCGCTATACCGGGAGAGCTGAAATTATAGCGGCTCACCAGGCTTACCACGGCAATACCATGGGTTCACTGAGTTTAATGGATTATGAAGAACGCCAAAAACCTTTTAGACCTCTTTTAGGGGGAATTTCCTTTATTCAGTTTAACGAAGAGAAAGATCTGGAAAAGATTACCGAAAAAACCGCGGCCGTAATCCTGGAAAGTATCCAGGGAGGTGCGGGATTTATTATTCCGAAGAATAATTATTTAAAAAAGGTCAAACAACGTTGCGAGGAAGTGGGCGCATTATTAATATTAGATGAAATTCAACCCGGTTTCGGGAGAACAGGAAAACTCTTTGGTTTTCAGAATTTTGACATGGTTCCAGATATCGTTGCTTTAGGAAAAGGCATGGGCGGCGGAATGCCTATTGGTGCTTTTTCGGCATCGGCTAAAATGATGGATAGCCTTTCAGACAACCCAAAAATGGGACATATTACTACGTTTGGGGGAAATCCTGTAATTGCTGCTTCAGCTTTAGCTACATTAAAAGAAATTACCGGTTCAGACTTAATGACAGAAAGTCTTGAGAAAGAAAAACTATTCAGGAAATTGCTGGTGCATCCGCTAATTTCAGAAGTTAAAGGAATGGGCTTAATGCTTGCTATTATTACCACTTCCGAAGAAATAGCGAATCAATTAGTCTTAAAATCCAAAGAAGAAAACCTCATTCTTTTTTGGCTACTATTCGAAAAAAAAGCCGTGCGAATCACTCCTCCCCTCACCATTTCAGAAGAAGAAATTAAAGAAGGCTGTGGCATCATTATTGCCGTATTGGATGAAATAATGAAGCAGTCTGAAACTGTTAATTAGTTTGTTAACAACAATCTTGATTTTTGAGCTTTTAAAGCAGATTCATTTTTAATTTTAAGAAATGCCTTGAGGCTTAGCCGCAAGACAGAAAGTTCAAAAGATCAAGCAATTTCAACTTAAGCGTTGAAATATTTTAAATCTCACTTAGTGAGTAGTAGAAATCCCGTAATTACCTACGTATGCAATTAAGCCATAACGACGAAAACAATTTCTCACTTTCCCGATTTGAATCTATGCTTAAAACAAATGATGTTTTATTCTTTGATTCAGCCGAATTTGAGGACATTATTAACTATTATTTAGAGAACGGGAAATTTGCACTGGCTAAAAAGGCCGTTAAATTAGGCCTGGCACAACATCCAACTTCTACAAACCTAAAGCTCTTTAAAATTGAGATTTTAGTTTTTGAAGATAAGCTGGATGTAGCCGAATCTATGCTTACCGAATTACAACAATTAGAATCTTCTAACGAAGAAGTCTATATACAAAAAGCACAAATTCTTTCTAAAAGAGATCGTCACGCTAAAGCCATAGAGGTTTTAGAGATGGCGCTTGATATTACGCTGGACCCTGCCGAAATTTATTCCCTAATTGGGATGGAACACCTGTTTCTTGAAGATTTTGAGAATGCGAAGTTCAGCTTCATGAAATGCCTGGAGGCCGATGAAGAAGATTATTCAGCACTATACAATATTATGTATTGCTTTGATTTTCTAGATCAAAAAACCGAAGCCATTGAATACCTGAATATGTATTTGGATAAAAATCCTTATTGCGAGGTAGCCTGGCACCAGGTAGGAAAACAATATTTTGATCTAAAAGATTATGATAAGGCTTTATCGGCTTTCGATTTTGCAATAATCAGTGACGATTATTTTATTGGTGCTTATCTTGAAAAAGGAAAAGTGCTGGAAAAATTAGGCCGTTACCACGAAGCCATAGAAAATTACCGTTTAACTTTGGAGTTAGACGATCCTACTTCTTTTGCTTATTTACGAATTGGAAAATGTTTCGAGAAACTTGGTTTAAACGAACTTGCGCTTAAACATTATAAAGATTGCGTTCACGAAGATCCGCTTTTGGATAAAGGCTGGATCGCGATCACCGATTTCTATATTAAAAAGAAGAATTACCAGAAAGCTCTTTACTATATCAACAAAGCGATAAATATAGACGAAGAAAACGTGCTTTACTGGAAGCGCTACGCTAAAATAAATAACCGCTTAAAGTTTTACGAAGAAGCAGAGCGTGGTTATAAAAAAAGTCTGGATCTTGGAAACTACGAATTAGAAACCTGGATTAGACGTTGCGATATCTTAATAGACCTTGGAGAATTTGATACCGCTATTCAAAATTTAAATCAGGCGCTGGAGTTTTACCCCGATACCGCCGAGATTGAATTCCGTTTAGCCGGACTTTATTTTAGTCATAATCAGGGAGAAAAAGCTTACTTTCACCTAAATAAAGGATTACAGTTAGATGCCGAGTATTATATAGTTATCGAAGAATTATTCCCTCAAATCTTTAACCGAAAAAGCGTAAAGCAAATTATAAATTCCTTTATAAATCTCTCTTAGTTATTTTACTAACTTTGACCCGGAATTTTAATTTGTTCACATGCAAAAAAGCTTTAAAGACCATCTTTCAGTAACCTTAAAAGGTATGGCGATGGGCGCGGCAGATGTTGTTCCTGGAGTTTCAGGAGGCACTATTGCTTTTATTACAGGTATTTATGAAGAACTGATCTCTACCATTAGTGGTGTGAACTTTTCATTAATTACTACCTGGAAAGAAAAAGGTTTTAAAGCCATGTGGCAGCAGCTAAACGGGCCGTTTATATTAGCCCTTTTCACCGGTATCCTCATCAGTGTGTTCTCACTGATGCGAATTGCAAATTATTTACTGGAAAATCATCCAATTTTAATCTGGTCCTTTTTCTTTGGCCTTGTATTGGCCAGTATTTGGTATGTAGGAAAACAAATCCCCAGGTGGAATGTGAAGATCTTTCTCGCCCTGTTAATAGGAGCAGCTGTAGCTTTCTACATCGTTTCCCTGCCGCCTATGGCAGCAAATGACAGCTATTTATATATTTTCTTTTCTGGAGCTATTGCTATTTGCGCTATGATATTACCCGGGATTTCAGGGGCTTTTATCTTAGTACTGCTTGGAGCTTATAAAAGGATTACAGAAGCCGCTCACGATTTCGACTTTCAAACATTGGGAGTATTTGGCATTGGAGCCATAATTGGCTTACTTAGCTTTTCTAAAATATTAAAATGGCTATTTGTGCATTACAGCAGTCTAACCCTGGCCGTATTAACCGGTTTTATAGCAGGATCGCTGAATAAGATCTGGCCCTGGAAACACGTATTGCAAACAGAAATGTATGGCGATAAGGAAGTAGTACTTCAAGAAGCCTCGGTTTTACCCTGGAATTTTGATGGACAACCACAAACGCTATATGCTATCATTTTAATGCTGGCAGGATTTTTCTTAATTCTAGGCCTGGAAATTTTCGCCTCAAAAAGCTCAGAAAACGCCAATGCAACAAACTAGAACCTTTACAGACAAAGTGCTTTTAGTACTTAAAGGTTTAGCTATGGGAGCAGCTAATAAAGTTCCCGGTGTGTCTGGTGGTGTTGTGGCGTTCGTTGCCGGTTTTTATGAAGAGTTTATCTACTCGCTCCAGAAAATAAATTACAAGGCTTTTATGTTGCTCATAAATGGGCGGTTTAGAAGTCTGTTTCATTATACCAACGGGAAGTTCCTGAGTTTGCTTATCCTGGGGATGTTAATTAGCTATTTTAGTGTTTCCAAGTTACTCGATTATTTGATACTCCACTACGAACTCTATGTCTGGGCCTCTTTCTTCGGAATGATTATAGGTTCTATATATTATATCAGTAAAGATTTTGACGAATGGAGTAAACGCTCCCTGGTTTTTGTTTTCCTCGGAATAATTGCCGGGGTGGCCATTAGCTTCCTGGAGCCGGCAAAAGAAAATGACAATCTTTGGTTCGTATTTTTTTGCGGAATGGTAGGTGTATCTGGAATGACATTACCCGGACTCTCAGGCTCCTTCATACTTATCTTATTTGGAAATTATGTATTGCTACTCGTAGATTCAGTAAATGCACTTTACGATACGCTGGCAGATTTAGTAGTGCTGGATTTTAGTTTTATAAATGATCCAGATAGAATTAGATTATTAGAGGTCATCCTGGTGTTTGGCGCAGGTTCTCTGGCGGGTCTAGTTACGCTTTCCCATTTTCTGGGCTATGTTTTAAAACATTATAAAAAAGATACTTTTGCCGCGATTATTGGTTTTATTACCGGCTCGTTAGGTGTGGTATGGCCCTGGAAAGAAAAGATCTTTAAACTAAACCAGAGCGGAGAAATAATTCTGGATAGCCAGGGCAATGGTATAATAGATTATTACGACCGTTATTTCCCAACTTTTTCTTCTGCTGAAACCTGGCTGGCAATTTTCTTTATCTTTGTAGGTATACTCATTGTACTTGGACTCGCCTGGTACGAAAAGAAAAACCAAAAACCCGCAACGCGATGAAAACTTTTGGCTTAATTGGAAAAAACATCAGTTACTCATTTTCCCGAACTTATTTTACCAAAAAATTCAAGAAAGAAAATATTGACGCTAAATATTATAATTTCGACCTGGAAAACATAAATCAATTTCGGGACGTGATTAAAGAAATGCCAGACCTGCAAGGTTTAAATGTCACCATTCCTTATAAGCAGGAGATCATTACCTTTTTAGACGATTTAGCTCCTGAAGCTAAAGAAATTGGCGCGGTAAACACTATTAAGGTAAATGGTAACCGGCTTATTGGCTATAATACAGATTATATAGGTTTTTCGGAATCCATAAAACCCCTGCTTAAATCTCATCATAATAAAGCGCTTATTTTGGGAACGGGTGGAGCTTCAAAAGCTATAGCATACGCCTTTAAAAAACTGGATATTGAGTATAAGTTTGTCTCAAGATCTTCAGGAAAAGGTAAATTGGGATATGATGATCTTTCCGAAGAAACTATAAAAGACCACAACATTATTATCAACACCACACCGGTAGGCACCTTCCCAGACGTAGAAGAATACCCGAAATTCCCAGTAGAATACCTAACCAAAAATCACCTGGTTTACGACCTTATTTACAACCCGGAAGTCACCCAATTATTGGCATTGGCAAAAAAACAGGGTGCCACGATTAAAAACGGTTTAAAAATGCTGGAATTACAGGCAGAAAGCGCCTGGAACATTTGGAATAAATAGCGCTAATTTTTCTTTTAAATTCTACAAAAAAAGGGAATTGTTTGCCCAATTTTAGTGGAGTTACTATCTTTCAGGCTAATTAAGAACCTTAACATTGAAAGATATGTCTCAGCAAGAAAATGATAAAAGCAAAGAAGAGTTTTCTAACGAAGCAACTAATAATTCTGAAAAAGCTCAGAACGAAAAGAAGCTTACCGAGGAAAACCGTGATGAAAATGTAGAAGAAAAATCATTTTCTGAAAAGTCTGAAACCGAAGAAACTTCAACAGAGAAAGAAACGGTTATAGAACCTGCAGAAACTGCTTCTGAAATTAAAACTGAAGATGATAAGCTGGAAGATGCCATGATCGCTGAAGCCGGTGATAAGAAGAACACTTCAGAAGAAAATAAAGCGAGCAGCGAAGAAGACGACGAGAACGATGCTATTCTTGAAGAAAGCAGAAAAAAAACCCGTCCGGAAGAAGAAAAGGTTCAGGCAGAAACAGGAGCTAAAGCTGAAGATACATCTGATGATGAGGATGAGGATGAAACTTCTGAGGAAGAAGGACGCACTTCAAAACATCACCAGGAGCATATAGACGATTCAGTTGCTGAAGACAGTGAAGATGAGACTAAAGCTGAGCGCCACGATATTCCGAAAAAAGATTATCACGCGATGAGCAAAGAGCAGCTCGTAGATGAGTTTGAAGCTTTGCTTAAAAAGGAAAAAGTACAGGCTATTAAAGAGCACGTAATTGAAATTCGTGCTGAATTCAATGCCAAATTCAATGAAGAGGAAGAGGAGAAAAAAGAGGAATTCCTTGCCGATGGCGGGAATATTATAGACTTCCACTACTCTACTCCGCTTAAAAAACGTTTTAACTCCCTTTATTTCGATTATCGGGAAAAACGCAATAATTACTACAAACAACTTAAACAAGACCTTAATAAAAACCTGGACAAGCGCCTGGAAATAATTGAAGAATTAAAAGGTCTTATTGATGTTGAAGAGAATATAAACACCACTTACAAGCATTTTAAGGAACTTCAGGATCGCTGGCGCGTTGCGGGACCAATTCCGCGAGAAAAATATAACGACGTTTGGAACACCTATCACCATCACGTAGAGAATTTCTATGATTTTCTACATTTAAATCGTGAGTTCCGGGATCTGGATTTTAAACATAATCTTGATCAAAAATTAAAAGTGATTGATCGTGCTGAAGAATTAGCCCAGGAAACCGATGTAAACCGTGCGTTTAGGGAGTTACAAATGCTTCACAAAATGTGGAAAGAAGAGCTTGGTCCTGTTGCCAAAGAGTTTCGTGAAGATATTTGGGATCGTTTTAGCAGCGCCACCAAACAAATTCACGATAAACGCCAGGAGTATTTCAATACGCTAGATGAACGCTACGAAGAGAACTGGAAAGCCAAGCAGGTTATTATTGAGAAGATAAGAGTAATTGCAGACGAAGATTATAAAAGCCACAACAAATGGCAGCAGAAGATTAAAGAAATTGAAGCGCTAAGGGAAGCATTCTTTAATGCCGGGAAAGTTCCGCGTAGTAAAAATGAAGAAACCTGGACAGATTTCAAACAAACCGTTCGCCGATTTAACCGGAATAAAAACGCGTTCTATAAAAATCTAAAAAAGCAACAATACGATAACCTCGAAAAGAAAAAAGAGCTTATCAAAATTGCTGAAGACAATAAGGATAGCGATGACTTTAAAACGGTAACGCCTTTAATGAAGAAGATCCAGGCAGACTGGAAGAAAGTTGGCCACGTACCAAGAAAAGATAGTGACAAGGTTTGGAAGCAATTTAAAGCAGCCTGTAATCACTACTTTGAGCGTCTGCACGAAACACGTAAAGACGAGAACAAAGAAGAGTTCGAAGCTTTTGACAAGAAAAAAGAGTTGCTGGAACAGGTGAAGGCTGTTGAGCTTAGCGGCGATAAAAAACAAGATCTACCTAAAATAAAACAGTTTATTGAAGACTGGAAAAATTTAGGCCGTGTACCTTATAATAAGCGTTTTATTGAAGGGAAATTCAACAAAGCCCTGGATCAGCTTTTTAATAAGCTGGATGTAGATCACACCAAAGCTGAAATGCTTAAATACGAAAATAAAGTACAGGCTTTAAATGATGCTGACGACGATAAAAAACTTCGCAACGAGCATTATTTCTTAACCAAGAAAATAGAAGAAACTAGAGCTGAAATTAGGCAGTTGGAAAATAACCTGCAATTCTTCTCTAATGTAGATGAAGATAATCCTTTAGTACAGGACGTACACAAAAATATCGCTAACCAAAAAGAGCAGCTTGAAGTTTGGAAAGAAAAATTGCGTAAAATCAAGTCGCTTTACTAAACAAAGCGGCTATGAAATGCATCCTATGCGAAGGCGATACAAAGAAATTTTGGAAGAGTAAAAACAGGGAATTTGTTGAATGCACCAATTGCGGGGGCATTCAACTTTTACCCCGATTTTATATTTCAGAAAAAGCGGAGGAAGCTCGTTATCTTACCCATAATAATGATGTAGAAGATCTAAGGTACCAGGATTTCGTAAAGCCAATAACTTCACGAATCTTAAAAGATTTTTCTACTGAACAAAGCGGTTTGGATTATGGTTGTGGTAATGGACCCGTAACAACTTCACAATTAGAAAAAAAAGGATATACTATCTCGCTTTATGATCTTTACTTTTATCCCAATAAAGAGGTATTAAAAACCAAATACGATTTTATAATTTGCTGCGAAGTAATGGAACATTTCTCTGCTCCAAATAAGGAGTTTAGTGAATTAGCTTCCCTTTTAAAGCCTGGCGGAAAGCTCTACTGCAAAACCTCCCTCTATTCAGAAAAAATTGATTTTGATAACTGGTACTATAAAAATGACGTCACCCATATCTTTTTTTACACGGCGAAAAGCCTGCAATGGATAAAAGACAACCTGGATTTCTCAGCTTTGGAAATTCATCCGAACGCGATTGTTTTTAGCAAATAACTTTGGAGCAAGCTCACGAAGCATTATTATTCGAAAATATAATTTGATTTCGAGGCAAGCCTCGGAACATTTAATCTCGATTATCGAGTAAATAACTCTACAACAACTTAGCTTCATTCCAAAAGACATCCATTTCGGCCAAAGTCATATCTTTTAAAGCTTTATTTTTCTCAGCTGCTTTAGCTTCCAGATACTGGAAACGAGTTATAAATTTCTTGTTGGTGCGCTCTAAAGCATTTTCAGGGTTTATACCCAGGAAGCGTGCATAATTAATCATAGAGAACATCACATCGCCAAATTCGGCTTCCATTTTATCTTTATTCTCTGTCTCTATTTCATGCTGCAATTCACCCAGTTCTTCCTGTAGTTTCTCAAAAACCTGTTCCGGTTTTTCCCAGTCAAAACCAACACCCGCTACTTTCTCCTGAATTCTACTTGCCTTCACAACAGCCGGCAGAGAACGTGGCACACCTTCTAATACGCTTTTCTTGCCCTCTTTTAATTTTAGATTTTCCCAATTTCTTTTTACTTCTTCCTCATCGGCAACCTCAACATCTCCGTAAATATGAGGATGGCGATCTATTAATTTATCGCAAATTCCATTGGCAACATCAGCAATATCAAAATCATTGGTTTCACTACCTATTTTAGCATAAAAAACCAGGTGAAGCAAAAGGTCTCCTAACTCTTTTCTCACTTCCTCCAGATCCTTGTCTAAAATTGCATCTCCAAGCTCGTAAGTTTCTTCAATGGTAAGATGCCGCAGCGATTCCATCGTTTGCTTTCTATCCCAGGGACATTGCTCTCTAAGCTCATCCATAATAGTTAATAAACGATCAAATGCCTTTAGCTGCGCTTCTCTGGAGTTCATTCGTAGAAATTTTTGATTTTGGTAAAAATAAGGATTGCTTTTAGGATTTTAGAAACTAAAGCAGGAAAATAAATATCTGGAATCATTCTGAATTCATTTTAGAATCTATGATGTAGGCGAGTTCAAAATCTACTAGATGCTGAAACAATCCCGAAGCTTCGGGACAGCATGACTTGGATTCTTTAATCATTTTCCTCAGACAGAGGCGTACTAATAAAATTATCCCATAAAAAAAGCCTTCAGAAAACTGAAGGCTTGAATAAAGGGTGGAAGACCGGTTTCGAACCGGCGACCTCCGGAACCACAATCCGGCGCTCTAACCAGCTGAGCTACAACCACCATTTTAATTGCGGTTGCAAATGTAGTTTATTTTAGCAATTTCCCAAAGAAAAAATTTCAATATTAAATTGAAATTTAAGCCTATTTCAAGTCTATGCGGCTAAAAAGCTTCAAATTAAATAATTAGCAAATGCTAAAAATCAACCTAAATTAAATCAAAGATCGAATCTACTGCGGGATAACGTTCCACCGTATAGCCTTCGGCGTGCTCGGTATTGATTAATCTTCCCAGGTCTAGTGCTCTATAGGTGATACTTTCCAGGAAATTACTGCTTGAAATTGGGGTTTGCGGCTCTTTACTGCTTTCATCAAAAAACTGACTTTTATAAGCTTTTACCGACTCCATTTTTTTATCGATATATCCCGAAATATCTACCACTACATCGGGTTTCAAATTTTTCCACTGAATATAATGATAAACGTGCTTTGGGCGCCAGGCTTGCTGGCTCTCTCCTTCGTAAATAGTTTCAATCTTCCGAAGTCCGCTTAAAAAGCAAGCGTCACTAGTGAGTTTTGCTCCTTTTCCGTGGTCTATATGTCTATCGTCTACTGCGTTGCACAAGACAATTTCAGGTCGATATTTTCGCAATATCTTTATAATTTCAAGCTGATGCGCGGTGTTATTTATAAAAAAAGCGTCACTAAATTCCAGATTTTCTCTTACAGAAACTCCCAAGATCTCAGCTGCATTTTTTGCCTCTTTATCCCTGGTTTCTGCCGTGCCACGGGTTCCTAATTCTCCCCGTGTAAGATCTAAAATCCCTACTTTTTTTCCTCTGTCTACTTCTTTTGCTATAGTGCCCGAGCAACTTAGTTCAACATCATCGGGATGCGAGCCTATAGCCAATATATCTAGTTTCATAATATTTACTTTGTCATTTCCGTCCCGATAAAAAATCGGGACGGAAATCTAATTTTAAGTTAGTACTTCAAACTTCACACCTCGTATTTCCTAGCCTCTAATTTCTTTTAATGCCTGTTCCAGGTCTTCCATTAAATCTTTCTTCTCCTCTATCCCCACGGAAAATCGCATTAAACCGTCTTTAATTCCCTGGGCTTCCCTTTCTTCAGGAGAAAGCAAACCGTGCGAGGTTTTTGAGGGAGAAAGTATGGTTGATTCTACACCTGCCAGGCTCATAGAAGATTTTATTAATTTTAATTTTTTCTGAAAAAGGTCAAAATCTAATCCTTCACGCAGTTCAAAAGACATCATGCCTCCAAAACCTTTCATTTGAGATTTGGCCAATTCGTGATCTGGGTGAGACTCAAGTCCTGGATAAAAAACCCTCGAAATATCTTCATGTTTTTCCAGAAAACGAGCTAATTCCAACGCATTTTCATTTTGCGCTCTTACCCTTAAACCCATGGTTTTTAAGCTGCGTTCCAGCATCCAAACCGTAAAATCGCTTAAGTTACCGCCAAAATTCTTAGCCAGCTGAAAGATTTTATCTATGTGCTCTTCAGAAGCTATAGCGGTTCCCGCAAGAATATCGCTATGTCCACCCATATATTTTGTGGCGGAATGCAATACAATATCAATTCCAAAATCTATAGGGTTCTGGTTCACCGGGGAAGCAAACGTATTGTCTATCATACTTACCAGCTTATCCTTTTTAGCAATTTCAGCAATCGCTTTAATATCGGTTACGGTAAGCAGTGGGTTTGAAGGTGTTTCTATATAGATAACCTTTGTATTTTCTTTGATTTCGGCTTCAAAAGATTCAGGTTTCGAATCTTTAGTAAATGAATATTCCAGTCCGAATTTCTCAAATTCCTCGGTAATCAAATTACTGGTTCCGCCGTAAAGGGTGTTTTGAAAAACCACGTGGTCTCCTTTTTGGGCAAAAGCCATAAGCGAAGTGCTTACCGCTGCCATTCCGCTTCCAAAGATCAAAGCAGCTTCCCCGTGTTCCAGGGCTGCCATTTTTTGCGCTAAAGCGACTTGATTTGGAGTGTTGAAATAACGTGGATAACGCTTTACCTCTACATCTTCAAAAGCATAAGAAGTAGCCATATACAATGGCGAAACAGCGCCTTTAAATTGTTTGTCTTCCAGTTCTCCGCTATGGGTGCAAATGGTATTTATTCCGGGATGTTTTTTTGTCATTTCTAGTGCTTTCAAAATTCGCCCTAATGTAAAAAGAAATATTCTAAATGTCCTGCGTTTTCAGGCTGTTTCCTATATGCCGGAAATTATTTTTTGAAACAATAGTTAAATAAAGCTAAAGCAATATTTGTATTAAAAATTGCTCTCCTAATTCTTTACCTTTAAGAAAAACAAATTGATATGAGTAAAGTAAAAGCATATGGTGCGCAAGCCAGCGACGCCAATTTAGAAGCCTTAAATATTGAACGCAGGGAAATTACCGCAGACGATGTAAAGATAGAAATAGATTACTGTGGTGTTTGCCACAGCGATATTCACCAGGTTAGAAACGACTGGAAAAATTCTAAATATCCTGTTGTACCAGGTCACGAAATTATAGGCCGTGTAACCCAGGTTGGAAAAAATGTGAGCAACTTTAAAGAAGGTGATCTTGTAGGAGTGGGCTGTATGGTAGATTCCTGCCAGGAGTGTGATTCCTGTAAAGAAGATTTAGAGCAATTCTGCGAAAATGGCGCTACGCTAACTTACAACAGTAAAGATGAGCATTTAGGTGGCCATACTTTTGGAGGTTATGCTGAACAAATTGTGGTAGATAAAGAATTTGTACTTAAAGTTCCAGAAAATATAGACGCGAAAGCAGCAGCCCCATTGCTTTGTGCCGGAATTACTACCTACTCTCCACTACGCCACTGGAATGTAAAAAAAGGAGATAAAGTTGGTGTAATTGGTCTTGGCGGACTTGGCCATATGGGAGTTAAATTTGCGCACGCTATAGGAGCGCATGTGGTAATGATCACTACTTCTCCCTCAAAATCTGAAGACGCGAAAAAACTTGGCGCCGATGAAGTGCTAATCTCGAAGAATGAAGAAGACATGAAAAAACAAGCCGGCTCTTTCGATTTTCTTCTTAATACAGTTCCGGTTGGTCACGATATGAATCCTTATATAGCTTTACTAAAAAGAGATGCCACTATGGTTCTGGTTGGTGCAATTGAACCTCTTGATCCTGTTCACGGCGGCGGATTGATTGGCGGCCGTAAACGTATTGCCGGTTCGGTGATTGGTGGTATTAAAGAAACCCAGGAAATGCTGGATTTTTGCGGGGAACATAATATTGTTTCAGATATTGAAATGATAGATATGCAAAATATCAACGAAGCTTTTGATCGAGTTGTAAAATCTGATGTAAAATATCGCTTTGTGATCGATATGAAATCGCTGAAGAATTAGAATTTATAAAAAGCTGACTGAAAAATATTTTTCTATACGTCATCCTGAACTTGTTTCAGGATCTAATTAAATTATTATTGATATCCTATTAGAAGCTGAAACAAGTTCAGCTTGACGAAACCAATATTCTTAAGCAAGCTTTTTTTGTTTCTACTGAAAAAGCAGGTTTTCACGGCTTAGTTTTTATCTTTGTTTAACTGGAGTTTTCAGCAGAGAACAAATACCAAAAACTAACCGAAATGAAACAATTATTCACCAACATAAAAGAACTTCTTCAGGTAAGGGAAAATACGGTAGATAAACTATCGGGAACTGAGATGAAGGAGTTACCCACTATAAAAAACGCCTGGTTACTTATTGAAGACGATAAAATTGCCGATTATGGCGAAATGAAGTCAATCCCTAAAATCAATGCCGATAAAACTATTGATGCTGAAGGGAAAATAATCCTGCCCAGCTGGTGCGATTCTCATACACATATTGTTTATGCCGGGAACAGGGAATTGGAATTTGCCGACCGCATTAACGGACTTTCCTATGAGGAAATAGCCAATCGCGGTGGCGGAATTTTGAATTCTGCTAAAACCCTGCAGGAAACTCCGGAAGAAGAAGTTTATAAGCAATCGGCTAAAAGGCTGGAAGAAGTAATGAAACTCGGCACCGGTGCGGTAGAAATTAAATCGGGTTACGGTTTAACCGAAGAAGGCGAGTTAAAAATGCTTCGGGTTATAAAGAAACTTCAGCAAAATTATAATATTCCCATTAAAGCTACTTTTCTAGGAGCGCATGCTATTCCGAAGGAATACAAAGAAAAACCAGATGCCTATATGGATTTGGTTATTGAGAAAATCTTACCAAAAGTAGCCGAAGAAAATCTGGCAGAATACATTGATATTTTTTGCGAAAAAGGATATTTCAGCGTAGCTGATACTCATAAATTGCTTTCCGCAGCGAAAAAATTCGGTTTAAAACCAAAAATACACGTCAATCAATTTAATGCTATTGGCGGTATCCAGGCGGGAATCGAGCATAACGCCCTAAGCGTAGACCACCTGGAGGTGATGCGCCCGGAAGATATTGAAAGTTTAAAAGACACAACCACAATGCCGGTTGCGCTTCCCTCCTGCTCCCTATTTTTAAGCATTCCG
Source organism: Salegentibacter salarius (assembly GCF_900168265.1). Taxonomy (GTDB): domain Bacteria; phylum Bacteroidota; class Bacteroidia; order Flavobacteriales; family Flavobacteriaceae; genus Salegentibacter; species Salegentibacter salarius. Next base: position 55,918 of record NZ_FVZF01000018.1, on the reverse strand, counting down.
TATACGCCGGCACGGGAAATACTGGAAGCCGGATTACCATTGGCTTTAGCAACAGATTTTAATCCGGGAAGTACACCCAGCGGAAACATGAATTTAGTAGTTTCACTGGCTTGTATAAAAATGAAAATGACTCCGGAAGAAGCTATAAACGCCGCCACTATAAATGGTGCTTATGCCATGGAACTTAGCGAAACCCACGGTAGTATTACCAGGGGAAAACAAGCCAATTTTATACTTACAAAAGAAATTCCTTCATATACTTTTCTGCCTTATGCCTTCGGAACAAATTCTATTGAGTCGGTTTTTATAAACGGAAAAACGGTATAACAATGGACGGTTTAAAATTATACAACTATAAAACCATAGAAAAACTGGTTTCGAAAAGAGAAGGTGAAACGCGCCTGGGGGAGATGATCAGTTTTATTGAAAACCTGGAAGTAATATCAAAAAGCAAGGCTAAATTTGTGCTTTTTGGAATTCCGGAAGATATTGGGATTAGAGCTAACCACGGGAAACCAGGTGCTTCAAAGGCTTGGGAAACCTGTTTGAATTCCTTTTTAAATATTCAGGAAAATGAATTTACCAATGCTGAAAATATTCTACTACTCGGCGAAATTGACTGCAAAACCGAAATGCAAAAAGCAGCCAATATAGATGATGAAGATCCTAATTATTATGCAAAACTTGGTGACCTGGTAGAAAAGATCGATGAGAAAGTAAGCTTCCTGGTAGAAAAAATAGTTGCCGCAGGAAAAACTCCAATTATAATTGGCGGGGGTCACAACAATGCCTTTGGCAATATAAAAGGCACTTCTAAAGCGACAAAGAAGCCGCTGAATATTTTAAATATTGATGCGCACACCGACCTTAGAAAGTTAGAACACCGCCACAGCGGCAATGGATTCAGCTTTGCCCAGCGTGACGGATTCCTGGGGAAATATGCGATTTTCGGTTTGCATAAGAATTATACCCCGCAATATATTTTTGATGAAATAAAGTCGGTCTCCAACATTAAATTTCATCTTTTTGAAGACCTTATTTTACAAACTCACCAGGGAAAAATGGCCGCTTTTAATTCCCAGCTGGAATTTATAAATAAACAGGCCTTTGGTTTGGAACTGGACTGTGATGCCATCATAAATTTCCCCAGCAGCGCACAATCCCCTTCCGGATTTGCCTTAAATATGGTTCGTAACTTTCTCCAGCTTACTTCCGAAGAAAAAAATTGTAAATATTTACATATTTGTGAAGCTGCCCCAAGTTCTACAAGTCCGGTGCAGGTTGGTAAAGCATTATCGTTTTTTATAACAGATTTCATCAAAGAACCTTATAAATAATAAAGTTCTAAAACTTAATAAAACACTGGCTATAGTTACAGAAGCTATGGTCCATTAGAATAAGAAAGAAAAATTAAAAGTTTCTTTCTTATTTTTCTTTTGACAATTTTTGGTAAACTCCATTGGTCCAGCCAAAACCATCCTGGGTGGGATATTCTCCGCCTCCACTCTCTTTACTTAGATCTTCAACGTTATATTTTTCTAGCAACTTATAAGTATTTTTATATACGTTTTGGTTAAGATCTAACCACCGCTGTTTGATTTCTGAAGCTAGCTGGTTTTTATCATAATTTCGAAGGCCTTCTATACTCATATATTGCAACGGTGCCCAGCCATTGGGCGCATCCCATTGCTGCCCGGTATTGTGCGGGGTGCTTACCAGGCCGCCAGGCCTAAGAAAAACCCGTTCCAGAGAAGCGGCAACTTTATTTGCCTGCTCTTCTTCTGCAATTTCAAGAAAAAGCGGATAAACTCCGGCCAGGGAATAGATTCCTGTAGTATTTTCCTTTTTAAAATTATAATCGAAATAAAAGCCCGTTTCTTCTTCCCAAAGATATTTCTGAATAGCAGCCTTTCTATTTTCTGCCTTTCTTCGGAAGGTTTCAGCCTTTTCTTCAGCTTCTTCTAATTTATAGGCACGGGCAAGTGTTTGCTCCAGCTTATAAAGCAAACTGTTAAGATCTACCGGAATTATTTGCGTAGTGTGAATGCTGTAAAGATTAAAGTCCCCATTGCCATTAATACTTAGCCACCTGCTTGAAAAATCCCAACCAGATTCGGCGGCGGCTCTTAAGTCTCGATATACCTCTTCCCTGGTTCGGCCTGGATTTTTAGTTACTGCTTTTTCAGCGGTTTCCACATCCTCGCGATAGCTTTCGGGTCTTGGTGTATTTTTATCATCCCAATAGCGATTAAGGATTTCGCCACCCGGAAGTTTCACCACTCTTTTGTAAGCTTCTAATTCTTTATTTTCGCTGCCTTTCATCCAGAAATCATATTCTTTTTGCAAAGCTGAGAGATATTCTGAATAAACTTGTTCTCCCTCAATTTCAGCGAGAAGTTCTACCATTTTCGCGAAAAATGGTGGTTGGGAACGACTTAAATAATAAGTCCGATTTCCGTTAGGAATAAAACCATAGGTTTCAATGAGCCAGGCAAAATTATCTACCATATTTCTAATGGTTTCAATTTCTCCATCTTCCTGAAGCCCCAGCATTGTAAAATAACTATCCCAATAATAGATCTCACGGAACCTTCCGCCCGGAACAATATATGGATTCGGTAAAGGGATCAAAGTACCCGAAACCTGTTCATCGGCAGGGCGTTTAAGCACCTCCCATAACTTTTTTATATGCAGGTTAATCGAAGAAGAATCAGTTTTATATGTGCTGGCTTCTTCCGGAATTCTAAAATTCTCATTTATAAAATCTTTTAATTCAGCATTGGTTTCCGGTTGTTCTTCAGCATATTTTTTCCTGATCTCTTTAGGAGCGGTACGTGGCACCGCATCTACAAAAGTCTTACTATCGGCAAACAAATTTTCATTTTCCTGCACCTCATAAAACAAGTCGCCATAAAGTTCTTCAGGAGGAAGAATACTAACCGATTTTTCTTCGGTTTTTACTGCTGAAGAGCAGGCATTCAACAATATAAAGGAACATAGAAACAGAAAATTCACCGAAAGCTTTTTCATAAATTTGATTTTGATTAGTCAGCCAACCGTGAAAGTAAAAAATAATTTGCAATTCGCTGTTTACTCGATAATCGAGATTTAATGCTCCGAGGCTTGCTTCGAAATCAAATTATATTTTCAATAATAATGCTTCGTGAGCTTGATCCGAAGTAGTTTACTTTAAGGCAATCTACAGAAAAAGCTTTATTTATTATTTTAGCCAGAAATTTCAGTAAAAAAATGGAAATAATCCCTTACCAAACACACTACACCGAAGATTTTAAGAACCTTAACCTGGCCTGGTTAGAAAAGTATTTTTGGGTAGAACCCCACGATGAAGAAGTACTTGGGAATCCTAAAAAATATATTATTGAAACCGGCGGGAATATTTTTTTCGTAAAAGAAAAAGAAAAGATCGTTGGCTGCGTAGCTTTAATGAAAATAGAAGAAGGTGTTTTTGAACTTACCAAAATGGCGGTGAGCCCAGAATACCAGGGAAAGAAAATAGGCCAGAAATTAATGGAACACACCCTAAATTTCGCTAAAAACCAAGGCTGGGATCATCTTATTATTTTTTCTAACCGAAAACTTGAAAATGCTATTTATATTTATAAAAAGTACGGTTTTAAGGAAATTCCTATTGGGGAAAATAATCCCTACACGCGGGGCGATATAAAGATGAGGCTTGAGCTTTCATAAAATTTCACAAAATCTATGTTTTTCTAAGGCTTGTTACTTATTTTTATTTCAAAACAACCAAATATGAGATATTTATTCACATTACTCGCAGCGGGAATTCTATTCACCGGTTGCAAAAATGAAGGAAAGGAAAATCAAAATAACACTGCTGAGGAAAATCCTTACAGCGAGGGAAAAAACACCCTGGAATCTGATTCGGTAGATATTGAAATCCAGCCGATATCACACGCTACTGCCGTTATTAACTGGGGCGATGTAAGCTTTTATATAGACCCGGTAGGTGGAGCTGAAGCATTTGAAGGAATGGAAAAACCAGATTTCATTCTTATCACCGATATTCACGGAGATCATATGAGTGCTGAGACTTTACAAGCTATGGATCTTGAAGGCGTGCATATTATTGTTCCGCAAGCCGTAAAAGATGAACTACCGGCCGAAATGAATAATGTTCTTAGAACCCTGGAAAATGGGGCTACTACCAAAGTTCTAGACTTCTATATTGAAGCTATTCCTATGTACAATCTACCCGAAGATCCGGAAGCTTTTCACCCTAAGGGAAGGGGCAACGGCTATGTTGTTGAAAGAAACGGACAAAGACTTTATATTGCAGGTGATACTGAAAATATACCTGAAATGAAGGAGTTGGAAAATATCGAAACTGCTTTAGTGCCCATGAACCTTCCTTACACCATGACGGTTGAAGAGGCTGCTAATGGCGTTTTAGCTTTTGCACCAAAAAAGGTAATTCCTTACCACTTTAGAGGCCAGGATGGCTTTGCTGATGTGGAAAAATTTAAAAAATTGGTAAACGAAGGCAATAAGGATATAGAAGTTAAAATGCTAAATTGGTATCCTGATAGAGAAGAATAAGTATTAATCCTTTATAAAAATAAAACCCGGTGATGAACCGGGTTTTTTGTTTTTTTCCATTTTTTGATTGAAGCAATGATTAGGCTTTTAATATTATTGGCAGCTTATAGGTCTTAATTGAAGGAGCCAAAACAGTTTTAATCTCTTTATTGTTTAAAAACTTTTTAATCTTTCTTCCGGCTTCCACATTTTTTGATCCCACGTAAAGCACTTCCATTTCGTTTTTACAATTAAACTTAACTATTAAGTAGGCAACTACATCTTTTTCAACCGTAATCTCAACGTTTTTCAATAATTGCTGAATTTCCTTATTAAAAGCAACTTCTGAGGTTTCGGGCGAATCTTTTGGTGCAGCTTGAAGTAGGCTTCCGGCGCTAAAGGCTAATGCAAATAATACTAATTTTAAAGTCTTCATAATATAAAATTTAAAGGTTATACATTTTAAAGACCGGGTTAAATCTCTAAACGTTACAGGTTTATATTATTTTAACAAAAATTAACAGCTTAAAATTAGGGTATAAAAAAACTGTCTAAAGTTTGGTATGTTATAACTATCTGTAAAGTCCTTCTTGCGTCAAGCTGAACTTGTTTCAGCTTCTAAAATTCTTAGCAACTTAGATTCTGAAATAAATTCAGAATGACGAATTATAAAACTTTTCAGACAGTCTACATTAAACTTTAGACAGTCTTAATTCAAAAGGAAATAAATTCCTGTCCCGAAGCTTCGGGATTATTTAAGTACTTCCTGTACTTTATCTGCAGCTTCCTGGAATTGAACCGCAGAGTGGATCTTGAATCCGCTATCGTCAATTAATTTCTTGGCGATATCTGCGTTAGTTCCCTGTAAACGTACAATTATTGGCACATTAACAGCATCACCCATATTCTTATAGGCATCTACGATTCCCTGTGCCACTCGGTCACAACGAACAATACCTCCAAAGATATTTACCAGGATGGCTTCTACTTTATCATCTTTTAAGATCAAACGGAAAGCTTCTTCCACTCGCTTGGCATCAGCTGTACCACCAACGTCAAGGAAGTTTGCAGGTTCACCACCAGCTTGCTTAATAAGGTCCATTGTTGCCATTGCAAGTCCGGCGCCGTTCACCATACAACCTACGTTTCCGTCTAGGTTTACAAAATTAAGCCCGACTTCCCCAGCTTCAACTTCAGTTTGATTTTCTTCACGAATATCACGCATCTCAGCATAGTCTTTATGACGGAAAAGCGCATTATCATCAAGGGTTACTTTTGCATCAACTGCAAGGATTTTATCATCACTTGTTTTTAAAACCGGGTTGATCTCAAAAAGAGAAGAATCAGATTTATCAAAAGCTGTGTAAAGTGACATTACAAACTTGGTCATCTCTTTAAAAGCTGTACCGCTAAGCTTAAGATTAAAAGCTATTCTTCTAGCCTGAAAAGGCATAAGTCCTGTTGCAGGATCTATTTCTTCGGTAAAAATTAAATGCGGAGTTTCCTCGGCAACAGTTTCAATATCTACACCACCTTCAGTAGAATACATAATCATATTACGGCCGGTTGCACGGTTAAGCAATACAGACATATAGTATTCTTCTGGCTCGTTATCTCCAGGATAATAAACATCCTCAGCAACTAACACCTGGTGCACTTTTTTACCTTCAGCAGAAGTTTGTGGCGTTACCAGATCCATTCCAATAATGTTTCCTGCAACTTCTTCTACCTCTTTTAAGTTTTTGGCAAGTTTTACACCACCACCTTTTCCACGGCCACCCGCGTGTACCTGGGCCTTTATAACGTGCCATCCGGTACCGGTTTGTTCGGTTAGTTCTTTAGCGGCATCTACGGCCTCTTTTGCATTATGTGCAACTAAACCACGCTGAATGCGTACGCCAAAACTGCTTAAAATTTCTTTTCCTTGATATTCGTGTATGTTCATAATCAGCTATTTCTTCAGTATTAATTACGGTTAGCAAAAGTAACAAATGTATAGCTATTGTACCAATCTTTTTTAGGATATCCCCAGCCCTGCTATAATCTATTTCCGCAGAAAAATTTAGCTTTTCCTTAAGGATTCCCAATTTTCAAAATGTGCGCTATTACTGCGATTTCGTAACTATAAGCTTATCATAGATTTTTGGCCATTTTATATTTTATTAGCATTATCCCATTTAATTTTGCTCTTTGCTCAAAAATTAACCTACAAAATGAATAAAGCACTTATCGCCCTTGCTATTGGAGGCTTCGGAATTGGAATGACCGAATTTGTAATTATGGGAATCCTGCCAGACGTAGCTTCGGCTTTAGACATCAGTATTCCGCAGGCAGGGCATTTTATTTCTGCTTATGCTTTAGGCGTAGTGATTGGCGCTCCAATATTAACTGCTTTTGGCGGGAAGTGGCCGGCGCATAAAGCCCTGCTCCTGCTTATGGTTTGGTTTACGGTTTTTAATTCGCTTTCGGCTTTTGCTAATTCGTACGAACTTTTATTGGTTTCTCGTTTCTTATCTGGTTTACCGCACGGAGCTTTCTTCGGAATTGGTGCCGTGGTTGCCGGGCAACTCGCAAAACCCGGGAAATCTGCCCAGGCCATTGCCACGATGTTCACCGGATTAACTTTAGCAAATGTAATTGGTGTACCGCTGGGCACTTATTTAGGCCATAACTTTAGTTGGAACGTTTCGTTTATGTTAGTGGGCGTAGTAGGTTTAATGGCTATTGCCAGTGTAAAATTCTGGATGCCAGAATTACCAAAATCTTCTTCTGCAGGAATTAGAAAAGATCTGGATGTGCTGAAACGCGGCGAACTCTGGATGGTGATCTTACTTACTACCATTGGTACCGGAGGATTTTTTGCCTGGTATAGTTATATCGCTCCCTTAATTACCAAAGTAGCCGGCCATCCTGAAGGGATTGTAAGCTACGTAATGATCTTAGCGGGACTGGGAATGGTTATAGGAAACCTGATAGGCGCGAAACTTGCGGAGAAATTTTCACCAATTTATGCTGTGATTATGAGTATGATTTTAATGGTTATCGCTCTTATCACCAATGCCTACGTTGCCGGAAATCAAATCGCAATTTTGGTAATGACTTTCCTTATTGCCACGATCGCTTTTTGTCTTTCCACTCCAATTCAAATGGTAATGATCAACTCTGCTAAAGGCTCAGAAAGTTTAGGATCTTCTATGAACCAAAGCGCTTTTAATATGGGGAATGCCTCCGGTGCTTATTTTGCCGGCCTACCTATTGCCTTTGGGTATAGTTTTACTTCGGCCTCACTGGTAGGAGCAATTATGGCCGGGCTTGGTGTTTTTATCGCTACGGCTATTATTCTTTTAAGAAAAAGAAGAGAAAGCGCCATAGCCACCGCAAGCTAAGACTTGCAAAAAGATGTTTTTTTTAATCTTAACAATTTAAAGGAATTCGTTATTTTTGGAACTTGCGTTTGTAGGAGTTGAAATTTCTCCTCTCTTTTGCCAACTAATTTTATAGCTGTTATGACCAATCAAGATCTACTTGCTGTTGCCCAGGAATTCGGAAGCCCCGTATATGTATACGATGCCGAAAAAATTGCTTTCCAATACAATCGTTTAAAAAATGCTTTCTCAGAAATCAAAGATTTACGTATTCATTATGCGGTAAAAGCACTTTCTAATATTTCTATCCTAAAATTTTTAAACTCCCTGGGTAGCGGAATGGATACCGTTTCTATCCAGGAAGTAAGACTTGCACTGGAAGCCGGGGTTGCTCCAAAGGATATTATTTATACGCCAAACGGAGTTTCTTTAGAAGAAATTGAACAAGTAGTAAGATTGGGAGTGCAAATTAATATAGACAACCTTTCTATTTTGGAGCAGTTTGGAGCCAAGCATCCAGAGGTGCCGGTTTGTATTCGTATAAATCCGCATATTTTAGCCGGCGGAAATTCTAAAATTTCGGTGGGTCACGTAGATTCTAAATTCGGAATTTCTATTCATCAAATGCCACTTTTGCTGCGTATTGTCGAAAACACGGGGATGACGATTAACGGAATCCATATGCACACCGGAAGCGATATTTTGGATATTGAAGTTTTTCTTCGTGCTTCTGAAATTCTTTTTGATTCGGCTAAAAATTTTAAAAACCTTGAATTCCTTGACTTCGGGAGCGGTTTTAAAGTGCCTTACCGGGAAAATGATATTGAAACCGATATAGAGGAATTAGGAGAAAAACTAACCGAGCGTTTTGAAAATTTCTGTGAAGAATACGGCCGGGAACTTACCCTGGTTTTTGAACCGGGAAAATTTTTGGTGAGCGAAGCCGGTAAATTCCTTGCTAAAGTAAACGTGATAAAACAAACAACTTCCACGGTTTTTGCCGGGGTAGATTCAGGTTTTAATCATTTAATTAGGCCTATGTTTTACGGGTCACACCACGATATTAAAAACGTTTCCAATCCCGATGGGAAATTCAGATTTTATTCTGTGGTAGGTTATATTTGCGAAACCGACACCTTTGCCAACAACCGCAGAATCGCCGAAATTACCGAAGGTGATATCCTCGCTTTTATCAATGCCGGCGCCTATTCTTTCTCTATGGCCAGCAATTTTAATTCTCGCTACCGCCCCGCCGAAGTTTTATGGTATAACGGCAAAGCGCATTTAATTAGGGAACGCGAAACTTTTGAAGATTTGCTGAGACATCAAAAAATTGTAGATTTAGAAGCACCAGCCAAAAAAGCTACAAAATAAGTCCTTATGGAAATGGTTTTTAAGAACAAGTGGTTTTACCGACTGCTTATTGTTTATATTTTTCTTTTACTAATCTGGAACACTTATATGGTGGTTACCGGCAACCTCCTGGGATTAATTGCAGTAGTCATAGAATTAGCGCTGTTATATTTACTATTTAACAAACACAGACTGGCAAAAACGGCCATCCACTTTTGGGCGATTATCATGATGATTGGTCCCGGACTTTCCATACTTGGAAAACTCATAAAAGTGGCAACGGGAGACGATCTAAATTTTATGGTAGACAGCCTGGTGCAAAATTTACTGTTGTTCACCTTTGGTTTGATCATCTATTATTTTAATAAGAAAACCGTTTTTATTGCTGAAAGTAGTCAGTTTTAAATTCCTGGCAATTTTTGCAGTTAATTAAAAGCGTTTTCCAGAAGTCCTGTAAAATTTTCTTCGGAAATTAAAGCAGTGTCAATTCAAATTTCAACTGAAATGCCATTATATTTTCTCGCAATAATTCCTCCGGAAGAAATAAGTAAGCGAATAAAATCGCTGAAGCTGGAGATTGCCGAAAAATACAAGGCAAAACACGCGTTGAAACTGCCGGCGCATATTACGCTGCAAATTCCATTTAAAATTCCAGAAACCGAAGAAGGAAAACTAATTGATAGTTTAAAAAGCTTTGCTGAAAATCAAAAAAGCTTCCCGCTTAATTTAAAAGATTTTGGAAGATTCGGTCAAAAAGTGATCTTTATAAATATTGAAGATCACAAAGAACTAATTAGCCTGCACGCCGATTTACAGGAAATTTTTATGAAAAATTTCAGCTTAAAAAAGCACGAAACTTTTTCTAAGATCCATCCGCATATCACCCTCGCTTCTCGAGATCTTCATCATAAACAATTTCCCAAAGCCTGGGCAGATTTTAAAGCGCGCGAATTCACTGATTCCTTTTCCGTTAAAAATTTCAGCCTTATGAAGCACGATGGGAAAATTTGGCATGCTCACCGGGATTTTCATTTTAATCAATAAAAATCGATTTTTTAGGTGGTTTTTTGTAACATTTTAATATTTTCATCCACTTATCACGAAAACAAGCTATGGAAAACCAAAAAACTCAGAAATTCTCCAAAACCAGTATTTTTTTAATAGGTGTAGCGCTTATCGTTGTGTATTTAATACTTTCAGATTGGGAGCACTTTAAACAAGGACTTTTAGGAATTTAATACATCTATGAAACCCAACTATACTTTCCTGGAAATCATAGGGATCATCGGTTTAATAATTATGGCAGTTTACCTACTCGATTTCACTATAGAAGCCGCGTTAGACGGTTGGAATAGCCCTCTATAAATATACTTTAAAAGTATCCTAAACCGTGATTATCTATTACCAAAAGAAAAAGCTTAATTATCAACTTTATTCCGAGATAGGATTTTTAATTATTGGCATTGCAATAGTATTCCTTAATAATTTCTCGCTTATTTATTATACCTGGGCTTTACTTGGCCTACTACAGTTGGGCACCTGGTACTATAAAAAGAAACATCAATATTTACATATTTCGGAAGGCAGACTAACCAAAAATTCCCTTTTTCCTAAAAGCATAAAACTTAACGAACTCACCGCAATTTGGAAGTTTAAAAGCAGTTTCACACTTGAAACCAGGCAAGCTAAACTTAAGATCGACAAGGATCTAATGGAAGATGAGTCTTTGTACAAACTCACCGATCTCTTAAACCAAATTGAACTGAAACCCCAACAAGCATAAGCATTCCCGAATATTAAAAATGAAAAGAGACGATAAAAAAATGGGTTGGATAAGAGTACTACTTCTTATTTTCCCTTATGTTATTATTCTGGCTATATTTCAAACAATAGCTTATGTAATTGGAGGCATATCCTTTGAAGAAGAATTGCAAAAAACCAGCCTCCAGTCATTTATTATAACCATAGCTACGTTACTGGCAACACTTACAGTTCTTTATCTCTTTATGAGATTTGTTGAAAAAAGAAAATTTAAAGAGCTGGGCTTAAAAATTAAAGATCGCGGGTTCGATTTCCTTGCAGGAATTATAATAGGACTTATAGTCATGGCTACAGGCTTCTTTCTACTGGTAGTTTTAGATGAAATTAATGTTGAAAATTTCAACCTGGATCTACAGGAAATTTTATTATCTATTGGAGTTTTTATGGCTGTAAGTATTAGCGAAGAACTATTGTGTAGAGGCTATATTCAAAGGAATTTAATGTATAGCTTTAATAATTATATCGCTTTAATTGTTTCTTCTTTATTATTCGCACTGGCCCATAGTTTTAATCCTAACCTCAGCTGGATAGCGCTTGCAGGCCTATTTGGCGCGGGGATATTACTGGGCCTTTCCTATATTTATACCAAAAACCTATGGTTTCCTATTTCCCTGCATTTTAGCTGGAATTTATTTCAAGCTTATTTTGGTTTTAATGTAAGTGGCCAGGAATTCTATTCTATCGTTGAATTTAATATTGCTGAAGAAAATATTTTAAACGGCGGAAAATTCGGATTTGAAGCTTCTATTTTTTCTCTTATCCTACAAATAGCCTTGATCCTGCTTATTTTTAAATACTATCAGAAAAGAAAACATTTAGCCGAAAATAGCTAGCTTCTCTACCGAAAAAAGAATTTTAAAAAACTTGTAATTTTTTAACCAAAACACGTATAAAAAGCCCGTATTTAAGATTAAATTTGGATAAAACATATAAAATTCCTTATATTTACCGTTAGTTTTATTAAAATTCGTTATTAAAAACTGAATTTCCCAGGGATTAATGTTTTCAAAATCAAACTGATTTTCACTACGAAACATTTCTCAAAATCTTTGTGTAACTAAAAATTTAAATATGAAAGATCGCATCAATACTTTAAAATTAGTAGGAATTATTTTCACTGCACTTATGCTGGTTATTTTCTTGGACTTTGCTTTAAAAGCTATCGTAGCAGGTTAATCCACCCTATATTTTTTAACTGTGAATAAAGCAAGAATATTTGGCCTTTTTCTTATTACCACCGGACTCATCTGGAGCTATAATTTTGAAGCTCATAATTTAAATTTCTTTGCTGGAATGTTAGTCGGTGTAGGAGTTCCTTTTCTGCTTACCGGAAAATTTCGTTTTTGGAAGTGGAAATTTCCGGAGGCCAAACAATAATTAATTCAGTTCAATCCTGGCAGTTCAATCCTGTTTTTAAATATGAGTAAAACTGCAAAAGCTGGTATTTTAGTTCTTTTGATTGGGATATTAACTTATCTGATTATTAGTGATGGCATGACCGGAATTACCCGCGCTCTTATCATTGGATTTATAATCGGGATTGGTTTTGTCTTAGGGGGTCAATTCGGCAAAAACACCTGAAGTATATACTAAGACTTCTAGATAATACCCTTTCCCAGCAAGCCTTCTTACATCCAATCTAGATTTAATCCTTATCTTCAACGTATTGACATGTAAATTCGTTGATTTATGCGATTAATTTTTATCATTTTCAGCTTTCTATTTACTCTCACTTCGCTTCAGGCGCAGGAATCTAGCTTTTCCTTAACAGGGGAAACTAAGGATATAAAAGATGGCAGCTGGTTGTATTTTAGGGACCTGGTAAATGGCGGAACTTTAGATTCCGCAGAAGTGCAAAACGATAGCTTTAAATTTAACACCAAGCTCCCCGAGCCCACAATATGGGTGATGCTTCATACTAAAGATCGCTCTAAATTCAAAGAATTATGGCTACAGGATAAACCAATGCGTTTTGATGCCAGCAATGTAGATTTCCAGGATGCAGAAGTTACCGGCTCTGTTTCCCAGGAATTAGTTGAGGAAGAAAAAAGTATTTACAGGGATTTTGATAAAATTAGTGATGCTGAACTTAGAAATCGCCAGGAAACTTTTATCAGAAACAATCCTAACGCCTTAATAAGCCTTCGAATGCTCTATGAAGTTTCCGGAAAATGGGGCCAGGAAACCACCGGAAAATATTTTGAAATGTTTCCAGAGGAAATTAAGCAGAGCTCCTTTGGAAAGCGGATACTTTCTTTTTTGAATAACGATAGTATCCCGCAACTTGGAGAAAAATACACCGATTTTGAATTACCCACCCCCAACGGTGAAACAAGAAAATTTTCTGAATTAACCGGGAAAGTAACGCTTTTACAATTTTGGGCCTCTACCTGTAATCCCAGCAAAATGCAAAACCAGGAACTAAAAAAGCTATATCGAAAATATAAGTCTGAGGGGCTCGCAATAATAGCTCTTTCCCGCGATACAGAAAAGCAAGAATGGCTTAAGGTCATTGAAAATGATAATTTAAAGTGGCCACAACTTAGCAGTCTTCAGGGCTGGGAAGGCCCGGTTTTCACTAATTATGGGATTAGAAAAACTCCTTCTAATTATCTTATAAATTCTGAAGGGAAAGTGGTGGCACGTAATCTTAGCGGAGATGAATTGGAGGAAAAGATTCAGGAATTACTATAGCAAGAAGGTTTTTATTTATTTTGGATTAAAATTTTAAGCGTGATCATTTACTTCAAAAAGAGACGACTAAGTTCCCGACCCAGGATCATTTAATCTCGATTATCGCGTAAAACCTCAACAGGTATAATCCTTTTTTTCATCAGAATAATTCATAAATCTGTATTTTTAAACCTATCTAAAATCACAGAAAATGAAAAAACTGCTTTGGTTAGTTTTTATACTCCTTATCGCGTTTATAATACTGGTATATTTTTCAGTTTCCAGCGCAGATAAAGAATTTGAGACGGTCACTATTCAGGAATTGGATGATCTGGAAAGCATGGATTTCCGAAGACATGATTCGGTAGAGGTAGCCGCCAGTAGCTTGTATGAAGCGAATGAACTTAAGGATATCATGCAGGGTGAGAATTACCGAGAAGCCTGGACTAGCCCGGTAAAAGTTCCGGTGCTTTTTCTAGATAGCCTGTATGGAGGAATTGAGATTGTAAAAGAAGGTGGCGGCACCCAAACCCACTCGCTTCGCTTAAAAGATAAAAACGGATTTTTATATTCCCTGCGTAGTGTAAATAAAGATCCCTCCACCCACGTTCCCGAATTCGCTCGCAGCCTGGGCCTTGAAAATATCGTTATAGACGCCATTTCGGCTTCGCACCCTTATGGTGCAATTCTGGCAGCTTCTCTTTCTGAAAAAGCAGGGGTTTTGCATACACATCCCAAAGTAGTTTTTGTACCGAAACAGGAGTTTTTAGGAAAGCAATACAATGAAAAATATGGAAATCGTTTATTTCTGCTAGAATATGAAACCGAAGGCGAAGAGAACTGGACAGGCTATAAAAATGTATATAAAATATTAGACACCAAAAACCTTCAAGAATTAAAAGAAGAAAATCCTTCACAGGTTTCCATAGATAAAAATGCGTTTGTAAGAGCGCGTTTATTTGATATGCTTATTGGCGATTGGGACAGGCACGCCAAGCAATGGGGCTGGGTAGTTCAAAAGGAAGGCAATACTTTTAAAGCCATTCCTCTGGCCGGAGATCGCGATAATGCCTTTTTTAATCTAGGCGGAGTAATTCCCGGGATAATTTCTAATAAAAATATTGAGCCTGAAGTAAGACCTTTTGAAAAAGAGATTAGTCATATGCCCGGGTTGGTTTACCCAAACGATGTTTATTTCCTTACTAATACACCGGTTGAAATCTTTACTGCGGAAGCAAAAAAGCTACAGGATTTATTGACCGATGATGCCATTGCCGATGCTTTTAAAGTTTGGCCCAAAAATATCGCTGAGCAGAACAGCAAAGAGATCACTGAAAAAATAAAATCCCGAAGGGATAATTTAGTAAAATATGCAAAAGAATTTCACCGTATTATTACCGAAAAAGAATTGCTAAACAAACCTCTTAAAGGCTCTGAAGACATTAAAATAAGCCCCGAATTAATGAAATGCTTTGAGTGTGCTAATTAGCAAGGTCATCGCAAGGAGACGAGTGCCAACGTGGCAATCTGTTTTTTGAATAGTTAAGCGCGTCAGTTCGAGTGGTGATATTTGAGTGGAAACGAAAATAACAGCGTATCGAGAACCTTTTGAAGTTGGAACTAAAAAGCACTTCTCGATACATCCCGACTCTCGTCGAGCCACTCGAAGTGACGGATCGTTTTCACTATTAATTTTTCACACTTCACTCTTCACTTTTAACTTTTCACTTTTCAAAACAAAAGATTGCCGCACTCATTTCATTCGCACACAATGACAAAAGCACCAACATCATTGCGAGGAGGCGATAGCCAACGTGGCAATCTGTTCTTGAATAGTTAAACGCGTCAGTTCGAGTAGCGGTATTTGAGTAGAAACGAAAATAGCGACGTATCGAGAACCTTTTGAAGTTGGAATTGAAAAGCACTTCTCGATACATCCCGACTCCCGTCGGGCCACTCGAAGTGACGGTGTATTCACTATTTTCTATTAACTTTTCACTCTTCACTCTTCACTTTGTCCAACAAAAGATTGCCGCACTCATTTCATTAATTCACAATGACGGTAATGCCGAACCCCTGTTATCAAATCTCACTTAGTGAGTTAATTAATAATAATATTGGTTTTATCAACGCCGGTGTTGCCGGTCACGGGATCAAAAGCATAAATGGTGATGGTGTAGTAACCTTTGTTTAAGTTCGCTTCTGCCTCAAAAGTACTGGCTTTTTCTGTTGGCTTAAGCGCTATTTCCCTACTTTCTTTTCCTTCGGCATCTAGAATTGCTTTCACCTCATATTGATTGGCATCCCAGGTACCGCCTTCGGTTACGGGACAACCGCACATCATCACAATATTGGCTTTTAAACTTACTATTTCTGATGCTTTTATACGCTCGTGGGTTTGTGGAGAAAGAATATCTACCACGAAACCGGGAACTTCCAGCACTACCCCATCGCCGGTGATATTCTTCCCGGGAATAACCCAAAGCTGCGTACTGGACACCACCCTGGCTTGCTTTTTATTAAAAGGCGCGTGGGCTTCTACTTCTACAAACGTAGGTTCTTTAATGTCTAATTCCGCTTTGAAACCTGCTGTTTCTTCATCGGTTAGACTATCGTAACGTTCTTGCGGAGTTTTGAGAATTAGTTTGGTATCTCCTGTACTTCCGGAAGTAAAACCCTGATCCAGGATCTCTCCCGTCTCAGCATTTCTAACAATAATTTTTGCCCCGCCAATAGAGCTTCCTATAAATTTTGCATCTTTTGCCAAAGCTCTCACCATCACTGTGGTTTCCTGTGCAGCAAGGCTTCCGAAGGAAAATAAAAGAATACTTAATAAACTGAAAACACGAAATCTGAATCTCATAAACTTAATTTCTTACTAAAATACAAAATGCCTTAGTTAATCAAGAAGCTACGGGTAAGTCAATGAGATGTGAATTGAAAAAAACTTTTGAAATTTCAAGACAGGCCTGTGGGAATTAACCCCTCTGGAGGGATTAAAGCACGATTTCTTTCTCGCTTAGATCTTCGAATTTAAAATTCAAAGGATCGTTTTTATAGCGCTGGGCATACACCTTAATCGTGTCCATTTCTTCAGGATTTAACTCATTAAACTTATTGTCTTCAGCGAGTTTAAGCCAGGGCTGTATTTCCTTAAAATCATATTCGCCAATCACCATAAACGGAGTGCCATTTTGTACAATTACATCGTTCTCCAATTCCCACATACTGGCCCATTCGTAAATGAATTTAGCATCTTCCTGGAACATCCTTACACACCCGTGGCTGGCCGGATAACCCGGCAGGGTATATTCGTGGGTGCCAATTCCTTCGAAATTCATAAAATTGAAATAGTATGGCATCACCCAGGATTTATCTATAGTGCTTATTTTTCTTTTGGCTTTATAATTTCCGTAGTAAAGTCCAGAGGGCGTTCCTGTACTCTGCTTGCCGGTACTTACCGGGCCCCATTGTAACAAATTACCATTTTCGTATAGGGCAAAAGCCTGGATACGCTGCGAAATCACTACCGTTTTCCCAATAGAATCCAAAGGATCTAAACTCTTCGGAAATGGGGAATATAAATTAAGATCGCTTACCAGGGAATCGGGAATTATAAGTTTGGTTCCGGGTTTAATCCGGTGTGCATCAATTCTATTTAGCGCATAAACCAGTTTTCGCTCCTCTTCAGAAAAGCTACTTTGAAGACTGTCCAGGTGCTCCCTGCTGGAAATAGAATCCAGCCTGTAGGTAGCTTTAAAAACCGGTGGTTCCAGGGCAATGGTATCCAGTTGCGTAGATGGAATTTCCTTTTCCTTTAGTTTTTCCTGTGCGTTATTGTTATTACAGGCAGAAAAAATTATGATAAAAAGCCCTACAAATAGCAGGCTTAGTTTCGTGTATTTTGGTTTCAAGGTATGTAGGTTTAGGTTGCGTTCCCGGGAAAGTCAACTTCCCGGTATACCCAACGAAATTAGGCAGTAAGCTTAGTTTTTGCTGCCAAAGAAGCGTTAATAATTTGTTGGAGGTATGGTAAAAAAGTTTTCGGTTGTCGGTTCTCAGTTGTGAGTTCCCAGTTCTCAGTTTGTTGTTTTAGTTTTTAGGTTTGAGAAAATACAGATTTCTGGTTCTTGATTCTTGCTTCTTGACTCTTTTTTTGTTCTCTTCACTCTTCTTTTTTTTTTCTCTACTTAGATGCTGAAACAAGTTCAGCATGACGTGTGAATTGCCACCCGGACGCAAGCTGTTCTAATCACTCAACTGTAACACGTCACCCTGAATTTATTTCAGGGTCTAGCTTGTTTTTTCTCTCAACTTAGAGCATGCCGTAAATTCAGCTTATTGTGTTAAATCAAAGAGAACCAATCGAAGTGGGAACTTCAAAGCACTTCTCGATACATCCCGACTCGCGTCGGACCACTCGAAGTGACAAAGTGCTCGCAATGACAGGAAACTACTACCGGCTACAAACTACAGACTACAGACTAATAATCACCCTTTTTACGATCACTCCCTCGTTGGTGAAGATCTGCAGGGTGTAGACTGATGCTGCTACGCTTTCGATAGTCATTCTGTAGAAACGGGCGATGTCTTTATACTCTTTCTGCAGAATAAAGCGTCCCCTGGAATCGAAAACACGCACCTGCTCTACCAGCATTCCTTCCGGAGTGGCAATGGTGAAAATTCCGTTATTGGGATTAGGGTAGATAAATAGAAATTCAAGGTCTTCGTTATCGGGAATTTCGCAAGCTTCCCCGTTAACTCTCACCTCAATATTTTTTTCGGCTATATTCCCATTTGCGTCTTCTACCTCAACGTTTACTGTATTTGAACCTACATCTTTACAGTTAAAAACCGACTTACTAAAACGGTAAATTAGTTGCTGGCTGCAATTATCTTCAGCTAACATATCGTTTTCTTCCAGGTAAGCAAAACCCTGATCATCTAAAGTGAGTTCTACTATATCTGTATTGATCACCGGGGGAATTTCATCCCGAACTTCCACATTAATTGTACAGCTGCCGGTTTGAGCCCCGGAATAATCCAGTTGAATTTGCACCGCACCAAGATCGCTGCAACTAAAGTTTAACCGACTTGCCTCCAGAGTTATTCCGCTGGCGTTACCGGTGTAAAGCTCCTGCAGACTTAGCACGGCTTCGCCATTTTCATTAAGATTAACCACCACATTTTCCCGGCACTGAAATTCTCCTGAAGCTTCATCTACCACTTCTACCGTGGTCTCACAGGTGTCCATATTTCCGGCATCGTCACGAACCGTTAAAGTTATAGGCACTTCTCCAATATCGGCGCGGGTAAATTCAGTTTGACTTAAAGCCATTGAAACAATCCCGCAGTTATCGGTAGAATTGTTATCCAGAACTTCGGGAGCTAGAGTGGCATTGCCGCTGGAATCTAAATTCACTACATAACCGGAAACGCAATTAGCTACTGGGTCTTCATTATCTATTAGATTTACCATAAAAACGCACTCATCAGTTTGCCGATCCAGGGTAGCTGTAAGTTTTATTTGGGTATTTTCTGAAATAACTGTTCCTGGAGCCGGACTTTGGGTCACCTCGGCACCCGGTAAATTAATACTTGCAGTATCAGTATAATCGGGTAAAGTAAACCTGCAATCCTCGTTGGGGTTTACATTTTGATCTATCTGGCAGGTAATATTCAACTCGTTGCCCTGGCTAAGCTGAATTTCAAAAGTGCAGGGCGTGGCTAAACCATTCTCATCAAATGCGGTAAGGGTAACCATCGTATCTTCAAAGATTACCTCACCGGGTGCCGGACGCTGCTGAAAAGTGACTTCGCCACAATTATCAGAAAAACTGGCCATATTTTCATAATCGGGAATCACAAAACCTTCTTCGGGGTCAAAATTTTCTACCTGGTCTCCGGGACAGGTTATTTTTGGCGGCATAAGGTCTATAATATTAGCAGAAAAAGAACATTCTCCTACCAGTTCTCCATTTGCCTCGTTTCTTATCTCAATAGTAAAATATAAAGTATTCTCGGTAAGCTGCTCGTAGGTTTGAGTAAACTCAGCAGTGAAATTTTCGGTTTCAATTAAACGGGTATAATCGGGAATAATACGTTCACAATTTTCATCCAGCCGAATATCGGGAATATCTTCTTCCTCGATACAGCGGTAGGTAGGGGAATTTGTGTTTTCCGGTAGAATTTCTATAGAAGTTGAACATTCATCAGCATTTCCGTCAGCATCATTTATATACAGTGTAATATTTTTTGTGCCAGGAGTTGTAAAAGTATCTTCGGAAAGCGTCCTGGTGATCTCACAATTATCTTCGGAATTTAAATCTATGGCCGATGGCGAAATTGTAACACTACCATTTTGTAATCTAAATTCCCGTCCCGGTGCTACACAATTAGCCTCCGGAAAAATATCATCCAATATAAAAACTTCGGTAGGACAACTACTGCTTAAGCCTGTATCAGGATCTGTAGCGGTTAAAATCACGGTGTTTTCTCCAAGGTTGGAACAATCAAAATCCTGGATATTTGTACTTAATACCAAGTTTCCTCGCTCACCAGCAAAAATATCTTCTGGATCTAAAGTGACCTGCCCGTTTTCGTCCAGGAAAAGCTCGTGACTTACACATTCTATTTCGGGAGCTACTGGATCATTTTCCTCCAGAATTATAGTAATCTCACAGGTTTCCACATTGTTATAAGTATCGGTAGTGGTTAAATTTATGGTATAGGTTCCAGCTTCATCCAATACGGTTCCCGGCTCTACATCCTGAACCAATTCCAATTCTTCTAAACTATTACAATTATCAGAAACTCTATTTTCAAAGAAATTGGGAACTTCATATCCGCCTTCCGGAAGATTTGTAGTTATTGGCTCTGCCGGACAAATAATTAAAGGCGCCCCTACATCTACTACAGTAACTTCTACTTCACAAGAATATGCTTCACCGGTCGTTTTATTTGTGGCTCTAATAGTCAACGGATTAGTACCAATATCTTCGCAAATGAATTGTTGATTGGTGAGTTCAAAGTCTAGATTTGAAGTATCACTAATTATAAATTCTAAAGTTGGGATTTCTTCTACTCCAGAATTTTGAACATCTTCTCCCAAATTTACCGTTAGCGCACCAATACACTCGAAATTGTAAGTATCTTCTTCCGGTAATATTTCAATATCAGTAGAACAATCTGAAATATTACCTGCTTCGTCTATCACAGTTAAAGTTATATTTTTAGTGCCTGACGTTGTAAAGGTAGTTTCAGAAAGTGATTTGGTAGAAATACTACAATTATCGGAAGAACTTAATTCAATATCTGCAACCGCAATTGTTACGCTGCCATTTTCTAATTGAAACTCTTTGCCTTCAGCAACGCAATTTATCAGAGGAGCTTGATTATCTGATACCGTAATTGTGGCGGTACAGGTATTAGTTAATTCAGTTTCTGAATCTTTTACAGTAAGAATAACTTCATTTTCGCCAATATCTTCACAGGTGAAATTTTCTTTATCAATTTCAAGTAACAAATCTTCACTTCCGCTATAAACTTGATCTGCTGTAATTGAAGCTTCTCCATTACTATCTAGAGTAATTTCAAAACTATTACAATTTGCTTCAGGTGGCGTTTCCTCTTCATCCCCAGGTAAAATCGTAATGGTAGTTTCACAAGTATCAAAATTTCCTGCAGCGTCTGTAACGGTTAATTCAATATCATAATCCCTGGCTTCGTCAAAAGTATACTGAGAAAGTTCTAAACTTTCTATCTCACAATTATCGGTAGAACCACCATCTATTTGACCGGCTGTTATGGTGACTTCTCCATTCTCTAAAGTAAATTCTAAACCACTTTTACATAAGGCAATTGGTTTTTTGGTATCTAAAGAAGGTGTTCTTTCGTAGATTTCGAGGTCGAATTCAAATTCTTCGGGAAAGTACCCTAAAAAAATAATGGTTTCCCCATCTACATAAGCATTATTTACAAACATACGATTGCAACTATTAAATGCTATATCCACAGGGAAATCTATCTCTTCAGTAATAGAATTTCTATAATTTTCTGCTTGATTATAAATTCTAATGAAAAAAGCTTCATCATCGATACCACTGTCTATTTCTTCTGCTATATCTTGAATCTCACCTAAACCTAAATTTTCAATATTCAGAAAGTTACTAAAGTCAATTCGTCCTGCATATTCAACAACATGAATAAAGCCAAAATCGTCTATTTTAATACTACCGGGGGATTGAATATTAGGTAATCTTCCAGTAATATTTAAATTACCATCTAAAGTCAATACTGCAGGATCATTTCCACCTTCCTGACTAACATACACAGTTTTATCGGAGCTTACTGCAATCCTATATGGACGAAGAACATTACTATTTTCAGCTATTCTACTACCGGAATTACTATAAGCACTAACCCTACTAAGTTCATCGCCCTCACAGCCATTTCCTTCCTGATTGTATTCGGCAACATATATATTTTTTTCAGAATCAACTTCTATCCCAATAGGTCGATAAATCCCTGTATAAATTATTCGATCCAAAGCGCCTGTAGGTGTGAAAATTTTTATTTTCCCATTCTTAGAACATTCTTCATCTTCGGAATAATCAGCAATGTAAAAATACCCTTCAGAATCAATAGCCATATCAAGGGGGCTACTTAGTCCTGAAATAAAATTGGATTGTTCTAATTCTGCAGCTGAGTTTCTCTTTTCAACACCGTTGCCGAAAGTAAGTATATATAAATAATTATCTGGCGAAACATCAATACTAATAGGCAGTTCATCTGTATCCAAATTTAATATGGTTTGATTCACCAAATCAACCCAATTAAAATGATCATATTCAGGAACAGTATTTTCAGGTTGCTGCCCAAACCCAAGAGTAAAATTCAGTAAAAAAATAAGAAGAAAAAGGCTGGTGTTCCGGTATAACGGCAGTAGCCGAAAAGTAAAAGTGAAGTTTGTAGGGTAAAGTTGCTTCATAACCGGAAATTAGCGCCTCCGGCAGTAAAGATAAAACTTGTGGTGGGAAAGCTTTAAAAATTACGTTAATTCTACGGTTTCCCGTAATTTAAAAGTCACAAAAATACCAGGCCAAATAGTAGCCGGGAAGCTTTTGTAAGGAATTCCGGGTAGGAAAACAATGAGAGCAGCCTTTTTTGTTAAAAGTCTCTTTTACACGTCTTGCATTCGTCTAAAAATCGTCATGCTGAATTTATTTCAGCATCTAACTTCTTAACAACCTAGATCCTGAAACAAGTTCAGGATGACGTCCTCTGAAACAAGTTCAGCATGACGATAGAACGGCGCGCTTCGCGCTGAAATAAATTCAGCACTACGGCAAATGGACTAAAACATATAAGCCACTCTCATTATTCCCGGAAACTGAAAATCACCTCGCTTTATGCTTCAGCGTTTTCCTGGTTTTTAACCACCAATCTAAATCCTTCGCCGTGAATGTTTAGAATCTCTACATTCTCGTCTTTCTTAAGGTATTTACGCAGTTTGGCGATATATACATCCATACTCCTGGAAGTAAAATAGTTGTCGTCTCTCCAAATTTTGGTAAGCGCCAGTTCCCTTGGCATCAAATCGTTTTCATGCAGGGCAAGCAAGCGCAACAATTCGTTCTCTTTTGGAGATAGTTTTTGTGGCTCTTCCTCTCTAAAGGTTAAGAACCTTAGCTTAGAATTAAGATGGAAATCACCAATTTTAAATTCAAATTGCTTAGAATCTGCCACGCTATCTGTAGCTTTACGCTGCATAATAGCTTTAATCTTCATAAGCAATACTTCGCTATCAAAAGGTTTGTTCAGGTAATCGTCTGCCCCAACTTTATAACCTTTAAGCACGTCTTCTTTCATCGCTTTGGCGGTAAGGAAGATAATTGGAATTTCTTCGTTCTTTTCTCTTATCTCCTTAGCCAGCGTAAAGCCGTCTTTGTAAGGCATCATAACATCCAGGATACAAAGATCGAAATCGTCTTTTTTAAACTTTTCAAATCCTTCCATTCCATTTTTGGCGTGCGTTACTTCGTAATCGTTCATCGCCAAATAATCTTTTAAGACAGTTCCAAAGTTTGGATCGTCTTCTACTAACAAAATTTTCTTGTCTTCAGTTTCCATATATTAAGATATTAGAGGTAATTTAATTATAAATGTGCTTCCTTTTCCTTTTTCGCTTTCTACCGAAACCTGCCCGTGGTGGTCTTCTATAATTCGCTTGGCATAGGCCAAACCTAAACCGTGACCTTTCACGTTATGGATATCGCCGGTATGTTCGCGATAAAATTTTTCAAATATTTTCTTTTGAACCAGTTTACTCATTCCTGTTCCCTGGTCGCGGATCTTAAGAATAATGTAGTTCTTTACATTTTCTGTATAAACATCAATTTTAGGCTCGTCTTCAGAGTATTTTACGGCGTTATCCAGCATGTTCACGATCACATTGGTAAAATGGTCCTGGTTGGCTAAAATTGAAGAGCGCAGGGCTCCAAAATGGGTTTGTACATACCCGCCACGATCTTCTACAATAAGTTCTATGTGGGTAATGGCGTCTTCTACAATTTCGTGTAGTTGAACTCTCTCTTTTTTAAGATCCAACTCGTTCTTTTCCAGCTTAGAAATACGCAATACATTTTCTACCTGGGCGTGCATTCTCTTATTTTCGTCCCTAATCATTTTAAGATAGCGCTTTTTCTTTTCTTCATCGCTACTGATCTTAGGATTTTTAATCGCGTCTAAAGCCAGGTTAATCGTGGCGATAGGCGTTTTAAATTCGTGCGTCATATTATTGATAAAATCGGTCTTTATCTGCGAGATCTGCCGTTGTTTTATCAATTGTGATAAGGCGCTGGAATAAGCGATCACAATAATTAGCGTAAAAATTATAGAGAGTGCTGCCATTAAAGTTACAGATGAAAGCACTACTTTTTTCTTTTCGGTAAAATTAACCAGCAACTGGTAATTGCTATTCCCCAGGTCGTCGGCAAAAAGCGGTACACCATAGGTAGCGGGATGGCTTAGTGAAAAATCATCACTATGCAAATTCGTTGAAATACTATTGCTATATACGCCAAACTCAAATTCTGAAGCGATCTCCCGGTTGCTTAGCTCGTTTTTTAATAGCGTTTTTATAGTTTCTTCGCTTACCCTTTGGTGTAATGGCAACCTGCTGGTATGATCGGCAATATATTCTTTCAGCAAATTCTTTTCATATTCATCCATACGAATAATACGCTCTATTTGCTGTTGTGAACTAAGGCCGCTGCCATCCAGATTATTGCGACTATTTACAATACTGGTCACCTTTTTATTAATAAGCTTGGTAAAGGGAATACTATCTCTTGCCGATTCTATAAACCCCGAAGAAACCTTATAATCTTCTTCCAGGATCGCATCAGAATGAAACAGGGTTTGATTCCTTAATTTATTTTGATTTAAGTAAGAATATTCGGTAATAGTGGAAGATTCCAATCGGCTATTCGTGCTATCGGCATCCTTAAATTTCATCCAGTAATCTTCAATTTCCTGGTTTTGAATTTGGGAAGCCACGCGTAAAAGCACCTGTTTAACATCGTAGGTAAACTGCTCTTCTTTATCATCTACAGTACTCTTAATCCAGTATCCCTGCACGAAAATAATGCCGATAAGGGAGAGGCTCATTAAGATTACAAGAAGTAAGAAAAGCTTTTTATTCATGTGGCCAAAAGTAATATTTTAACATTTAGGGCTTCAAGCGTTTAACCAAATGTTAACAAAACTTCTGCTAATTTTTACCTCGTTTTAAGATAATCTCATGTAATTCGTCAACCCGAGTTCTGGTAAGGGCTAAATCGTGGTTTTCTATTTCAAAATCGGCCAGTTTTTTCTTGCGTTCGTCACTCCATTGCTTGGCCATTCGGGCTTCAATTTCTTCCAGCGTGCTTTGGTCGCGCTTCTGTAATCTTTTAAGCTTTTCTTCTTTGCTGGCGGTAACCAGGATATTTAAATCACATTTCTTATAACCGCCGGCTTCAAAGAGAATTGCGGCTTCGTAAAGCACGTAAGCTGAGTTTTGCTTGCTTTGCCAGTTTTCAAAATCTTTGGCCACCGCGGGGTGAATTATTTTATTTAAAGCATCCAGTTTATCTGATTCTTTAAATACTACGGAAGCGATGTGTTTGCGGTTAGGCGATTTCCCCGTGTAGGCTTTTTCGCCAATTAAGGCTATTACTTTTTCCCTTATTTCTGCTGAAGTTTCCAGGAGGCGTTTCCCGGCATCGTCTGCAATATAAACCGGCACTCCTTTTTCTTTAAAAAAGCCTGCCACGGTGGTTTTCCCGCTGCCAATTCCGCCTGTAAGACCTACCACCATCATCGTTTGATTACAAATTGAATTTTACGCTCATTAAGCCTAAGGTTTCTTACAAAAGAGGGAGATTTCACGATACTGGCAATTATAAAATCATCGCCTTCATCTATATCATTAAAATCACAAACCACTCTAAAATTTTCGGCTTCCACCATTTCGTACTGCCTTAAATTCACCTGGAAATAAACTATAACCTGCTTCGGAAATATAGAAATATTAGTATTCTCGGGCAGGTTTTTAATTTCTACCGGCACTGTAACACTACCCTCAGTAAATTTTTCAACCTCCTGGCTGTATGCAACCTCTGTAGTATAAAAGCTAAGCATTCCCAGGTTTGAGGTATCTACTTTAACGGTCCCCGAAACATTAGATTTTATGTTATTGATTTTAAGATAAACGGTATTGAGATTTTTTAAAGTATCTATAATTCCCTCCGGCCCGCTTACCTTTATAGAATCGGGGTTTAATTTCACACTCTCGTTAGCAGAATAGCCTACTGCATAACTTAAATTGATTCTAGGATTGAGCTTAACCTTTTTTTCTTTTTTAGGCTGATATTCTATCAAAAGGTTGTCTTTAATAAACCTGGCTTTTTCAAAATTGATATTTACCTGGTCTTCGAGGCTCTCACGATTGGCTTCAAAATTATAAACAAGAGCGCCGTTTTGTATAGAAGCTTTCCCAAGATCGAGTTCCACTTTAGGTCTAAAGATCTGGTAATACCAGATAGCAAAGCCCTTATCCTGGATCCTTAATTTTAAATTCTCGGGCCTTTCTTTAGAAATACTTTTATCCAGGGGGATATTCACATAAGAAACAGGAATATCTATTATTTGCGTATATTCTTTAGCAAACTGTACGGATATCCAAATAAAGGACGAAAACAGTAAAAAGAACCCAAAGGTCTCTAGACTGGATCTTTTAATGGAAACGCGTTTAAATTTTATGTTTTTAAACATTTTTAAAGAATAAATTCGGGAATTTGAGTTCCGGATCTTGTTTTAAAATTTGAATATACCAAACCGACCTTATAAAACCGTAACCGTAGCCAAAAAATTGTACCAGGGCAGCATAAACAGCCAGTAAACCAATTCCTAAACTTTTGTTTTTAATTGATGCATGAGTGGCAATGAGCATAAAATATAAAACATATAATAGAAATAGCCACCAAAATCCCAGTTTTAAAAGAAGAACAGCAAATAAAAGTCCAAAAGTAAAAACCGCTGGAAACCAATAAGTGATCTTAGCCGAACCCGGATGCCACTTATTGAGAATAGGCCGCACGAGCCCAAATTTTTTCACTTGTGTATAAAATTTAGACCAGTCTATTCGGCGTTTATGGAACACCACGGCATTGGGAATTAAACAGAGTTTAAAACCCAGTTTTTTAAGCCTGAGGGAAAGATCTGGATCTTCGCCGGGATGAATCTGGCCAAACCCGCCTGATGCTTCAAAAGCTTTTTGAGAAATTCCCATATTAAAACTCCTGGGCTGAAAATCATTAACCGAAGACTTCTTTCCACGAATTCCACCGGTAGTAAAAAACGAGGTCATGGTATAATCTATGGCCTTTTGCGTATTGCTGAAAGAAGGATGCGAGGCATCTGGCCCGCCAAAACAATCGCAGTAATTTTGTTGAAGGAATTTATCTACTTCCTGCAGGTAATTTTGAGGGAGTAAAACATCAGAATCCAGAATAAGGCAAAAATTGCCTTTTGCTTTTTTCATCCCAAAATTTCGGGAATCCCCGGGCCCAGAATTTGGTTTAAAATAATAGCTAATATTGAGTTGCTCCTGAAATTCTTCTACGATCTCCTGTGAAGTAATACTAGAGCCGTCTTCTACAATTACGATCTCATAATCTCGGGAAAATTGAAGCTGAAGCATACTTTCCAATAATTCCCTTACCTCATCTGGGCGGTTGTACACGGGAATTACAAAGGAATATTCCAGGGTCATGCTTTAATTAGAATTTGAAGATTTTTAATTAAATATTTCTCCTTAACGTCACCCTGAACTTGTTTCAGAGCCTGCTCCGATTTCTATCGGAGGTCTAAGATCAGCACAATTTTAAATCACGTTAGATGCTGAAACAAGTTAAGCATGACGTGTTTTTTGTGATGCTAAACAGGCTTTAGAAACTTCAGGGTCTTAGCTAAGATAATTTCACACTGAAATATCCCTACTTCGGAACAGCATGACGTGAATCAAAACGTCACCCTGAACTGGTTTCAGAGCCTGCTCCGATTTTTATCCGGAGGTCTAAGTCGAGATAACTTCATTTCATGTTAGACGCTGAAATAAATTCAGCGTGACGGCAAGGTGGTTTTCGTCATTCTGAACTCGTTTCAGAATCTAAGTTGAGTTGAGTTCCAATCATATCAGACTCTGAAATAAATTCAGCGTGACGTAAAAAAAACGTCACGCTGAACTTAATTTTTTACTTCTCCTCCTGCCCTTTTACAAAAGATTCCATTACTTCCTGGCTTACTCCCATATTGGCGAAACCACCATCGTGGAAAAGGTTTTGAAGGGTTACTTTTTTAGTAAGATCAGAGAACAGGCTCACGGTATAATCGGCGCACTCTAATGCGGTTGCATTACCAAGCGGCGACATTTTATCGGCATAAGCGATAAAACCGTCAAATCCTTTTACACCCTGTCCCGCAGTAGTTGGTGTTGGCGATTGTGAAATGGTATTCACTCTTACTTTGTGATCTTTTCCGAAGAAATAACCAAAACTACGTGCAATAGATTCTAAAAAGGCTTTGTTATCGGCCATATCATTATAATCTGGGAATACACGTTGTGCGGCCATATAGCTAAGCGCTACAATACTTCCCCACTCGTTCATCGCTTCTTTTTTATAAAGCACCTGCATGGTTTTATGAAAAGAAACCGCAGAAATATCCCAGCCCTTTTGGGTGAAATCGTAGTTCTGCTCGGTATAATGATTTCCTTTTCTAACGTTTACCGACATCCCGATAGCGTGAAGCACGAAATCTATTTTCCCACCAAGAATTTCCATAGATTTTTCAACCAGGTTTTCCAGGTCTTCAATTTTAGTGGCATCGGCAGGAATAACTTCAGAACCGGTCTTTTCAGCCAATTCTTTAATAGTTCCCATTCTTAAAGCGATGGGCGCATTGGTTAAAACAAATTCCCCGCCTTCTTCTTTAATACGTTCAGCGGTTTTCCAGGCGATAGAATTCTCATCTAAAGCGCCAAAAATAATTCCTTTTTTTCCTTTTAACAGGTTATATGACATAGTGATATATTTTTCTTGGTTGTTAGCCCATAAATTAGCTCTGCTCTTGATAATTTAATGGGAAAATTATTTAAAAACTCTATTATCGGGTAAATATAATAAAATTAGTTTCGGAACATTGTCTTAATCTAAAAGTGCACGTGCGTGAGCCCGCGCCGATTCTCCTATATTTTTACCACCTAACATCATCGCCAGCTCCTCTACCCGCTCGCCATCTTTTAATTCCTCGATCTTGGTGGTAGTGGCATTAGCTGAATCTTCTTTAAATATTTTAAAATGACTGTTTCCTTTCCCGGCAATTTGCGGCAAATGGGTAATTGCAATTACCTGCATAGAATTCCCCATGCGCTGTAAGATCCCCGCCATTTTTTGGGCAATATCTCCGGAAACTCCCGTATCTATTTCATCAAAAATTATTGTAGGCAGTTTACTTTGCGCTGCCAGGATACTTTTTACGGCCAGCATAATCCTTGAAAGCTCACCGCCGGAAGCCGCTTTTTTAATTTCTTTAAAGTCTCCACCTTTATTCGCCGCCAGGTACCAGAATAATTCATCCTGCCCGTTAGCAAGAAAGTTACCTGATTTTTTCAGCTCTATTTTTAATCGGGCGTTTGGCATTCCAAGGTCGTCCAATAAAGTCTCGGCTTCTTTGATAAAAGTCGGGATAATTGCTTTTCGTTTTTCGTGAAGTTTTGCAGCAACAGTTCCCAATTTGGTTTCCTGTTTTACAATGGCATTCTCTAATTCTGAAAGTGCGTTTTCGGCATTTTCACTTACCGAAACTTTTTCCTGCAACTCTTCTTTTATTTGTAGTAATTCAGCAATATTTTCTGCGGAATGCTTTTTCTGTAGATTATAGATCAACTGAAGCTTTTGATTGGTAGCTTCCAATTCTTCGGGATTCGCTTCTACCCTATCTAAGGCATCAGTTACTTCAGTAGAAAGATCGTCCAATTCAATAATTACACTTTCAATCCGCTGGTGTAGATTCTCATAATTTGAAGAAAGGTTTGCAATTCTGGCCAAAGAGGAACGAGCCTGTTTTAAGCTATCTAAACTTCCTATTTCTTCCTGCTCGAGTAAATTTAAAGCTGAACTCAGGTTTTCGGTTAGTTCTTCAACATTACTCAGTTCTTCGTAACGAGTTTCCAGTTCTTCCTGCATCCCGTTTTCCAAACGAGCTTCTTCAAGTTCATTCAGCAAAAAGAGGTTGTAATCGTATTCTTTGGTAGCCTGTGCTTGTTGTTCCTTTAATTCAACAAGTTGTTTTTGTAATTTTTTGTAAGCTTTAAGTTCCGTTTTATATTCCAGCAGAAAAGCATCGCTATTAGCAATAGTATCGATCACCTGGAATTGATAATCGTTATTTCCCAAACTCAAAGTTTCGTGCTGACTATGGATATCTATTAAATACTCTCCCAGTTTATTAAGGGAAGTCAGTTTTACCGGTGTATCGTTTACAAAAGCCCGGGATTTCCCTGAAGCCAAAATTTCACGCCTAATAATGGTGTTTTCTTCATAATCCAGATCTTCGGTTAAAAAGAAATCTTTTAGCCTGTAATTAGAAATATTGAAAGAACCTTCTATCACGCATTTCTTATCGGCATCCCGAATACTTCCGTAATCGGCACGGTTACCTAAAAGGAGACCAAGCGCGCCCAGCATAATAGACTTAC
This sequence comes from Salegentibacter salarius, assembly GCF_900168265.1. Taxonomy (GTDB): domain Bacteria; phylum Bacteroidota; class Bacteroidia; order Flavobacteriales; family Flavobacteriaceae; genus Salegentibacter; species Salegentibacter salarius. The sequence goes on along the minus strand of NZ_FVZF01000018.1, from coordinate 24,847 downwards.
CGGCACCGGTTTCTCCCGTGATAATGGTAAAACCCTCTTGAAGTTTAATATTGATATCTTCAATTAAGGCGTAATTTTTTATGGATAGAGCTGTGAGCAAAGTGAACTAAATTTGGGCTAAATATACGGGAGAAATTATTCCTAATCAACAATAAACTTCGGGTAAACCCGGAAGTTATATCAAAAGAAAAAAATTTGATTATACAGAGGTTTGCTAAAGAAATAATACTTTTCAAATATATATCCGGTTTCCCTCATAAAAGTGAATTTATGAAAAATCGTCATGCTGAACTTGTTTCAGCATCTAACACGATAGTACCTACCCAACTTAGACCTCCAATAGAAATCGGAGCAGGCTCTGAAACCAGTTCAGGGTGACGTCTAAATTTTAAAAGTATGACTGTTTACGGATATTCAACTTTTAAACCCCGATTATCGAGTGAAAATCTTCTATTGAATATTTCTCCAGTTACGGGCATATCGTGGTGCCAGGCCACTTAAAGTTTCGGTAAAGCGAGGACGATTAATATCGGGGCCTCCGCTAAAGAGCTGGGTTACTTCATCGGCTTTGGCGTCAAAAAAAGTTCTAAGCAGCAAAGAATTTGCCCGCCTGGAATTCATAGTAGTTAAACCTTCTATCGCATCAGCAATAGTTATTTTACCGGCTTCAGGATCTTTATGCATCACATCTAGTCCCTGGCGGTGATATTGATACAAAGCGCTACGATATTCAGTGAACATATTAGAAAGCAGATCGGAATTCAAACGAAAGCGAGAGCTTTGCCCATCGGCGCCACTCCAACCGGTTCTACCGCTTTGTTGCGCGAGATTTACAATTCGATTGGCTTCCTGGTAATACTCGGTGCCGCCTTCGGGCGCGAAGGAATCGGCGTCCATTCCCAAAATGGTATATACATAGAAAGAAACTACTGAAACCAGGTTATTGGAAAACGAGTTCTGACTATAATTTAAAGGCTGATATTCCCGGTAATTAAAACTGAATTGATTATCGTTAAAATTAAAAATAGGACTTACCATATTAGAGCCGTATACCGGTCTTGATGACTGCACCTGGATAGTCCCACTGAAAGATTCACCTTCAAACTCATTTATGGTGATAAACATACTGCAGTTGATGCGTTCTCCCGGTTGAAATTCCTTATCGGTCCAGGAAGTTTGATTTACAAATTCCCGAAGCGAACTTTCTAAAGTTCTAAAAACAGAAAGGTTGCTTTGCCCCGTTTGTTCGGTATTGATCACTATTTCACAGTTGAGTTCCTGGGCGACAGCAAAAGGCATCCCGGCCACTAAAAGAATAAGAAATAGCAATTTACGCATCTAACAAATGTACAATTTCGTTTAAAATATCGGTTGCAACCTCGGCCTTGGATTTTAGATCAAAAGCTTTTTCTGAATCTTTATAAACCAAAGTGATCTTATTGGAATCTTTTTTAAATCCGGCGCCGGCATCGTTCATAGAATTAAGCACTATAAAATCCAGGTTTTTCTTTAAGAGTTTTCCCCGGGCGTGTTCCAATTCGTTATTGGTTTCTAAAGCAAAACCAATAAGTTTTTGATGGGTTTTCTTTTTCCCCATCGACAAGAGAATATCCTGGGTTTTGGTAAGTTCCAGGCTTAGATTTTCTTCGGCCTTTTTTATTTTTTGAGCCGCTACGATCTTCGGTTTATAATCTGAAACCGCGGCAGCAGCAATCGCCACATCTACATTTTCAAAATGATCATGTACAGCGGTGTACATTTCTCTTGTACTAACTACTCTAATTAAGTTGATCTTTGGATCATCGATTTCCAAATGTGTAGGGCCGGAAATAAGGATCACCTCAGCTCCAAGTTCAGCGGCTTTTTTGGCAAGTTCAAAGCCCATTTTTCCACTGGAATGGTTTCCAATAAAACGAACCGGATCTATAGCCTCGTAAGTTGGGCCGGCGGTAATTAAAATTTTCTTTCCCTGCAGCGGTAAATTTTCAGAAAAATAGTTTTCCAAAAATTCGATGATCTCCTCGGGCTCTGCCATTCTACCTTCGCCTTTTAAACCACTGGCAAGTTCACCGGTTCCTGCGGGAATCATAATATTTCCGTAGGATTTAAGGCTCTCAAAACTATTTTTTGTGGAAGGGTGCTTAAACATATCCAAATCCATTGCTGGTGCAAAGAATACCGGACATTTAGCAGATAGGTAGGTTGCGAGCAAAAAGTTGTCACTATTCCCCGAAGCCATTTTAGATAGGGTATTGGCTGTGGCAGGGGCCAAAACCATAAAATCGGCCCAAAGGCCGAGTTCTACATGGTTGTTCCATTGCTCATCTTCATCATCTTCTGTAAAAGAAGAAAATACCTCGTTCTTAGACAAGGTAGAAAGTGTAAGCGGAGTAACAAATTCTTTAGCAGCCGGCGTCATCACAACTTTTACCTGTGCACCGGCTTTAATAAACAAGCGTACTAAAAATGCAGATTTATAGGCAGCAATACCGCCACTTATGCCCAAAAGCACTTTTTTGCCTTTTAGTACAGACATCTTAATTAAGCTTCTGCTTCAGAATCTTTAGTGTTTCGGTAATAGATCTTACCGTCTAACCATTCCTGCATAGCAAGTGCGTGTGGTTTTGGAAGTTTTTCGTAAAACTTAGAAACCTCAATTTGCTCTTTATTCTCAAAGATCTCGTCAAGACTGTCGTTATAAGTAGCAAATTCGTCAAGCTTTTCCAATAATTCTTTTTTGATCTCAGAATTGATCTGGTTTGCTCTTTTTGCAACCACAGAAATAGCCTCGTATATGTTATTAGTTGGCTCGTCTACCTTGTTCTTATCGAAGGTAATTGTGTTAATTGGTGCGTCTGTCTTTTTAATATCCATCTTTCTTCTACTATTAAAAATTTTGTAAGCGTGATTTTATATCTTCTACTGAAGCTTCCATAGGCTCAATATATTCGCCTTCCGGATAATACTTTTTGTAAGTCTGGTAAAATTCCAGCGCTTCTCTAAGGCGCTCTTCCATTAAATCCCTAAAACTATTTACAGCCAATTGGTAAGCCGAATCGAACCTGTAATAATGTGCGCCTTCTCTAAACGGAGACCCGGGATTATTAGCTAAAAAGTTTGTAAACGAGGTGATAGCAGCCCGGTAATTTCCGGCTCTTGCTTCTCCTGTTAAATGATATTGCTTGGCAATTTCGTATTCCTTTTTTTCCAGTTTTATACGCAATTCAGCCGCCATATCGTTGGCTTCTTCTACATGTTCGCCTTCCGGATATGTATTTAGATAAGCCTGAAGTTCTGCAACTGCCTTATCAGTATCGGTTTGATCCAGAGCATAACTTGGGGAAAGTTCGTAAAAACTTCTTGCCTTTTTAAAAGCTGCCTCTTCTACTTTCTCACTATTAGGATAAGATTGCTGAAAACGCTCAAACTCGTATGAAGAAAGGTAATAATCGCCTAATTCATAATAAGTGTTTGCAAATAAAAAGCTAAGCTTTTCTCCCTGGGGTTTCCCACGATATTCCGGAACAATTTGTTCAAACAACCTTAAGGCTTTGCGATATTTACGTTTATCGCCTTCTTCCTGGGCTTCGTTGTACAACTGCTCGGCATAGCTATATTTCTTTCCGCTATCATCGCTTTTAAGTAATTCCTGATATTCCCCGCAGGACACCGTTAGCATTAAAACTGCCGCTAATAAAATTGCTTTCTTCATCATTTGTAAAAACATCTGGCAAAAGTACATTTTTCTTTAGTATAAAAAAAACTTTGTGTACCCACCTTAGACAACCTTTTAACTCCCTTTTTATTATACTGAAAATGGGGAAATTAAGGTCCAAGCTGAAAAAATAAGACTGTCTGAAAAGAATTTAAATCGTCATTCTGAATTCATTTCAGAATCTAAAATGTTGATATTCAAAACATGTTAGAAGCTGAAACAAGTTCAGCTTGACGAAACCAAACTTTTCAGACAGTCTCTGTAATTAGTTTTTAAAATTTACTCGATATTCGAGATTTAAATACTCCTCGCTAGTTTATTTAAAATTTTTCAGAAAATCTTCAATTTGCTGCTGAAGTGCAGGTGTAGCTTTCAACAATGGTAATCTTAGGTAATTTTGAATACTCCCTTTTAAAGCAAGTAAAGCTTTAATTCCGGCGGGATTTCCTTCAGCAAAAATCAAGTCTATAGATCGTTGCAATTTATAATGAAGTGCGTATGCTTCAGATGCTTTCCCTTCTAATCCCAGAAAAACCATTTTAGAGAATTCCGCAGGCAATCCCTGCCCGATTACCGAGATCACTCCTTTCCCTCCGGCTAAGATCATAGGCAAAGTAAGCATATCGTCTCCCGAAATTACAAGGAAATCTTTTGGCACCAAACTTATTAATTTCATAGCCTGTACCATATCACCGGCAGCTTCTTTCACCCCAATAACATTATCAAAATCTCTCGCGATACGGTTTATAGTTTCCGGAAGCATATTAGAAGCTGTTCTACCCGGTACATTATAAAGAATTAACGGCAGCGGCGAAGCGGCAGCTACAGCTTTAAAATGCTGGTAAATACCTTCCTGGGTTGGTTTGTTATAAAAAGGTGAAACCGAAAGTATAGCTTCAAATCCTGAGAAATCCCCAGACTCCAACTCATTACATACTACACGCGTGTTATTCCCACCAAGACCTAAAACCAAAGGCAGGCGTTTATTATTCTGCTTAACTACGGTATCTATTACAAGTTGTTTTTCTTCTTTATCAAGACTGGCACTCTCGGCGGTTGTACCTAAAACCACCAGGTAATCTACTCCATTTGCGATCTGGTTTTCTACCAGGTTTTCCAGTGCTTGCACATCTACAGATAAATCTTCCTTAAAAGGAGTTATCAAAGCTACACCGGTACCAATAAATGACTTCATTCTATTTTTTGTTTTGATGATAATCGAAAATATTTGCCCTATTTTCTGAAAAGAGTGAAAAATGCAAAAATTTCGGGCAGCAAATGTATTGATTTTGTCAATTTCAGAAAGTAAAATTCACTGCTGGTTTTCAAATGAAGCACATATTTAACAGCTTTGATTTTTCTGTTAAAAAATAAACAGGATTAAAACATCTTTAAGGAAAATCACACAAGGTTCATCAGGCGAAGTTTACGCTCTGGAGTGAGGAAAAAGAACAGGCAGAATATTAAGCCGGTAAACCAAAGAAAATTACCTGTAATTAAAATTGCAGAATCTTTTAAATAGAAATGGGCGGCATCCCTAAAGACATCAGCGAATATAAAAGCCAGCACCAGGGTAATAAAGTAAACTGATTTTCTTGAATAGGAATTCAAATAATAAATAAGCGCCACAATACCCAGAATTAGTAAATTAAGGTAATAAAATATATAAATAGCAAATTCCAGATTACTACTCATGTAGCTTTTCAACTCAATTACATGCGTCAGTAATAAATAAGTATTTACCGCAATTAGTAAGATAAAATATAAAAGTATGGTTTTACTGGCGGTTTGCCGTTGTGTATGTTGAAAAGCTTCCCTACTTAAGCCAAAATAGGCGCCAATATAACATAGTAGCAAAAGAAGTTCTAAGTTAAGGGTATTAAAAATTAAACCGATTATTTGTGCTAACAAGAAAAAGCTGAAAAATATAATTGCATTATAGGTGGGCTTTTTATCCCGTTTTAAATAAATAATAAAAACTCCCAGAATAAATATAAGCTGAGTGACCCGCATTAACCAATCCACGTCCCCTATGGTGGCATATAAATTCACCCCCAACAGCGGAAATAGAAGTAACAACAAATACTGAAAAAGACTCATTTTCATTAAATTGCAAGCCGAAAATATAAAAATATTGCGGCTATTATTATCTTTTTTTGCATTAGCATTACTGTTTTTAAGGTTAAGCAAGATTTTTTCGATATAATGCTCGCTTTTTTCGCTGAATTACTATCAAATTTTGAAAAGCAAAACTTTAGCCCAGCCGGATAATCTATTTATCTTTGCTTTTTTAATGAAATTTAAATGAAAACATTCACCTCTGGTATTTATCTGCTGCTAGCCATAATCGTTTTAGGCTGCAAAGGGAATTCGATTGAAACTGCCGAAATTAAAGGCCACCGCATCGCTGTAGACGAAAAGGTTAAAGCAAATGCTGAAATAGAAGAATTTATACAGCCATTTAAAGAGCATTTAAACAATACATTGGATAGCACTTTAGCTTACAATCCTCGCGCTATGGTAAAAAGTGATGGCGATCTAAATACTGCGATAGGGAATTTAATGGCCGATGTGGTTATGGAGCAAGCCGGTCCTGTTTTTAAAAGCAGAACAGGAAACGAGATAGATATGGTTTTGTTAAACCACGGCGGAATTAGATCTAGCCTTAATAAAGAAAATATTTCTGCCCGAAGTGCGTACGCTCTCATGCCTTTCGAAAATGAAATTGTGGTAGCCGAACTTTCCGGGGAAAAAATTAAGGAAATGCTTACTTACCTGGAACAGGCAAAAACCGCGCATCCTGTAAGTGGGATTCAGATTGAAATGGATCAGGATTACAAAGTTATCGGCGCAAAAATAAACGGTGAAGAGATTGATGAGGATAAAACCTATTTTGTAGCTACTTCAGATTATCTACAGCAAGGCGGCGATAATATGAGCTTTTTTAAAGATCCTATAACACTTAATAAAGTAGATTATAAACTACGTAACGCTATTATAGATTACTTTAAGAAGGTAGATACTTTAAAAGTTGATAAAGACAATAGGTTTATTAGAAAGTAACACGAAATGAAAAGAAGAAATTTTATACAACAAACCTCAGCAGCCACAGCCTTTATAGGAATTGGTGGCCTAAGTTCACTTTCATTTAAATCTAGCTACAAGAAGCACATTACCATTTTACACACCAACGATGTGCATAGCCATATAGAACCTTTTGGACCCGATGATTCCAGGAATCCTAATATGGGCGGGGTGGCCAGGCGAGCGACTTTAATTCAGCAGATTAAAAATGAAAATCCGAATACATTATTATTAGACGCCGGGGATATTTTTCAGGGGACGCCTTACTTTAATTTCTATGGAGGCGAATTGGAATTTAAGCTGATGAGCAAAATGAAATACGACGCAGCTACCATTGGAAACCACGATTTTGATAATGGGATAGATGGCTTATATGCGCAACTTCCGCACGCCGAATTTGATTTTATTTCTTCCAATTATGATTTCAGCAATACGGTAATGGATGGGCAAACTCACGATCATAAAATTTTCACCAAAGACGGAGTGAAAATTGGCATTTTTGGCTTGGGAATTGAGTTACAAGGCCTGGTGAATGATAGTCTTTATAAGGAAACAAAATACCTTAATCCTATAGAAATTGCGCAGGATCAGAGCCGAATTCTAAAAGAAGAAAAGAATTGCGACCTGGTTATTTGCCTTTCGCATTTAGGCTACAAATACAGCAGCGATAAGATTTCTGATATTAAACTAGCGCAAACCACTAAAAATATAGACCTAATTATTGGCGGCCACACCCATACCTTCTTAGAGAAACCAACGGTTGAAACCAACAAAGCCGGTAAAAAGGTTTTAGTAAACCAGGTGGGTTGCTACGGACTTTACCTGGGAAGAATTGATTTTTATTTAGATGATAAAAATAATATTGAAACCAACGGAGTCAAGATTGAGGTATAGTGATTCTTGAAAAGTTAGGAAATATCTTTTTATTCAATTTTGAATGAGAGAATTAAAGTGATAATGAATTACGTTTAATTTGAAATCGGGTTGATTTTAATTTGCCCGCCTACAGCTTTTAAAACTTTCATTATTGTTGAAAATTGTGGTTTTGCCCCATCAGATAAAGCTTTGTATATACTAGGCCGACTTAACCCGGTTTCATCAGCAATTTTTGTCATTCCGATAGCCTTTGAAATATGCCTTAATGCAATAATTAAATCTGAAGTATCCCCTTCTTCTAAAACAGAATTAAGATATTCGGCAATCATTTCGTTGCTGTCCAAGTAATCTGCAATATCAAATTTTGATGTTTCCATTCTTAATTTTTTAATTTGCTCCAAATTTCTTTTGCTTTTTCGATGTCCTTTTGTTGGGTTGATTTATCTCCCCCCACCAACAGAATAATAATTTTCCCATCGGTTTCTTTAAAGTAGATTCTGTAAGCTTTTGCATAATTAATTCTGAGCTCACTTATTCCATCTCCAACAGGTTTACAGTCTCCAAAGTGTTCGTCGTTTTCCAGTTTCTGGATTCGTAACAAAATTTTAGATTTTGCCCTCAAATCTTTTAATTTTCTTAACCACTTGTCAAATTCTACTGTTTTCTCTATAAAACACATTCTTCTAAGTGTATTCACTTAGATACAAAAATATGTATTTTTTTTGAATTCAGATTTCTAATAATGAAGTTTTTAAAGTGTATCCAGATTCAAGATAACATCTCCAGGAATTCTTCTTCTGAAATAATTTTAGTTCCCAGTTTTTCTGCTTTTGCTAATTTACTTGGGCCCATATTTTCGCCTGCAACCAGATAATCGGTTTTTCCTGAAATTGAGCCGGAAACTTTTCCGCCATTATCTTCTATCATTTTCTTGAGTTCATTCCTGGAAACCTTTTCAAAAACCCCGGAAATCACAAAAGTATTACCCTCAAGTAAATCGCTCTGGTTTTCCAGTTCTTCTGCAGCAATTTCCAATTGGAGTCCGTAGTCCTTTAAACGCTGAACGATCTCCCTGTTTTCTTCGGAAGCAAAGAAATCGGTTACACTTTCGGCGATGCGTTCTCCAATTTCATCAACCGCTGTAAGATCTTCGGTTGAAGCCGAAGCCAAAGCATCTATATTTTTGTAATGTTTTGCGAGTTTTTTAGCTACGGTTTCGCCCACATATCTTATTCCAAGGGCAAATAAAACCCGTTCAAAAGGAATTTCTTTAGATTTTTCAATTCCACTAATAAGGTTTTCTGCCGATTTCTCTGCCATTCGTTCCAATGGAAGAACATCTTCTTTTTTAAGTGTATAGAGATCGGCATAATTGGTAATCAAATTAGCATTCACCAACAAACCAACGGTTTCACCGCCCAGGCCTTCAATATCCATTGCTTTTCGAGAAATAAAATGCTGAATTCTTCCTATAATTTGCGGCGGACAACCATTATAATTAGGGCAGTAATGTTGGGCCTCGCCTTCCTTTCTTATTAATTCGCTATCACATTCGGGACAGGTCTCAGCATATTTTGTTTCGGGAGTTTCCGGATTTCTTTTAGTGAAATCAACCCCCACAATCTTCGGAATAATTTCGCCTCCTTTTTCTACAAAAACGGTATCTCCTTCCCGCACATCCAGTTTCTCAATTTGATCGGCATTATGTAAAGATGCACGTTTTACGGTGGTTCCAGCCAATTGCACCGGTTCAAGATTGGCCACCGGAGTGATCGCTCCGGTTCTCCCAACCTGGTAAGTGATCTTATTTAATTTGGTGCTCTCCTGTTCAGCCTTAAATTTATAAGCCATTGCCCAACGTGGGGATTTGGCGGTATAGCCTAATTCATCCTGCTGATCAAAACTATTTACTTTCACCACTACCCCATCGGTTTCATAAGGTAAATCGTGGCGGTGTTGGTCCCAATAATTTACGTAATCTAACACTTCAGCAATACTGTTTTTTAACTCGGCTTCAGGTGGAACTTTAAAACCCCAATCCCTGGCTTTTTCAAGGCCTTCAAATTGTGATTTTACCGGTAAACTATCGGCTACCAAACTATACAGCAGGCAATCTAAAGGTCTTTTGGCAACCTCGGCACTATCCTGAAGTTTCAAACTTCCTGAAGCAGTATTTCTAGGATTTGCATAAGGTTCTTCGCCGGCTTCTACCCTTTCGGCATTCATTTTTGCAAAACCTTCGTAAGGCAAAACAATTTCACCCCGAATATCAAATTTCTGCGGAAATTCGCCCTTCAGCTTTAAAGGCACAGACCTTATGGTTTTTATATTATTGGTCACATCATCTCCCTGAAAACCATCTCCACGCGTAACCGCACGTTTTAGTTTACCATCTTCATAGGTCAGGCTAATAGAAGCGCCATCGTATTTTAATTCGCAAACATACTGTACTTTACCACCAATAGATTTTTCGATTCGCTTTTCCCAGTCTTCCAACTCTTCTTTAGAGTAAGAATTGGAAAGCGAATACATTCTATAATCGTGAACTACGGTCTCAAAATTTTTAGTTATCGCACCACCTACACGGCGTGTGGGAGAATTAGGATCATCAAATTCAGGATTATTCTCTTCCAGCTCCTGCAATTCTTTCAGCTTCATATCAAAATCGTAATCGCTGATCTCGGGCTTATCCTCTATATAATATAAATAATTATGGCGGTGTAATTCTTCGCGTAACTGCTTGATCTTTTCTTCGGTATTCATAAAAGGCTGGTAAGTTATTGCTGGGCTTTTAATTGATCGTCTTCAAAAATAAGGGAATGCTGTTTTTCCTGGTGCGAAAATTCAATTTTAAATTCAGATTTAAACGCTTTATCATCTGTAGGAAACCAATCTTTAAGTTTTTGGTTTATGGTGATGAGCAGACCTTCGTCATCGCCTATCGCACAAAAATGCTCAAAATCGCCATCATATTTCTCCAATTCAAAATTGGCATTTAGAAAGTTGAATTTCTCTGTTATATTTTCAGTCACAAGGCCAACTTCACTAATTCCCAAAATACTTTTTTCTGAAAATAATGCCGATCCCGGTTTACTGAAACTTTCCCGGGAAATGAATTCAATTATATTTTTGTCTTTATCGTAGAAATAAAGCGACTTCGCACTCCACGCCATAAAATCTACAATTTCCTGTCCGTTTCCTCGTAAAACCGGAACCCGTTCTTTCACCCATTCCAGGGCTTCCTTATGTTGATTATCGGGGATATGAAATGCGATATGATAAGCTGTAGCGTTTTCTTTCTGCTGACATCTTAAAGTGGAATAGCCGGTTTCAACTTCAAAATAATCATCGCTATTATCGGTGATCTTTAGATTTAAGGTATCCCGATAAAAACGTAGTTGCTCTTTTAAATTATCACTATATATTTGAAGTTTATGGATTTTCATAATGTCTTAATTTAGGTCTGATCTTTATTCATCCATTTGGGAACCGGCATAGGTTTAAAATTATGCATTTTTTCCAGGAGTTCTTCTATATTTTCAGCAATAAGCAAAAGATCAAAATTCTCTTTTCTAAGCAAACCTTTTCTCACCATGGTTTTAAGCATTGCGATAAGATCGTCGTAAAACCCGTTAATATTTAATAATCCAATGGGATTTTGATGAAGCCCTAATTGTCCCCAGGTTACGATTTCAAAAAGCTCTTCAAAAGTTCCAAAACCGCCGGGCAGGGCTATAAAACCATCACTTAATTCGTGCATTTTAAGCTTCCGCTCGTGCATATCTTTGGTGGTGATCAATTCGGTTAAACCGGTATGTACCACTTCTTTGGTTTTTAAAAAATCTGGAATCACCCCAATTACTTCGCCTCCATTTTGCAGTGCTCCGGCAGCAACCTGTCCCATTAAGCCGAGTTTGCTTCCACCAAAAATGAGTTGAATATTTTTTTGAGCTAAAACTTTACCTAAGCGATAAGATTCGGTGTATATTTTTTCGTCATTACCTTCGCTGCTTGCACAAAAAACGGCAATACTTTTAAGTTGTTTTTTATTGTTATTTTTCAAAACACAATAGATTTTTATTTGCAAACCAGACTTCTCGACTGCGCTCGAAGTGACAAAAGATTTAAGTATTCTTATACCTAAAAATATTCGTGTATTCGTGGCGAATGTCTTTTGACAAGCCTGATTCTATATTTTACACTTTTCCTGCTAAAAATAACTACGAGGTTAAAAGAAACTCGCAGGATTAGTTTATCTCACCTCTTAACATCCTAAAATTCCCAAAAAGATCCTTTCGTAATTCGGTGCTAAAACCATATTTCTGCATCATTTTTTCGGTTTCTTCTGCCAAGTATTGGTTGATCTCAAAATAGAGTTTTCCACCCGGATTTAAAGCGGTTTTGGCCAATTTCGTGATTTTATCGTAGAAAAGTAAAGGATTATTATCTTTAACATACAATGCGCCTGGCGGATCGTAATCTAAAACATTTCGGTGCATTTCCTTTTTCTCCAGCTCCCGAACGTATGGCGGATTGGATACTATAATATTCCAGTCTCCGTTTAGAGCTTCGGTTTTTAAAATATCTTCTAGAATAAAATTAATCTTAGCGTTGTTAATTTCAGCATTAATTTTCGCTATTTGCAAGGCTTTTTCAGAAATATCTATTGCTGAAATCTGAGCTTTTGGAAGATTTTTCGCCAGACTTATGGCTATGCAGCCGCTGCCGGTTCCTATATCCAGAATCTTCAATGCTTTTTTCTCTGAAGCGAAATCATCTAAAACCCATTGCACCAATTCTTCGGTTTCCGGTCTTGGCACCAATACATTTTTATCAACTTTAAAAGTCAATCCGAAAAATTCTGTTTCTCCAATAATATGCTGAATGGGTTCATGGTTTTTTAAACGAGCTAAGGCTGACTCTAATTGCTGAACCTGATTTTTATCAATTTCAATTTCAGGATTTAAAGCAAGATTTAACCGATTGATCTTGAAAAAGGCTTCTGTTAGCATAAAAAAAAAAGAAAATATTTCTTCGGGAGGATATTCGTTTTCCAGCGTTTTAAAAAATGTTCCTTTTTGTGCGTTTAGTTTCATCTTTCCGGTTGTGGGTTGTCAGTTCTCAGTTGTGAGTTGTCTGTTTTCTCTTTAATTTTCACTATTCACTTTTCACTCTTCACTATTTTTCCTAAACATCCTTAATCATCCACATCGTGCAATTGTAATGCCCAGTGTCGCCAATAGGCTTATTTAAAGATTTGAATCCGCTACGGCCGTAGAGCTTTCTGGCGCTTTCCATATACGGCAGGGTTTCAATATAACATTGCTCGAAACCTTCTGATTTTGCAAATTTAAGACAGGTATCCATCATTTGTGCGCCCAAACCTTTCCCGCGAGCTTCAGGGAGAAAATACATTTTTTGCAGTTCACATATTTTTTCTTCCAGTCCAATTAACGGGGCAATTCCGGCGCCACCAATAACCTTTCCTTCCTCTTCCACCACAAAATAATTCATTCTCGGCTGTTGGTAAGTAGCAAACATATCGTCCAAAGCTTCGTCCTCATAGGCGGTGCCTACTTTAGGTACACCCATTTCTACTAAAACCGTTCTTACTACTTCGGCAACTTGTTGATTGTCTTCGGGTTGAATTTCCCGTATTTTTAGCGTGCTCATTCTTGGTAAATAATCCTATTTTAGAGGCGTGAATATACACGAAAAATATATAAAACGCTGTATCGAACTGGCCAAAAACGGACTGGAAGCAACCTATCCTAATCCGCTGGTAGGCAGCGTAATTGTTCATAAAGATAGAATTATTGGCGAAGGCTGGCACCAAAAAGCAGGAGCCCCACACGCCGAAGTAAATGCGGTAAATTCTGTGAAAGATGAATCGCTTTTAAAAAAATCTACCATCTATGTAAGCCTTGAACCCTGCAGCCATTTTGGAAAAACGCCGCCTTGTAGCGACCTAATTATCGCTAAGGGCATTAAAAAAGTGGTGATTGGCACTGTAGATCCTTTTGCTGAAGTTGCCGGACGGGGCATTAAAAAATTAATGGAAGCCGGTTGCGAAGTTAAGGTGGGAGTTTTGGAGAAAGAATGCCAGAAGCTCAACAAACGCTTTTTTACTTTTCATCAAAAAAAACGCCCCTATATTATTTTGAAATGGGCGCAAACCGCCGACGGTTTTATCGCTCCAAAAATCCAGGAAAAACGCGAGCCAGTTTGGATCACGAATCAATATTCAAAACAACTGGTGCATAAATGGCGTAGTAAAGAACAGGCTATTTTAGTGGGTACTAATACAGCAATTGCCGATAATCCCAAACTAAACACCAGGCTTTGGAAGGGCGAAAACCCGGTTCGGGTGGTGATAGACAAAGAATTAAAAATTCCCCAGGATTCTGAATTGTTTGATGGTACTATAAAAACCATTGTTTTAACCGATAATGTAAGAAGTTCAGAAGATAATTTGATGTTTGAAAAGCTAGATTTTCAGCAAAATTTACCTGAACAAATTTGTGAGGTTTTATATCGAAATAATTTGCAATCGGTAATTATTGAGGGTGGTGCAAAAACGCTTCAGACTTTTATTGATGCCAATCTTTGGGATGAAGCGAGAGTTTTTACCGGGATTTCTGAATTTCATAAAGGCGTAAAGGCACCGGAATTTTCGGGAAAAATGTTTTCAGAAACCACTCTGGAGCGGGATACTTTAAAAATTTACAAGAATGATTAAAACAATAATATTCGATTTTGGAGACGTATTCATCAACCTGGACAAGCCGGCTACGATGCGCGAAATGAATAAACATGAAATCGAAGAACTTTCAGAAAGTTTGCTGGATATTAATCAACAATATGAAAAAGGATTGATTTCTTCTTCAGAATTTGTAAAATCTTATCAAACTGAATATTCCCAGCTTCAGGAAAAACAGTTTAAAAATTCCTGGAACGCGATTCTAATAGGTTTTCCGGAATACCGTTACCAGTTTTTAAAAAAGCTTTCCGCAGAAAAAAACTACCAGTTAATTCTGTTAAGCAATACCAACGAAATTCATATAGATTGGGTGAAAGAAAATGTACCGTTTTTTGAAGATTTTAAAGCTTGTTTTGACGCTTTTTATCTTTCTCACGAGATCAATTTTAGAAAACCCGATGCTGAAATTTATGAGTATGTGCTAGAGCAACACGATTTAAAGCCACAAGAATGTCTTTTTATAGATGACACCAGGGAAAATACCGAGGCTGCTAAAAATTTAGGAATTCATACCTGGAATATTGAACCTACCCGCGAAGATGTGATCGATTTATTTACTGCTAAAAAAGAGTTATTTTGATCTATCTACTGCTTAGTATACTTTCTTCCACGGTTATTTTTGTGGTTTTCAGGCTGTACAAAAAATATGGAGTGAACACACTCCAGGCCATCATTGTCAATTATTTTATCGCCTGTATCGTGGGCTTTTTCGGCTATATTGAAAGTATTGACGATCTGGTAAGAATCCCTTCAGAATCCTGGTTTCTGGGAACAGTATTTTTGGGCGCTATGTTTATAACGGTTTTTAATCTCGCGGCAATTACCACGCAGCGTAGTGGCCTTTCAGTGGTTTCAGTAGCTACCAAAATGTCGGTTGCAATTCCCGTTTTCTTCGGAATTTTTATTTATAATGAAAGCCTTGGATTTTTAAAAGTTACCGGAATTATTCTCGCCCTCGCGGCGGTTTATTTGAGTTCTATTAAAACGAAAAAAGGAATTAGCATAAAGAAAGAAAACCTCATATTTCCTTTGCTGGTTTTCGTGGGCAGTGGGATTATTGACACCACGATAAACTACCTTGAAAATTTCTATGTTTCTGAAACCGATGTGGGGCTTTTCTCTTCCAGTATATTTGGAGTCGCCGGTATTATTGGAACCACGATCTTAATTGGACAGGCAGTTTTAGGAAAACTAAAAATTACCTGGAAAAATATAGCAGGAGGAATTGCGCTGGGAATTCCCAATTATTTTTCGATCTATTTCTTAGTAATGGCACTGCGATATCCTGGCTTTGAAAATTCTGTGATCTTTACCCTGAACCACGTGGGAATTGTGTTAGCCTCAACCATACTGGGAATCGTACTTTTTAAAGAAGTTCTCTTAAAGAAAAACTGGATTGGAATTGCGCTAGCCGTGATAAGTATTATTTTGGTGGCGAGTAGCCAGTAGTTTTTTCAAGAAGACCTCACAGGTTTTAGAAACCTGTGAGGTCTAAAAATTAGTAATAATGAAAGACACCTATAAAACCATAACCAAAGCTTCGCCCGAAGTCTTATTTAAGGATAGGAATTCAAAATTCTTTGGCTACGCATTTCCGGTTAAGACAGAAGAAGAAGCAAATATTCGTTTAGAAGAATTAAAAACAAAACATCATAAAGCGAGGCACTGGTGTTATGCCTGGCAATTTGGAAAATCTGAAGCCGATATTCAATATCGCGCCAATGATGACGGCGAACCTTCCAACTCTGCAGGAATGCCAATTTATGGTCAAATTCAATCTTTTGAGGTTACCAACATTCTAATTGTGGTAGTCAGATATTTTGGCGGAGTAAAACTCGGTGTGGGCGGACTTATAAATGCCTACAAGACCGCAGCGCAAATGGCACTGGAAGAAGCCAATATCGTTAAACGAACCATAGATGAGCTTTTCGAGATCAGTTTCGATTATCCTGAAATGAATATCGTGATGCGATTAATAAAGGAAAACAACCTCAATATTATTGAACAAAAACTGGAGTTAGATTGTAAGATCTATATTTCTGTAAGGAAAAAAGATGCAGAAGCTATTTTTGAAAAATTCGATACTACTTATAAAGTTGAGATTAAGAAATTGGAGGATTGAATGATTATGTAAAATACTTGAAGAAATTCAAAGATACATATCGTCTGGCTGAACTCTTTTCAGACTTTATCACGAATTCACTTTGGGATTCTAACCTAAAATAATTTTACACACCTTAGATCCTGAAACAAGTTCAGGATGACGGAATGATTTAAGAATATAAAACCGTACATCTACTTCAACTTCTCTAAGATATATTTTGGGCAACGAATTGGTCTTTTGGTTTTGGAATCCATAAAAACAAGGGTAGTAAATGCTTTAGTGAGCAACTCTTTATTTTGATTATAAATTAAATACTCAAAAGTAATTTTTACCGACGGAAGTTCCTTCAGTTTCACTTCAATTTCAAGCTCGTCTTCAAAAACTGCCGGCTTTAAAAACTTTGTATTGAGTTCATAAACCGGTAACATTACGCCGTTTTCTTCCATAGTCTTATAGGAAATTCCTAATGCCGAAAGCCAATCAAGGCGGGCTATTTCAAAGTATTGGGCGTAATTCCCGTGATGCACCACTCCCATTTGATCGGTTTCCGCATAGCGGACTTTAACATAAGATACGTGACTTTTCATATTGAATTTAACAGGTAAAGTGAACGAGGTTTTGTACTTTCATAAGCGGATTTAAGTATGCATAAAATTTTCTTAAAATTCAACCCTAAATAGGTTTTTTTATTAGATAATTTGTTCACATATTTGTTCCACTCAAGTTGAAAGACCCCTATATCTTTTAACTGCTTATAAACCACTACTAACCTAAAATAATACAAAACAAAGCATGTCAAAAACTGCGCAATCAGTTTGGAATAGCTGTCTGGCTTTTATCAAAGATAACATCACTCCACAGGCATATAAAACGTGGTTTGAACCTATACAAGCAGTAAAACTTACAGATTGTGCACTTAGCATACAGGTGCCGTCTAAGTTTTTTTACGAATGGTTAGAAGAACACTACGTAAAGCTTTTAAAAGTTTCGCTTACTAAAGAATTAGGAGAAAAAGCGAAATTGGTCTATGTGATCAAAATGGAAAATACCTACGGAAACAAAATGCCGTTTACCGAGAAAATTCCGAGCACCCAGCGTAGCAACATGGCTTCCCAGGAAGTAGATGTCCCCATAAAGAATAAAAATCCCGAATTAAAGAATCCTTTTATAATTCCGGGAATTAGAAATGTAAAGATCGAATCACAGCTTAACCCGAGTTACAATTTTGAGAATTTCCTGGAAGGAGATTCCAACCGATTGGCAAGATCGGCAGGATTAGCTGTGGCCAATAAACCGGGTGGAACTTCTTTTAATCCGCTGCTAATTTTTGGTGGTGTTGGATTGGGAAAAACTCATTTAGCTCACGCGATTGGAGTTGAAATTAAAGATAAATACCCTGAAAAAACCGTTTTATATATTTCGGCAGAAAAATTTACACAACAGTATATAGAATCTGTAAAGAAAAATAACCGAAACGATTTTATTCATTTTTACCAGATCATTGATGTTTTAATTGTGGATGATATCCAATTGCTTTCAGGAAAAGCGGGAACCCAGGATGTATTTTTCCATATTTTTAACCATTTACACCAAAACGGTAAACAGGTAATTCTTACCAGTGATAAAGCACCGGTAGATATGCAGGATATTGAACAACGCCTGCTTTCAAGATTTAAATGGGGACTTTCGGCAGAACTGCAACATCCAGATTTTGAAACCAGAATCTCTATTATTAAAAACAAACTTTATCGCGACGGCGTAGAAATGCCGGAAGAGATCGTAGAGTTTTTAGCTAATAATATTAAAACAAATATCCGCGAACTGGAAGGCGCTATTATTTCGCTTATCGCCCACTCTTCTTTCAACAAAAAAGATATCACTTTAGAACTTGCTAAAAAGATCGTAGACAACTACGTGAAAAATACCAAGCGTGAAGTTTCTATAGATTATATTCAGAAAGTGGTGAGTGATTATTTCCAGATGGATGTACAAACTTTGCAGTCTAAAACCCGTAAAAGGCATATTGTACAGGCAAGACAACTGGCTATGTTCTTTGCTAAAAAGTTCACAAAAGCTTCTTTGGCAAGCATTGGTTCACAAATTGGAAAACGCGATCATGCCACCGTTTTACACGCTTGCAAAACGGTAGATAACTTATCTACTACAGATAAGCAATTCAAGAAATTTGTTGAAGACCTCAACAAGAAACTTACAATATAAACGTATTTTTTATGAAGACTAAGGTATTGATGGTGTGCCTGGGCAACATATGCAGATCACCGCTTGCCGAGGGAATTTTAAAATCTAAAGTAGACCAATCCCAGGTTTTTGTAGATTCAGCCGGAACGGGAGATTATCATATAGACGACTCTCCAGACCCACGATCTATTGCGATAGCAAAAAAGAACAACCTGGATATCACTTATCAGCGCGGAAGACAATTCCAGGCTGAAGATTTTGATAGATTTGATCGCATTTATGTGATGGACAATCAGAATTTTAAAGATGTGATCTCTCTTGCCAGAAATGACGACGATCGCGCTAAAGTACAATTAATCCTGGATGTAATTTTCCCTGCGGAAAATGTAGATGTTCCTGACCCATATTTTGGTAGCGAGCACGGGTTTGAAAATGTGTACCAAATGCTCGATGAGGCTTGCGAAAAAATAGCAGATCAGCTGAAGGAAGAAAACAAAGCATAATGGCAGACTTTAGATATTCAGGAAAACTTTATCTGATTCCCACTACTATGGGAGCGGCGAACCCCATGCAGGTTTTACCTATTCAGGTTAAAGAAATTATGGAAGACCTGGATATCTATATTGCTGAAAATGAGAAAACAGCTCGGAGACATATAAAACAACTACTTCCGGAGAAACAGCAATCTATTTTAAAGTTTTTCAGCTTAAATAAATTTACTGAAGCTACTGAAATTCCTTCCTTTCTAAATGACTGTAAAGAAGGAAAAAATGTGGGGCTACTTAGCGAAGCCGGTTGTCCCGGCGTTGCAGATCCAGGTGCTGAAATTGTAAAAATCGCTCATAATGAAGGCATTCAGGTAATTCCATTAGTTGGGCCCTCTTCAATTCTACTGGCAATGATGGGCAGCGGAATGAACGGGCAGCGTTTTACCTTTAACGGCTATTTACCTATAGATAAAAAAGAAAGAAAAAAGGAAATTAAAGATTTAGAGCGACTTTCTTCAGAAAAACAGGAAGCTCAAATTTTTATTGAAACTCCTTACCGAAATAATAAGTTACTGGAAGACTTTCTGCAGCTTTTACATCCAACTACCAGGCTTTGCGTAGCTTGTGACCTTACTCTACCTACAGAATATATCGTAACTAAACCGGTTTCTGAATGGAGTAAAACAAAAACAGACCTCCATAAGAGGCCTGCTATTTTTATATTTCAAAAAGAAATCTAAGCTCTATAAGCTTTTATATTCACCCTGGGATTTTTCTCCGGCTGAACAAAAGAGGTATCGTAACCTCCAAATTTCTTCATATAATTTCTTATTGAAGTTCCAAAGGCATCGCTAAAAGATTGCGCGCCCCAACTTCTCAAGTATTTTTTTACACTTCCGGGACCTGCAAGGTGAGCAGCGGCAAGAATACCAGATTCGGTTACTTTCACTCCATTGATCACTTTGCCTTCAAAACGAGCAATATCTCGAATTAAGATCCATTTGTTTCTGGAAGCGTTCGTGTAGAATGCTGCTTCCTGCAGTTCTGGTGAGCCCAGAAATTCTGCTCCATTATAAATGCCGAGTAACTTTAGGGTACCAATACCAAACTGGTATTTTCCCATATAGCCAAACTCGTTGATGGTTTGATAATTTCCACGGGATTCTTTAAAACCCAGTGCTTCTTTAAAACCATCATAGGACTTCCCTAATTTAGGCAAAGGCCTTTTAAGGCTTAAATCTTTTGCTAATTCGCTTTCCTCTACTAAGGCCACGGTATAGTTTAGATCAAGATTGGAAGTTGAATATCCTTCAATTTCCAGATTTGCTGCTTCTCTAGTTGAAAAACTGAAAAACATGCAGCCTGCAAAAACAGGCAAGATTGAAAATTTTGCAATTTTCCTTCTCATTACATTTTGTTTCTGAAAGGTTAACGGTTTCAGTTAAATAATTAAACTTACGCCCCTTTCAATTTCGCCGTGCAAATGTACAACAAATTTTAAAAATCTGAAGAACAAGGTGTTAAGCAAATTATAAAGTTTCATTTTGGCTTAACATGGCTATAAGAAAGCGCCAGTCAAGCCGTTAGAACTTTCTTAAGAAGAAGGAAGGAAAATATTTTTTATCTTTTTACTCCTTGTTTATTAATCCAACGCACATATTCCTGCTTATTCCGGTTGTGTTGTGCTAAATTCTTAGCAAATTTATGGTAGCCAAAATTCTCTACATCGGCTACAAAATAGAAGTAATCGTGGTCTTCATAATTAAGCACTGCATTTATTGCAGAAATGTCTGCCATAAAAATAGGACCTGGCGGTAATTCCTTATACATATAAGTATTGTAAGGTGAATCCAGCTCAAGATCTTTATAAAGCACCCTTTTTATAATGGTATCCCATTTTTGGGTCTTGTTTTTAAGTGCATAGATCACCGTTGGGTCCGCATCTAATTTCCAGCCGTTTTTATACCGGTTCATATAAACGCCCGCAACTTTTGGGCGTTCGTCTACTTTGGCTGTTTCTTTATGTACTACGGAAGCTAAGGTGGAAACCTCTTTAGGGTTCAATCCAATTTCTTCAGCTTTCTTCCTTTTTTCTTCAGTCCAGAAACGTTCGTATTCACGTTTCATCCTGCTTCTAAATTCTTCAGCTGAAGTATTCCAGTATAATTCATATTGGTTAGGAATATACATTGCTAAAGCTTCCGCTTGCGTAAAATCGTTTTCGGCTAAAAAGTCTTCATCTTTAAAAGCTTTAATCAAAGCAGTACTATCGGCTTCAATTTGTTCGGCGATTCTTCCGGCGAGATCTTCCAGGCGCTCCTGGTTATTGAAAGTTAGTTTCACAGGAACATTCCCACGACGCAAGGCATTCACCAATTCGTTATTATTCATCCCTGATTTTATCGCATATCTTCCCGCTCTAATATTAGAGGCATAACCTTTTTTCCTGGCCACCAGATCAAAAGATTCCATATCTTCAACATAAGGCTGAAGACTGTCTATCACTGTTTGATAATCTGCTCTGGTGGGTACATAAACCATCTTTTCTTCTTCTGAAAAACTGGTATTTGCCGAAAATATACTGGTATAAATATAATAGCTAAAAACAGAAAGGCCTATAAGTCCAAGAATGGCAATGGCCAGGAGAATTTTTTTAATGTACATTATTTATTGATCAATTGATATAGAATTTCATCTTTAAATTGGCCTTCAAAATAAGTCCAATCTTTTTTTACGCCTACTCTTTCAAAACCTAAATTTTCAAAAAGTTTCACACTGGTTTCGTTCCCGCCGGTAATATTCGCATAAACCTGGTGCAATGCAAGATGCTTAAAACAATAATTACAGATAAGTTTAAGAGCTTCTGCCCCATAACCTTTTCCGCGTTCTGAAGCATCGGCTATTAGAATACCAAGGGCAGCCCTTCTATCTTTAGGTTCAAAATCAAAGATATCTATAAGTCCTACTTCTTTATCCTTTAGATCACATATCACCAGGCGAAGTTGTTTTACATCATAAATATCTCGGTGTGCATTTTCAAGGTATTGCTTAATCATAAAACGGGAATAAGGAGCTTGAGTAGCGCTTACTTCCCAAAACTCTTCGTTATTCTCCACAGCGTGAACAAAATCGAGATCTTCGGGCTCCAGGGCTCTTAGATATACCTTATCTCCTTTTAAACTTAGCATACTATTTCACCTTTAAAAACCTGCTCTGCCGGGCCGGTTAACCAAACATCGGTATATATTTCATTTTCTTTTTTAAAAGAAACCGACAATTCCCCTCCAGGAACAATTAATTTTATAGTATTGCCATTAGCTTTCCCAGATGCATGCGCAGCCAGTGCTACCGCGGTAACGCCGGTACCACAGGAAAGTGTTTCGTCTTCCACTCCCCTTTCATAAGTTCTAACCAGGAAGGTATTCTCTTCCTGCATATCTACAAAATTCACATTGGTCCCGCCCGTGCTTATATATTCATTAGAATACCTAATCACAGCGCCTTCTTTTTTCACATCGAGATCAGTGACATTTTTTGTAAAAACCACGTGATGTGGAGAGCCGGTATCCAGAAAAGCACTATTCCCCAATTGTTTTATTTCTGAAAGATTTTGCATTTGCAAGCTTACCTGGTGATCACTAATAGTCGCTTTATGTGGCCCATCTATTGCGGTAAATGTTGCTTCGTTTTCTATGATTCCCAAAAACTTAGCAAAAGCTACCAAACATCGGCCGCCATTGCCACACATACTACTTTCGTTCCCATCGGCATTAAAATAGACCATTTTAAAATCATCTCCATCTACCTCAGGATTTTCTAAAAGGATTAATCCGTCTCCACCAATACCAAATTTACGGTCGCAAAGCTTCTTAATTAATTTGGTATTGTTTTTGGATATTAATTGTTGACGGTTATCAATCATCACGAAATCGTTTCCCGTCCCTTGATATTTATAAAATGGAATTTTCATTACTTAAATTTTAAGGGCTTCAAAGATACTATAAAATACACGATTTTTTGCGGTGTTAAATGGCCGTTAAAGTTAAAAACACCAAATACTAATATTATAAATTTAAAGTTGAATTATTTAAAAATACATCCTACAAAATGAAAAATTTATCAAAACTACTTCTCGTTTCCATACTTGGAGGCGCCTTGACCCTAGGGAGTTATAAAATGTTTTTCGAGGAAGAAATCCCGGCAGGCTTGCCACCGGTTTCTAAAACTTCGGTTGAAGCAATTCCGGCAACTTATTCGGGAAATATTTACGGTACTAATGCCGATTTTACTGAAGCTGCAGAAAACACCGTAAACGGTGTAGTTCACGTTAAAAATGTGGCGGTTTTCAAAGGTCCAAGAACTATTAGAGATCTTATGTATGGAAATAATAGTGGCGGAAAAGCGCTTCAGGGTGCAGGTTCCGGAGTTATTATTTCTCCCGATGGTTATATTGTAACCAACAACCACGTGATTAGAGAGGCAAATGAGGTTGAAGTAACCTTGAACAACAATAAAACTTACCAGGCTGAAATTATTGGCACCGATGAAACTTCAGATATCGCTTTATTAAAAATTGATGCTGAAGGATTGGATTATATTCCTTTTGGAGATTCTGATAATGTGAAGCTGGGCGAATGGGTTTTGGCGGTTGGAAATCCGTTTAACTTAAAATCTACTGTTACCGCAGGAATTATAAGTGCCACAGCGAGAGATTTAAATACATACGATGCCACTCCTCAGTCTTTTATTCAAACTGATGCCGCGATAAACCCGGGAAATAGCGGTGGCGCATTGGTAAATATCAATGGCGAATTAGTAGGAATTAATACCGCCATCACTTCTCAAACCGGTAGTTATGTAGGTTATGCTTTTGCAGTACCCTCTAACAACACCAGGAAAATAGTAGAAGATATTATGGAATATGGTGATGTTCAGAAAGGAATTCTGGGAATTCGAGGTGGAAGTGTTGACCAACGCGCTATTGAAGAATTAGATCTAAAGACTTCCCAGGGAGTATTGGTAGCCGAAGTTACTAGCGGAAGCGGAGCTGAAAAAGCAGGGTTAAAAGAGGGTGATATTATCAAAAAAATAGATGATATAAACATCAATAAATTCTCAGATCTTACCGGTTATATTTATACCAAACGACCAGAAGACGAAGTTCTGGTAACTTTTTTAAGAGAAGGTAATGAAAGTCAAGTCAAGGTGAAACTTAGCAAATTTGAAACCTATGTTATTTCCCCTATTAAAATTGAAGTTGCCAATGCTACAGATGAAGATCTGAAAGCTTTAAATGTTGAAAATGGCGTAAAGATCCATCGAACTTTATCACCGAAGTTACCGGCTGAAGAACTAGTGGGAACAATTATTACCGCGATAGATAATAAGAGAGTTTCTAATGTAGGCGATGTGGAACGAATTTTTAGAAATAAAAACCCTAAAGAAGACATAGTTATTACCATTGTGGATAGAAATGGTCAAAAACAGCGAATAGTTTGGCGATAAAAATCAAGCCATAAAACCAATAAAGAGGCTGTCTGAAAAGGCAGCCTTTTTTGTTGTATTATTTTCTGGTTTTTAGTATTTTCATGTAATGAAAGCCAAAGCAGTATTTAAGACCT
>NZ_FVZF01000031.1 GCF_900168265.1 Salegentibacter salarius | reverse complement strand
GATATTACCAGTTTCGATTGTAACGATATTGGAGCAAATACCGTAACACTTACCGTAACAGATAATAATGGGAATACAGGTACAGCAATAGCTACGGTTACCGTAGAAGATAACATATTACCCACCATAACCGCTCCCGATAATATTACAATTGGTACTGACACCGACACATGTTCAGCATCAGCAATAAGTTTAGGTACGCCAGTGACAAACGACAATTGCAGTATTGCAGAAGTATCTAATGATGCTCCCGCCACATTTCCGCTAGGAACAACAGTGGTTACCTGGACCGTTATTGATGAAGCAAACAACACTGTTACCAGTACTCAGGAAATAACAGTACAGGATACTCAATCCCCTGAAATTCCTTCGTTACCAGACCTAACCAGCGAATGTCCCCTAACGGTAACTCCCCCGACAACTGAAGACAATTGCGACGGGACCATTACAGCCACTACAGGAATTACCGATTTCACTTTTGATGAATCAGGATCGGTTTTCTGGACATTTACAGATGCTGCCGGAAATCAAACAGGGCCTATAGAGCAAAAAGTAATTATTAATAATACTGTAGCCCCAGTTCCGGATGCAAATTCATTACCCACCTTTACTATAAATGGATGCCAGATTTCCAGCATTTCAGAATTGAATATTCCAACCGCAACAGACACCTGTGAAGGTACCATTTCAGGTACTTTAAATGAAAACTTTGAGTTCCCTTATTCTTTCATTGGAACCAACACCATTGAATGGGAATTTATTGATAGCAAAGGTAATATAGCAACACAAACTCAGGAAATTAGGCTTGAGCCCTTTGAAGTTGATGGAGGTGCTTTAAACGGTACATTTGAATCGGAAGTTTTCAACGAACAAATAGATATTTCGGCTTGTGGCAAAGCAATTTCTATCGAACTGGATTTAATAGGAGAAAATGGTAATATCGTACATTGGGAAAAATATTCTGTTAATAAAGGTGTTTGGGAGGTTATAAATAATACAAACGATTCTTATACCGTAAACTTTGCAGAGGGTGAGTTAATTTCAACTTTTTACAGGGTACTCGTACAAACAGGAACTTGCTCTGATTACTCCAACAGTTTTTATATTAGAACCTTACCGGTGGGAGACGCTCCTACAGTCGAAAACCTGAAACCGGAAACCAATAATAAATACTGCCTGGGTGATGAAGTGAATCTTCTTGCCAGAAGTAATTACACCGATACCCAGCCAGCTTTACCAGACGAAGCTCCTGGAGATTTTCGAAATGGCCAATTGAATGCCAATGATCCCGATTCATGGTTAGTTGATGGTGAGGTTGGAGGTTTTTCTTCTGGAGGGAATTCAAGTCAAACTAGAAATTGGTCTGGAACAAATGCCAATGGGAATAAAAAACATACATTTGGAGATATTCAATATGACAGTCAACAGGGGGTGTTTGCCGTAGCCCAGGGTGATTATACCAAAAACAACTATAAAGGAGAGGACCCCTCCACATTAGAAAGTCCGATTTTAGATTTTTCTAATGCTTTGGCTGCAAGTTTGGATTTCGACCAGGCTTTCTATTTTGCAAATAATGATTTTGCACTTATTGAAATTTCCACTAACGGTGGAAATACCTATTCAACACTACGAGTTATGCATAGTCCCGGTTCAGGCGTTAAAAAATGGTTTACTGCCGGGACCGCTGAATCTTATGCTGGCTCTAACGCCACGAATTATAATTTTAGCACAGATAATACCTCTATTCCTCTTGATGAATATATTGGGGAAAATAATGTAAGAATTAGATGGACATTTAGGGGTACAAGCGATAAGAGTATATGGGCTTTAGATAATATATTTATCAGTAAAGAGGTCCCAGTTGACACTGAATTAGAATGGACAGATGGTATTGGAGACCCGAACGAGGACCCTATAGTGGTTGGAGAAACAGAAGTACCCATTAGCTTCACACCCAATGTCCCGGGGCAACACGAATATGGAGGAACAGCTTTAATTAATGGTTGTAGAACCTATAGTGAAGAAGGTACAGATTTAATTAATATTCTCGTTTCCTATTCTTATGCAGGAGAGAATATATCCTTTTCCGGTGATGAATGTGGGCAGAACACAGTGCAGCTAAATGCTTATGATAATACACTTACGGCTAACGAAAATAATGCTAAAGGAGCCTACCCGGGCAAACCAACTAATTGCAAAAATTGCGATGACCCGGGTACCGGGGAAATAGGAACATGGTCCTGGACCCGTGAAAGCGGTTCTATTAGCTGTGTCCCGGAATCTTTTTCAGATGTAAATGATCCCAATGCTACCTTTACCGGTAATGAAGGAACATACACACTAACCTGGACGGTAGACGGCTGCTCAGATTTCATAAATGTAGAAATTAAAGAATGTAACCAAATTAATTTTGATGGTGTCAACGATTATATAGATTTTGGAGAAGACAAATATAATTTGTCTAACTCCACCAATAAAAAGGCATTTAGTCTTGAAGTTTGGATAAAACCGGAATCTACAAATGGAAATCAAACCATATTTTCCAAAAGAGACGAAAATAATGCTAATAATAAAGGCTATGATTTAAGCATGGATGATGGAGAAGTGTCTTTCAACTGGAATAATAATGGTAGCATAAATTCTTCACCTCATAAAGTACAGACTAACAGGTGGTATCACATTGCAATTACTCATTCCGTCTCTGGTGAATATAAGCTATATGTAGATGGAGTTCTAATAAAAACCACCTCTGGAGGATCTCCCGGCGCCAATACCAGTAGAGCCTTACTTGGAGCAGTGGACCAGTCTCAATATAACGCCCCAACCAATCATTTTACCGGCTGGATGGAAGAATTTAGAATTTGGGATATTGATTTATCTGCAGGACAATTGCGAGAAATGATGAACCAAAGAATTAAAGAAAATGGCACAGCAGTTACCGGCGAAGTTCTCAACCTAAATGTTGCTAATCTCAATTGGGGAGACTTAATTGGTTACTATAGAATGGACAATGTAGGATGCGGAAAAATTTTACCTTATGATGTTGGTGGCGATGTAGGCTTCCCCGGGAAACTCAGAAATATCACCAGTCCTCAACAAACTTCTGCACCCCTCCCATACGAATCTGAAGCGGCAGGAAACTGGCATACTCGTAATTCCTGGGATCCAAATTCAACAAAATATTGGACGTTCCCTAACGACGAAGGAATTAATGGCGACCCTATAAATTGGAATATCGCAAGACAAAAACACAACCTAAACTCTAATAATAAGGATATTAAGTTGTTAGCATTATTTTCTGAAACTGGAACAGAGTTAATTATGGAAGGCGTAAATAATAATTCAGGAAATGAATTACGCATTACGCGCTATTTAGACCTATCCGGCTATATTGATCTTAATGGAGAGTCACAGTTAGTACAAACTGAGGGAAGTATTTTAGAAGGAAACGGAGGCCTTGAGCGCGACCAACAAGGCACCTCAAGTAGTTTTAACTATAACTACTGGAGTTCACCCGTTTTGCCTGACGCTAACAGCACAACTTATAAAGTAAACGAAATCCTGCACGACGGATCTACAGTTGGAACCAAAGCTTTTAAGAATATAAACTTTCAGTGGTCTCATACTCATGCAGACGGCTCTAAATCTAATCCTATAAAGGTAAGTGATTATTGGATTAATGCTTTTAGAGCTAGAAAAGCAAATGAATACAGTCAATGGGAACAAATTGGCAGTTACACGGCTCTAAAACCAGGTGAGGGTTACACCATGAAAGGAACTGAAAATGTGGATATCGCTACCGGAAAGATTCAGAATTATACCTTTAAAGGATTCCCAGGAAACGGTGACATAAATGTTAGCCAAATCCAACCTGATCAAAATTATTTACTTGGTAACCCTTATCCATCAGCAATAAATGTAGAAGAATTTATATTAGATAATATAAAAGATAGTGGTGGAAGGAACGACAAAAACCTCTTAAACGGCGCCGTATATTTTTGGGATCATTTTTCCGGTAAAACGCATTATTTAGCTAAATATGTTGGTGGTTATGCTACTAGAAATTTATTGGATGGAGTTCCCGCTATCTCAAACGATTCTCGAATTAATGCTACAGGTGCGCAAGGAAACAAGCGACCGGGAGCTTTTATTCCTGTTGCGCAGGGATTTTTTGTCAATACAACTCAGGATGCCCAGGCGGGAAGCATAGATAATTTTGACACAGGTAAAATTATTTTCAAAAATAGTCAACGCTATTTTAGATCAGAAGAAACAGAAAGTATTTCTGTTTTTATGGAAGAGAAGAACACAACTCAAAAGGCTAAAACAAATCAAAGCAAAAAGACAGATACTCGCTTTAAAATTAGACTTAAGTTCAACTCTCCAACAGGATATCATAGAGAAATATCTGTAGGTGCCGATGCAAGAACCAGTCAGGGTTTTGATCTCGGGTTTGATGCTCGTTTACTTGACCGTAGCCCGGAAGACATGTACTGGATGATTGATGATGGAAGATTTGTAATCCAGGGTGTGCCGCACTTCAATCTCGATCAACGGCTACCATTAGGAATTACTATAGCTGAAGAAAAAGAATTCAGTATAGAAATTGGGGAACTCGAGAATGTGCCCGATATTATTGACATCTACTTGCGAGATAATAGCGACAGCACTTATTACGACCTAAGAAAAGAGGCTTTTAAAGCTAGCTTACCTGCAGGAGAATACCAGGATTTATATGAAATTGTGTTTCACGATGTAACTTCCACCAGAAAAGATAAAGAACCCGGTGAAGGCCCTATTGATTACTATTACTCTCTAGACAACAGGGAGTTTGTAATTAGCAATCCTGAACTTCATAAAATTGAGCACATTAATATTTATAATATTGCTGGCCAATTAGTAGATCAACACTTTGGAATACCCGATGTAAAGGAAATCCGCGTGCCACAAAAGAAAAATTTAAGCTCGGCTGTTTATATCGTAAAAGTCTATACCGATTCTGGAGATTATGCCAAAAAGGTGATTATTAGAAAAGATTAAGGCTTGTACTTTAATGGTAGATAAACCACTTTTTTAGTATTGAAGAAATCTTCCTCAAAATAATCGCGGAGTTCATAAATTTCGGCTTTTGGATAGTCACGAAGTTCAACAGTTAGATCTCCGCCTTTTAAGTATAAAATTCCGTTTTTAAGTTCGTGTTGACTTTTCTTCGCGATCTTGCCTTTGGTCCAATGCACAAAAGTTGGCATTGCGGCTACTGCCCTACTCACTATAAAGTCGTAAGTTCCAGGAATCTCTTCTACCCTTGCGTTTGTGGTTTTTACGTTGGTGAGTTTTAGTCCTTCCACCACTTCATTTACCACTTTCATTTTTTTTCCTATAGAATCTACTAAATGAAAATTGGTTTCAGGAAATAAGATTGCCAGGGGTATTCCTGGAAATCCGCCGCCCGTTCCAACATCTAAAATTTCTGCTCCAGGTTTAAACTTTTGAATTTTTGCAATTCCCAGCGAGTGTAGTACATGCCTTAGATAAATTTCATCAATATCTTTACGCGAGACCACGTTTATTTTGAGATTCCAGTCTTTGTAAAGCGCTTCCAACTGCTCAAATTTAGTGTACTGGTCATCGGATAAATCGGGGAAATATTTCTTTATTAATTCCAAAGTTTTCAAATTTTGCACAAAAATACATAATTTGGTGCTGAAATTGCACTGTATATTAATCTGTATAGAGCATACTTTTACTATATAAAAATTTTATCTTTACCGCTTACAAAAAAATTAAATGGAAAACATTCAAAATCATATTAAATTCTCCAGAAAGGATTCTACAAAATTCTTTAGGCTACTTAATAAAAGAGTAAATAATTACTTTAAAGAAAACAACATTAAAAAAACTGGAAACTGGAAACTTCACCTTAAAGCTGTAGCCATGTTTTCGTTATTTCTAACCCCTTATTTCTTAATCCTCACCCTGGACATTTCGCAGTGGTGGATGCTTCTACTCACCGTAGTGATGGGAGCCGGAATGGCTGGAGTGGGAATGAATATTATGCATGATGGTAATCATGGCTCCTATTCTTCAAAAAAATGGGTGAATAAATTTATGGGAGGTACTATTTATGTACTGGCCGGGAATGTTTATAACTGGCAGGTTCAACATAATGTTTTACACCATACTTATACAAATATTCACGGTCACGACGAAGATTTGGATGCGGGAAGAATAATTAGGTTTTCTGAACACTCAAAGTGGTATAGCTTTCACCGTTTTCAACATTATTATTCTGTGTTTTTATATGGTTTATTGACTTTTAACTGGGCGTTGACCACAGATTTCAAGCAAACAAAAAATTATTTAAAACGAAAACTTTCTTACGGAAAGATGCCTAACCCGGTAGCACAATGGAGCATTATCGCGATCACAAAACTGATCTATGTTTCTATTTGGATTGTGATTCCAATGCTTATTTTATCGATCTCCTGGTGGAAAATTTTAATTGGTTTTTTCGTAATGCATTATACTGCAGGTCTAATTCTTAGTATTGTATTTCAATTAGCCCACGTAGTGAAGGAAACAGAAATGCCTTTACCAGATGAAACCGGATCTATGAAAAATACCTGGGCAATTCACCAGTTGTTTACCACGGTTAATTTTGCAACAAAAAACAAAATTGTAAACTGGTTCACCGGCGGATTAAATCATCAGGTAGAGCATCATATTTTCCCGAATATTAGTCATATTCACTATTCCAAAATAGCGAAAATAGTTAAGGAGACTGCTTCAGAATGCAATCTACCTTATCACGAATACAAAACCACACGCGCAGCTATAATTGCCCATTTTCAGCATTTAAAAGAAATGGGTTCTAAACCTGCAATTTCCTAAATTTCCTCTGGAGAAATTCTAAGAGGTAGAGATTAGAAAACAAATACACTTTTCTCGAGGTTATGCGTATTCAAATCTCAAATATTGAGTAATTAATTTGTAACCAATTAAAGAATGCAAGAACAATTATCCAACAGAATTAACAATTTAGCCACTTCTCAAACCCTAGCTATGGCTGCAAAAGCGCGTGAACTTAGAGGCGAAGGGAAAGATATTATTGGCTTAAGTCTTGGAGAACCAGATTTTAATACTCCAGATTTTATTAAACAAGCAGCGATAGAGGCCATTAATGAGAATTATAATTCTTACACACCCGTAGATGGTTATGTGGAATTAAAGGAGGCGATAATCAATAAGTTTAAGAGAGATAACAATCTTACTTACGATCTTTCTCAAATTGTAGTGTCTACCGGTGCTAAACAATCTTTGGCCAATGTGGCTATGGTTTTATTAAACCCGGGAGATGAAGTTATTCTACCTTGCCCTTACTGGGTAAGTTATGCCGAAATTGTAAAACTCGCAGAAGGGGTGCCGGTTGAAGTTCCAACTTCAGTAGAAACCGATTTCAAAATGACTCCTGAGCAGCTGGAAGCAGCAATCACCCCAAAAACAAAAATGATTTGGTATAGTTCTCCCTGCAATCCTAGCGGAATGGTTTACAGCAAAGAAGAACTAAGAGGACTGGCAGATGTGCTAAAAAAACATCCAGATATCGTTATTGTAAGTGATGAAATTTACGAGCATATCAATTTTGTTGGTGGTCACGCTTCTATGGCGCAGTTTGAAGATATGTACGATCGCGTGGTAACCGTAAATGGTGTCTCCAAAGCTTTCGCTATGACGGGTTGGAGAATTGGTTATATAGGAGCTCCTACCTGGATTGCCCGTGCCTGTAACAAAATGCAGGGCCAAATTACCAGCGGCGCCAATTGTATTGCTCAACGTGCGGTAATTAAAGCGCTAGAAGCACCGGTAAGTGAAATTAGCTATATGGTAGATACCTTTAAGAAAAGGAGAAAACTAATTATAGATCTTTTAAATAATATTGAAGGTTTTGTAACCACCGAGCCAGAAGGCGCGTTTTATGTATTTCCTAATGTCTCTCATTTCTTCGGAAAAACAATTAAAGGCCATAAGATTGAAAACGCTACAGATTTCTCTATGTTTTTATTAGAAGAAGCGCTTGTAGCTACGGTAACCGGTGATGCCTTCGGAAATCCAGACTGTATAAGAATTTCTTACGCAGCAAGTGAATCTCAGATTAAAGAAGCGATGAAGCGAATTAAATCTGTACTTTCTGAAGCATAGGTTAAACTCATAAATATTATATTTTTCAAAATCCTGATGCGGTTAAAACCCATCAGGATTTTTTTATAGACGCGAAAATCACCAAAAATATTTATGTTTTATTCAATATCGTCATCCTGTCCCGAAGCTTCGGGATTGTTTCAGAGCCTGCTCCGAGATTTATTCGGAGATCTTGGATGTTGGAGAATTAAAAACATCTTAGAATCCCGAAGCAAATTCGGGATAAAGTCTGAGACGAGTTCAGCTTAAAAGAAAATTATTCTTTTAGACAGCCTTTCTATTTTCTTAATTTGAATATTAGTATCACCTATTCCTCCAGAAGAACGGAGTAAGAAGTATAAGGACAGTAAAGAGTTCTAATCGTCCTATTAGCATCAAGAAAGAACACCACCATTTTCCTAATGGCGGTAGAATATCAAAATTATTCACCGGACCAAGCGCACCAAAAGCAGGACCAATATTCCCCAGGGAAGAAGCTGCACCACCAATAGCTGTTTCAAAATCGAGCCCCAGTCCTCCTAAAATAACAGAGCCAATTATAAAGGAAAGCATATATAGGATAAAGAAACCAAGTATATTAAAGGTTACTCCTTTACCAATAGATTTTCCATTAAATCGCACCGGAAGAATTGCGTTTGGATGCAAAGCACGTTTAAATTCAATTCCACCATTTCTAATCATTATAATATGGCGCATCACCTTTACACCACCGGCAGTAGAACCAGCTGAGCCTCCCAAAAAGAACATTCCGAAGAAGAAAATCGTGAGAAAAGGTGTCCACATAGTATAATCGGCAGTCACAAAACCTGTGGTAGTAATAATTGCCAGCACCTGAAAAAGCGAATGCCTAAAAGCACTTTCGGCCTCACCCCAAACCATTGGGTGATCTATTTGAGAAAGTGCAACATCAGCTTCAAAATAGATAAATAAAGAAGCCACTACTGTAAATATTGCTATAAAAAGGAAATACCATTTAAACTCATCGTCATGCAGTACTTTTTGAACCTTACCTTTAAAACTGTAATAGCTCAAAACAAAATTAGCACCCGCCAAAAACATAAAAAGCATGATTATATATTGAATAACGGGCCTATCGTTCCAGTAAGCAACACTAATATTTTTTGTTGAAAAACCACCGGTAGAAAGCGTGCTAAGCGAGTGGTTTATCGCATCAAAAAAGCTCATTCCAGCTACCTTTAATAAGATGGTTTCAGCCACAGTATAGCTCACATAAATAAGCCATAAACGCTTGGCTGTATCGGTAATTCTGGGTTTAAGTTTATCGGCGCTGGGGCCGGGAGCTTCCGCAGCGAAGAGCTGCATTCCTCCTATTCCTAATAAAGGCAAAATAGCTATGGCAAGAACTATAATCCCCATCCCACCAATCCAATGCGTTAGGCTTCGCCAAAACAAAACCCCTTTTGGAATGGATTCAATATCATTTAAAACCGATGCACCAGTAGTGGTATAACCCGACATGGTTTCAAAAAAGGCATCGGTAAAAGCAGGAATAGATTCACTTAAAACATAAGGTAATGTTCCACTTAAAGCCATAAAGATCCAGCCAAAAGTTACTATAATATAGCCTTCCCGCTTCTTCACTTCTTTGCGGTGGCCACGGGTACTAAACATAAAAAGGACACCCAAAAATAAAGTGATAAAAGCTGCAGCCAGAATATCTATGGTTACCCCATCTTCATAAAACCAACTTACTAAAACCGCGGTAAGCATAAAACCACCGTTACATAAAAGTAACAGCCCCATGACGTGGAGAATGATTTGATAATTAAGTCTTGGCATTATAGAAAGAGTTTTTCAACCTTTTTTATAGATCTTGGCAGGCAACAAACCACTATGCGATCGCCTCTGGTAATAGTAAATTCTCCAAGCGCAATTATTCCTTTGCCGTCTCTTATAATTCCCCCAATAATAGCAGATCTTGGAAAATCGAGATCTTTAATTCTTTTATTACAAACCTGGGAATTTGGTTTCACTATGAACTCCAGAAGCTCGGCATTCATATTATTGATCTTGGTCATTGCCACTACTTCACCCTTTCTAACATATCTAAAAATGTTATTTGCGGCAAGTAATTTCTTATTGATCAAGGTATCAATTCCAATTGAATGACTCAATTGGTAATAATCCATATTTTCTACCAAAGAAATGGTTTTCTTCACGCTTTTAGATTTCGCTACAAGGCAAGACATAATATTGGTTTCCGAATTACCGGTAACCGCAATAAATGCATCCATATCGTGTACATTCTCTTCTTCAAGCAGTTCTACATTCCTACCATCTCCGTGAATAATCAGAGCATTAGGAAGTTCATCAGCAAGATCGTATGCTTTCTCTTTATCACTCTCAACTAATTTTACATTGAAATTATTCCTGCAAAGATCTATAGCTGTTTTTTTACCGATCTTACTTCCGCCCAAAATCATTATATTCTTAATAGCGTGCTTAGTTTTACCGGTAAGCTTATAAAGGTTTTCCACACCACTTTTTAAAGTAATGAAGTTTACCTGATCGCCTTCCTTAAACTGTGTATCTCCACGAGGAATAAGCGTGTATTGAGTCCCATAACGCTGAATAGCTATAGGAACAAAGTTAAGATCGGGAAAAATATTGGCCGCTTCCTTAACCGTTTTCCCCACAAATAGCGCATTACGAGACAGACTAAGACCTATCATCGTTAAAGCGCCATTTTCAAATTCATAACTATCGTTAAAAGCAGATTGATTAAGCAGCAAGGCAATTTCCCTTGCCGCCAAAGCTTCAGGGGAAATCAATTCGTCTATTCCAAAGCGAGTAAAACCAATTTCCTCTTTGTTTTCAAGAAATTCGGTATTAGAAATACGAGCTATAGTTCTTTTTGCGCCTAGCTGTTTTGCCAAAACACAGGTTGTAATATTGGTAGCCTCACTGGAAGTTACGCTAATAAGCATATCTACATGCTTTACCTGAGAATCTTTTAAAATTGCGATAGAAGTGGCATCTCCTTTAATCGTCCTGATATCTAAATGCGTATCGGCATAAGTAAGATTATCCCGGTTGGTATCAATCAACGTGATATCCTGGGATTCGAAAGAAAGCAATTTTGCCAAATGAAAGCCGACTTCACCTGCTCCGGCAATAATTATCTTCATATAACAGCTTGAAATTGAAAAGAAGAACAAATGTACGGTATTTTAGACAAACCAAAAACTGAACTCTATAACAACAAATTCTAAAAGTATCAACCACAATTATTTCATATCGTGTATCTTTGGCCCAAAATTGTTACTATGAGTAAAAAGGTGACTCCTTACCAGGATTCTGGTCTCAATAAAAAGAAACAGGTTGAGCAGATGTTTGATAAAATATCTGGCAATTATGATGGCTTAAACAGGGTGATCTCCATGGGCACTGACGTGAAATGGAGAAAAAAGGTTATTGCCCTCGTTAAAGCACAAAAGCCAAACACTGTTCTGGATATTGCAACTGGAACCGGAGACCTCGCCATACAAATGGCCGATATAAATGCGAAAAAAATTGTTGGTCTTGATCTTTCTGAAGGTATGCTGAAGGTTGGGCGCAAGAAAATTGCCGCCAAACACTTAACCGATAAGATAGAAATGGTGCAGGGAGACTCTGAAGCTCTACCTTTTGAAGACAATTCTTTTGATGCCATAACCGTTGCATTTGGAGTGCGTAATTTTGAAGATTTAGAAAAAGGATTATCAGAAATTCAAAGGGTTCTAAAACCCGGCGGAATTTTTGTAGTTTTGGAAACTTCTGTCCCTACCAGATTTCCGTTCAAACAAGGTTATAAATTATATTCTGGCTATATGCTGCCCCTAATTGGAAGAATATTTTCTAAAGACCGGGAAGCTTACTCTTATTTAAGTAAAAGTGCAGCCGAATTTCCGTATGGAGAAGCTTTCAACAATATTTTAAAGAAAACGGGGTTTATAAATGTAGAAAACAAGCCTCAAACTTTTGGGGTTGCAACCATTTATACTGCTTCAAAATAAAATTATGAAGAAACTTTTTGTTATTGCCTTTCTTTTTTGCGTTCAATTTGGTAATGCGCAAATTTTTGGAGGAGATAAAATTATTAATAACGAGAATTTTGACAAACAACGTTGGTCCTGGGGATATTATCTGGGTTTTAATACCTACGATTTCAAATTCAAATATAACGAGGAACCAACGCCCAACGGGAATGACTTCATTATCGAAAAAACTATGGGCTTTAACGTTGGCCTGGTTGGAAATTTAAAACTCAATAATAATTTAGACCTCCGTTTGGAACCGGGGGTTACTTTTAACACGCGTAATTTTAGACCTCCTTATACCCAGGATATCGAAGAAATAAACGCCACTTATGTTCATATCCCGCTATTATTAAAATTTTCAGCAGACCGACATAATAACTTTAAACCATTCATAGTGGGTGGCTTATCTACTTCCATTAACCTCTCAAGTAACGAGAACAATCCTAATGTAGATACGCGTTTACGCACCAACAACTATCATTATGAAGTTGGCCTGGGAATTGACCTTTACCTTTATTACTTTAAGTTTTCACCCTCAATAAGAGGAGTCTTTACTATAAATAATGAAATGGTGGAAACAAAATTTCCTTCTATAGATGCGATGCGATCACAAGCGGTGTTCCTCAATTTTACTTTTCAGTAGAAATTTATCAGGATTTAGCAGGATTGTTATTGGGTGAAATTCTTACGCTTAAATTCACTTAGGAGAATTGCGGTGGCTGTTGCTACGTTTAGGCTTTCAGTTTCTTTTAATTCCCCAAAACGAGGGATGCTTATCTTTTTATTAATCAAAGCTTCAATCTCAGCTGAAATACCATTCGCTTCATTCCCCATCACCAAAATTGCCTTTTCTTCGGTTTCACTTTTATAAATATTCTCCCCGTCCATGAAAGCTCCATAAATGGGTAATTCCGAATTTTTAAGAAAAGTTTTTAAATCAGAGTAAGAAATATTCACCCTGGCCAGCGACCCCATCGTAGCCTGAACCACTTTCGGATTAAAGCAATCTACCGAATCATTAGAACACACAAGTTTGTTTATCCCAAACCAATCGCAAAGCCTTATAATCGTCCCCAAATTTCCGGGGTCCCTAATTCCATCTAAAGCAAGAGTCAGGCTTTCCTCCTGAACTATTTCTTCCTCCGGAATTTGAAATAAAGCCAATGCAGTCTGTGGTGTTTTAAGAAAACTTATTTTCTTGAGTTCCTTTTCGTCAATTTTTTGGACTTTACTAGAATCAAGACCAAAATCTGCAGAAATCGTAAAAAGCCGGTTTAGAATAAATTTTGAGTTTATAAGCTCGTTTATTGTTTTAAAACCCTCGGCTATAAAAAGTCCGTTTTTATAACGGTATTTTTTTTGTGCAAGACTGGTTATTAACTTAATTTGGCTTTTACTAACCATACAAAAAATGTAATTTTGATCTCTTAAAAATGTGTGTTTGAATCGGCATTTCGCAAAAATATCATTATTTTTTTTAAGCCTGCTTTTTTTAATTTCCTGTAATGCCGTAAAACGCGTAGAAGGTGATGATAAACTGCTCACTAACAATGAGATTTTCGTCAATGACGAAAAGATTAAAGAAACCCGTATTTACAATCAACTCTACCAGGAACCAAACACCAGTTTCTTAGGAGTTCCGCTTAGACTTCATTTTTATAATCTTGCCCGCCCAAATATCGATTCTATTTTAAGCGAAAAATATCTTGAAAATGAAAGCAAGAAAAATACGCTGGTAGATATTCTTTCCTACAAACAGTTTGAAAAATTTCTGCATTCACGGAAGACTTTTAACGAATGGATTAAAAGAACCGGCGAGGCTCCGGTAATTGTAAATGAAGAAGAAACCCAAAAATCGGTTAACCGTCTAAATTCCTGGTATTGGAACAATGGCTGGTTTAATGTAGAAACCGATTACGAGATAATTCCTTCAGAAAATAAAAAGAAACGCGCTCGGGTAGCCTACGAAGTTACAACGGGCGAACCCTATCATTTAGATTCCATAACTACCAATATATCTTCTAAAGTTATAGATTCTTTATACGAACTTCATAAAGATGAATCTATCATTAAAGAAGGTATGCAGTATAAAACACTGGACATCAATGAAGAAAGAGATCGCCTTACTTCTCTTTTTAGAAATAGCGGCGTTTATAATTTTGACCAGGAATATATAAGTTTTAATGCCGATACGATTAACACCGGAAAAAATGTAAATACAACCTTAATAATAAAAAACCGTTTTGCTTCAGAAGAAGATACCACCTCAAGGGTTCCATTTAAAATTCACGAAATTAGTAAGGTTAATATTTTTACCGATTATAAATATGCAAATCGAAATCAAGCATTAACCGATAGTGTAACTACCGAAGAAGGCTATACCCTTTATAGCTTTGAAGAACTTCGTTATAAACCCGAAGCCATTACCGATGCAGTTTTTATTAGACCGGGAAATACATACAGTGATATTTCCCGCTCCCGAACTTACAATCGGTTAAACTCTTTACGCGTTTTTAAATATCCCAATGTACAATTTACACCAGATCCTGCCGATTCCACCCGTAGCGATCTTGTAGCTAATATTTTTTTAACTCCGCAGCCAAAATACTCATTGGGCTTTGATTTTGATGTTTCACAAAGTAATATCCAAAAGTTCGGAATTGGTTTTGGCGGCTCGCTTTTAATAAGAAACGTATTTAGAGGAGCCGAAAACTTTGAGATTTCGGGACGAGGAAGTATAGGATCCTCTACAGATGCCGCAATAAGTGGAAATGACGACCGCTTTTTTGATATTTCAGAAATTGGAGCCGATCTTAAACTCACTTTTCCAAGGATATTTCTTCCTATTAATACCGATAAGTTTATTCCAAAATATATGCAACCCTTTACTGCACTTAGTGTAGGAGTTAGCACCCAAAATAATATAGGTTTAGATAAGCGAAATCTCACAGGGATTCTTAACTATCGTTGGAACCCATCGCCACAACTTTCTAACCGCCTTGATCTTTTAAACATCCAATACGTAAGAAACCTGAATACCGATAATTATTTTAATGTTTATCGTAATTCGTACAACGATCTCAACCAAATCATTCAATCGGGCAGTATCGTTACCAATCCCTCTTATTTAAATGAAGAAGGATTGCTAATTATCCCTACAGGAGCCGAAAGTTTTATTAACGATATTTCTAATAATACTGGCGGGACTACCGGCCTGGATGAAGATCAAACACAACTGGTAAATAATATAGGAGAACGCAAAAATCGTTTAACTGAAAACAACCTGATTTTCGCCTCTAACTACACCTATTTATGGAATACCAAGAAAAATTTATACGATCAGGAGTTCACCAGGTTTAGGTTTAAAATAGAAACCGCAGGAAATACACTTTCCGCAATTTCTGCACTTGCAGATTTTGAAAAAAATGAAAATGGAAATTATAATATTTTAGGAGTAAATTTCTCTCAATATATTAAAACCGAACTCGATTTTATAAAACATTGGGATATGGGGAGAGATAATATTTTAGCATTTCGCGCATTTGGTGGCGTGGCAATTCCTTATGGAAATGCCAACAGCATCCCATTTGTAAGAAGTTTCTTTGCAGGTGGTCCTAATGATAATCGTGCCTGGCGAGCTTACGATCTTGGTCCGGGCAGCAGTGGTGGCAGAAACGAATTTAACGAAGCTAATATGAAACTCGCCTTTAATGCCGAATATCGTTACAACCTGTTTGGCGCTTTAAATTCGGCTGTTTTTATAGACGTGGGGAATATCTGGAATGTACTGGATATTGTTGAAGATGAAAAGGCGACTTTCGAGTCACTTGCAGACTTAAAAAATATTGCCGTAGGTTCTGGTTTTGGGCTTAGGTACGACTTTAACTTTTTTGTATTAAGATTTGATGTTGGCTTTAAAACCTACAACCCTGCCCTTCCCGAAGGCAATCGCTGGTTTAGAAATTACAACTTTAATAATGCTGTCTATAATGTAGGGATCAATTATCCTTTCTAAGCCAACATATTTTCTTATTTTTGTATTTCTAATTCAACTAAAATTATGAGTCACAACATTAAACCAGGCGTAGCCACAGGAAAAGAAGTACAGGAAATATTTAATTACGCCAAGAAAAAGGGATTTGCCCTTCCGGCAGTAAACGTAATAAGCTCCAGCAGTATGAATGCTGTAATGGAAACTGCTGCAGAACTAAATTCACCGGTAATTATTCAATTCTCTAATGGAGGCGGCCAGTTTAACGCTGGAAAAGGTCTATCTAACGAAAATGAAAAAGCGGCAATTGCAGGATCTGTTGCAGGTGCTAAACACATTCACGAGCTTGCTGAAGCTTATGGAGCAGTAGTGATTTTACACACAGACCACTGTGCTAAAAAACTACTTCCCTGGATAGACGGTTTATTGGATGCCAGCGAAAAACATTTCGAGCAATTCGGGAAACCATTGTATAGCTCGCACATGATAGATCTTTCTGAAGAATCTCTTGAGGAAAACATTGCAACCTGCAAGAAATATCTAGAGAGAATGAGCAAGATGGGAATGACTCTTGAAATCGAACTTGGAGTTACAGGTGGTGAAGAAGATGGTGTTGATAATACCGATATTGATTCTTCTAAATTATATACCCAGCCAGAAGAAGTAGCCTATGCTTATGAAGAATTAAGCAAAGTAAGTGACCAGTTCACTATCGCTGCTGCTTTTGGAAATGTACATGGTGTTTATAAGCCAGGTAACGTAAAACTTACTCCGGTAATTCTAAAAAATTCTCAAGAGCACATTACTAAAAAATACGGTGTAGAAGAAAATCATATTGACTTTGTATTTCACGGAGGTAGTGGTTCTACTGTTGAAGAAATTCGCGAGGGAATTAGCTACGGAGTAATTAAAATGAATATTGATACTGATCTTCAATATGCTTACCTTGAAGGTATTCGTGATTATATGGGAGATAAGAAAGATTATCTTGCTACCCAAATAGGTAATCCTGAAGGAAGCGATGTACCTAACAAGAAATATTACGATCCAAGAAAATGGTTACGTGAAGGAGAGCTTACTTTTAAAGCCCGACTTAAAAAGGCGTTTGAAGACCTTAATAACGTAAATACTTTATAAATTTAATTTTTATTCAACAGCTGGAATTTCAAAGATTCCGGCTGTTTTTATTTTAAGTAAAACTTTCAGTTTGTTACTAATAAAATAGACTGAAACCTGAAACCTGAAAATAGATGGCTTGGTTTAAAAGAACACAAAAAGGAATTCAAACACCAACAGAACACAAAAAAGATGTTCCTAAAGGTCTTTGGTACAAATCGCCAACCGGTAAGATTGTAGATGCCGAACAGTTGGAAAGCAATTTTTATGTAAGTCCGGAAGATGGCTATCACGTAAGAATTGGTAGTAAGGAATATTTTAAGATCCTTTTTGATGATAATAAATTCAAAGAATTGGATAAAGATGTAACTTCTAAAGATCCTTTAAGTTTCAAGGATACTAAGAAATACACCGATCGTCTAAAGGCTGCCCAGGAAAAAACCGATCTTAATGATGCGGTTCGTACCGCTGTTGGAAAATCTAAAGGAAAAGACC
The DNA here is from genome assembly GCF_900168265.1 of Salegentibacter salarius. Lineage (GTDB taxonomy): Bacteria > Bacteroidota > Bacteroidia > Flavobacteriales > Flavobacteriaceae > Salegentibacter > Salegentibacter salarius. The sequence goes on along the minus strand of NZ_FVZF01000031.1, from coordinate 26,869 downwards.
TGGTAATTGCCTGTATGGATTTTAGTTTTATTGGCGGTTCTATGGGATCTGTAGTAGGTGAAAAAATTGCACGTGCTGCAGAATACGCCCTTAAAAATCAAATTCCTTTCATGATAATTTCTAAATCTGGAGGTGCAAGAATGCAGGAAGCAGCTTTATCTTTAATGCAGTTAGCAAAGACTTCGGTTAGATTAGCACAACTTGCAGAAGCTCGTCTACCTTATATTTCTCTGGCCACAGATCCAACTACCGGAGGTACCACAGCCTCTTTCGCAATGCTGGGAGATATTAATATTTCTGAACCAGGCGCGTTAATAGGTTTTGCAGGGCCTCGTGTAGTGAAAGACACTACCGGAAAAGATCTTCCAAAAGATTTTCAAACTTCAGAGTTTCTTAAAGAACACGGCTTTTTAGATTTCATAACAAAAAGGTCTGAGCTTAAGAATAAAGTAAACCTGTATTTGGATCTCATTCAAAATCAACCGGTAAGAGCTTAAAATAAATTTTCCTTTAAGTAGGTAATTATATAGAAAGTAGTATCTTTGCCGCCTGACGGAAAAACTGTCAATACATAAAAATCATTAAAATTAATATTGGAATGTATTTAGCCAAAGAAAGAAAAGAAGAAATTTTTGAGAAGCACGGGAAAAGCAAAACCGATACAGGTTCTGCTGAAGGACAAATTGCTTTGTTCACCTACCGAATCTCTCATCTTTCTGATCACTTAAAAAAGAATCGTAAAGATTACAACTCAGAGCGTTCTTTAGTAATGTTGGTTGGTAAAAGAAGAAGCTTACTTGATTACTTAATGAAGAAAGATATTTTAAGATATCGTGCGATTGTTAAAGAATTAGGATTAAGAAAATAAATTTCAAAAGGGGGCTTTACGCCCCCTTTTTTTATACAACAGTAATTTGTAAATTACTTGTAGTCCCGATAGTTCGGGATTAAATCTCACTTAGTGAGTAAAATTGTCGCTCAACGAGAGTAGTTTTTCATTGGTCTACACAACACACAACAACACAACTCCCGGCCGTCCGGTATAGGCGGAGACCATTGTATAACAAAAGATCTGGTGAAGTTATTCAGATCAAACGAAGAATTCAAAATTATTATGATTCCACAAACATTTAAAGAGGTTATCGATTTAGGAGATGGAAGAGAAATCTCCCTCGAAACCGGAAAATTAGCAAAACAGGCTCATGGGTCGGTTGTTGTTCAAATGGGCGACGCTATGTTGCTTTGTACTGTAGTGTCTTCTTACAAAGAAAGCACGATGGATTTCTTTCCATTAACAGTAGATTACAGAGAAAAATTTGCCGCAGCAGGACGTTATCCTGGAGGTTTCTTTAAAAGAGAAGCAAGACCAAGTGACGGTGAGGTATTAACGATGAGAATTGTTGACCGCGTATTGCGTCCACTATTTCCATCAGATTACAGAACTGAGACCCAGGTAATGATCCAGTTGATGTCTCATGACGAGGAAGTGATGCCAGATGCTTTGGCAGGACTTGCCGCTTCTGCAGCTATTCAACTTTCAGACATTCCTTTTGAAACCGCTATTTCTGAAGCCCGTGTGGGTAGAATTAATGGTGAGTTTGTAATTAACCCAAGCCGCAGCCAGTTGGCAGAATCAGACATCGATATGATTATTGGTGCTTCTTCAGATTCTGTAATGATGGTTGAAGGTGAGATGAAAGAAATTTCAGAAGAAGAGATGGCAGATGCTATTCAATTCGCTCACGAGCATATCAAAAAACAAATTGAAGCGCAGTTGCGTTTGGCTGAAGCTTTTGGTAAAAAGCCGGTAAGGGAATATGCTGTAACTCCAGAGAATGAAGACTTTGAAAAAAGGGTTCATGATGCAGCTTACGATAAAATTTACAAAATCGCTAAAGGCGGTCACAGTAAAAAAGAACGTAGCGAAGCATTTTCAGCAGTAAAAGAAGAAGTTTTAGCTTTATTTTCTGAAGAAGAATTGGAAGAAAATGAAAAGCAAATTAAAAAATACTACAGCAAAACCGAAAAAGAAGCGGTAAGAGAACTTACCCTTGCAGAAGGTATTCGTCTTGATGGTAGAAAAACCGACGAGATCAGACCTATCTGGTGTGAGACCGATTATTTACCATCGGTACACGGTTCGGCAATCTTTACCCGTGGGGAAACTCAGGCACTGGCAACGGTAACTTTAGGAACTTCCAGAGAAGCCAACACCATAGATATGCCAACTCACCAGGGCGAAGAGACTTTCTATCTACATTATAATTTCCCTCCATTTTGTACCGGAGAAGCTTACCCAATTAGAGGTACTTCAAGACGTGAAATTGGACACGGGAACCTGGCACAACGTGCATTAAAAGGAATGATTCCTGAAAACAATCCTTACACTGTAAGAATCGTTTCTGAAGTATTGGAATCTAACGGATCTTCTTCTATGGCAACGGTTTGCGCCGGAACTATGGCAATGATGGATGCAGGGATTAAAATGACGAAGCCGGTTTCTGGTATCGCGATGGGACTAATTTCTGATGGTGAGCGTCACGCGGTACTTTCTGATATTCTAGGAGATGAAGATCACCTGGGGGATATGGACTTTAAAGTCACCGGAACGGCTGACGGGATTACCGCTTGCCAAATGGATATTAAAGTAAAAGGACTTCCTTACGAGATTTTAGTAAAAGCACTAAAACAAGCTCGTGCGGGAAGACTTCATATTCTAGAAAAACTGACTGATACTATTGCTGAGCCAAACGAAAATGTAAAAGCTCACGCTCCAAAAATCATCACTAGAAGAATTCCTAACGAATTTATTGGTGCAATGATCGGGCCTGGAGGAAAAGTAATTCAGGAACTTCAAAAAACTACAGGAACTGAGATCGTAATTAACGAAGATCCTGTAACCGAAGAAGGTATTATTGAAATCCTTGGAACAAGTCAGGAAGGAATTGACAAAGTTCTTGCTAAAATAGACTCGGTAACTTTTAAGCCAGAAAAAGGAAGTGTTTACGAAGTAAAAGTTATTAAAGTTCTTGACTTTGGTGCCGTAGTAGAATATCTTGATGCTCCCGGTAACGAGGTGTTATTACACATTTCTGAACTGGCGTGGGAACGTACCGATAATGTTACCGATATTGTAAACCTTGGAGATGTAATAGATGTAAAATACTTTGGTGTAGATCCTAAAACCCGTAAGGAAAAAGTTTCAAGAAAAGCTTTACTTGAAAAACCTGAAGGTTACCAGGCAAGACCACCAAGAGACAACGATCGCAACGACAGAGGTCGTGACAACCGCGGTTCTCGAGACAATCGTGGCCGTGATGATCGAAGAAGCAGAGACAACAGAGATCGTAAAGACAACGACTAATTAGTCTTAAGCTTATATATTGAAATCCCCGGGAATTGTTTTCTCGGGGATTTTTTTGTGTCTTTTTTTAAATATTAGAGTCGTCATCCTGAACTGGTTTCAGGATCTAATATGTTAGAAGCTGAAACAAGTTCAGCTTAACAGTGAAAGATTTTCAAGTTACCCTGTTATTTTATTTTTAGGAATTTTCCGCGTTAGGAATTGCAGCGTAAAGCCCACAGCGAGTGGAACGAGCGCAGACTTGAAGCGTAAAGCCCGACCCGCAGGGTAACGCCCAAATAAAATTAATTAAGGTTTTTTGTAACATTCCGACTACTCCTTGCGTATAAACTAGTACAAGAGCTATTCATAATTAAAATCCAAGGAGACGATAGATGAGACAACTTAAAATTACGAAGCAGGTAACAAACCGTGAAACTGCTTCGCTAGATAAGTATTTGCAAGAAATTGGTAAAGTTGATCTAATTACTGCCGATGAAGAGGTAGAATTAGCACAACGAATTAAAGCGGGTGATGACCGCGCTTTGGAAAAATTAACTAAAGCGAATTTACGTTTTGTGGTGTCGGTAGCAAAACAATATCAAAATCAGGGGTTAACCCTACCCGACCTTATTAACGAAGGAAACTTAGGATTAATTAAAGCTGCAAAACGTTTTGATGAAACGCGTGGTTTTAAATTTATTTCCTATGCAGTATGGTGGATTCGCCAGTCTATTCTTCAGGCATTGGCCGAGCAGTCGCGTATTGTTCGTTTACCATTGAATAAAATTGGATCTATTAACAAGATCAACAAAACTTTTGCTTTCTTAGAACAATCTCACGAGCGCCCTCCAAGTGCTGAAGAAATTGCGAAAGAGCTGGACATGACGATTAATGATGTTAAGGAATCTATGAAGAATTCCGGACGTCACGTCTCTATGGATGCTCCTTTGGTAGAAGGTGAAGATTCTAACCTTTACGATGTATTACGTTCCGGGGAATCTCCAAATCCTGATAAAGAACTTTTACACGAATCTCTAAGAACTGAAATTGAGCGTGCTTTAGAAACTTTAACTCCGCGTGAAGCAGATGTTATTCGTTTGTACTTTGGTCTTGGAGACCAGCACCCAATGACGCTTGAAGAAATTGGAGAAACTTTTGATCTAACAAGAGAAAGAGTTAGACAGATTAAAGAAAAAGCGATTAGAAGATTGAAACATACTTCTAGAAGCAAGATCCTAAAAACTTATTTAGGATAAGATATTTAAGATGACAACAGTTAATGTCGGCGACGGCCGGCTAACATAACTGTTCGTTTTTTGATTGATGAATGACCCCGGCGTGATGAACCGGGGTTTTTTCATGATTTTATATAAATTTTCACTTTTTAAAATTTCTATAATTCTCAAATACTATTATTTTTAGACTTAACAATTAAATTAATATGCGCTACGCCATAAGTTATGTAAGTACCGTAAATCCGGCACTTTCAGAAACTGAGATCCAGGAAGCTTTAGACTTTAGTAAAAAATGGAATAACGATAATCAAGTTACCGGTGTACTTTTATATTCCCAGGGTAATTTTTTCCAGGTTTTGGAAGGTGAAAAAGAATTATTGAAAGATCTTTTTCAGAGAATTAAAGCCGATGAAAGGCATCATAATATTATTACTATTTTCCAGAAGCAGATTCCCGATATTCAGTTTGATGGCTATGAAGTCGAATTTATTTCGCTAGACGACCGTTTTCAACCAAAAAATATCAACACCTATACCAACCAGGTGAGCCTGCTTAATCCTGCTATTCAAAGCTCTGTAAGGTATATCTTAAATAAATTTACAGAAGGCATAAAATAAGTTTAATCTTGTTATTTTTGTGTGCACACTTACAACAGCACAACAATTATGAGTACAAAACTTATTGCCCCATCTATTCTTGCTGCAGATTTTGGAAATCTTCAGCGTGATATTGAAATGGTAAACCAAAGTGAAGCCGACTGGTTTCATATTGATATTATGGACGGTGTTTTTGTTCCGAATATTTCTTATGGAATGCCCGTACTTCAGGCTATTACCAAACATGCCGAAAAAACTATTGATGTTCACCTTATGATCGTAGATCCAGATAGGTACATTAAAGAATTTGCAAAATTGGGAGCCGATAATCTTACCGTGCATTATGAAGCCTGCACACACTTACATAGAACATTACAGGCCATTAAAGCTGAAGGAATGCAGGCCGGCGTTGCGATAAATCCGCATACCAGTGTAGATTTATTGAAAGATGTGATCAATGATATCGACATAGTTTGTATAATGAGTGTTAATCCAGGTTTCGGCGGACAAAGTTTTATAGAAAACACTTACCAAAAAGTCCAGCGTTTAAAAGAGCTTATTGTAACGCATAACGCTTCCACTTTAATTGAAATTGATGGCGGAGTCACTAACGAAAATGCTACACAGTTGGTTAAAGCCGGAGCAGATGTTCTTGTAGCCGGTAGTTATGTTTTTAAAGCTAAGGACCAGAAGGAAACCATAAAAGACCTAAAAAAACTTGCAAACTCCTAAGAATACTTACGATGTTATAATTATTGGTGGCGGCCCTATTGGTATTGCCTGTGCCCTGGAAGCTGAAAAGAAAAACCTTTCTTATCTTATCCTGGAAAAAGGTTGCCTGGTAAATTCTTTGTACAACTATCCCACAAACATGACTTTCTTTTCAACTTCAGAAAAACTGGAGCTGAATGACATTCCGTTTATCAGCAATAACCCCAAGCCTAGAAAAGCTGAGGCTTTAGAATATTACCGCAGGATAGCCACTTCTAATAAAATTAACATCAATTTATTTGAAAAGGTCACAAAGGTTGAATCAAAAGATAATCTGCATACTGTTACCAGTATAAAAAACCAGTACACTGCAAAAAATGTAGTAGTGGCTACCGGCTTCTATGACATCCCAAATTACCTGAACATTCCCGGGGAAGATTTACCAAAAGTGGCTCATTACTATGGAGATCCTCATTATTATGCCACTCTAAAAACCATTGTGGTGGGCGCGAGCAATTCTGCTGTAGATGCGGCGCTGGAAATATACCGAAAAGGTGGTGAGGTTACGATGATTGTTAGAAAAAAAGAAATTGGCCGCCGGGTAAAATACTGGGTGCGCCCAGATATTGATAACCGAATTAAGGAAGGCAGCATTAAAGCATTTTTCAATGCTAATTTGAAGGAAATTAAAGAGAAGGAAGTTATTATTGAAACCCCTGAAGGTGATAAAATACTGGAAAATGACTTCGTACTAATGCTCACAGGGTATCGCCCAAATTTTGAGTTTCTAAAAAACATGGGGATTGATCTCTCTGATGACGGCCGGAAAATTCCTAAATATAATGAGGAAACCATGGAAACAAATGTAAAAGGAATTTACCTTGCCGGAGTTATTTGCGGTGGCGTAGAAACTCACAAATGGTTTATAGAAAACTCAAGGGTTCATGCCGCTATGATTATGAAAGATCTGGCTCGTAAAGAAACGGCTTAATTTACAGTATCCAAGAAGTCCTTTAAGAGAACTGCGTGATTTTGACTTTTATCTTTAGAGCCGTATAAAAGAATTAGTTTTTTTCTTTTGTCTATCTCTTGCAGATCTTCCAGGATTGACTTTTTATTATTGTTTAATTCTTCTTTATAATTTTCACTGAATTCATCCCAGGAAATTTTATCCTGGTGAAATCTTTTTCGTAAATCTTCACTCGGCGCCCATTGTTTTTGCCAATAATCCAGGTGCGCATCTTCCTTAGAAACACCACGTGGCCAAAGTCTATCTACCAGAATTCTTATATTATCTGAAGCCTCCTTATGTTCGTAAATTCTTGCTATCTCTATATTCATCTCTTAAAAATAAAAAAAGCGATCTTGATTATAAGATCGCTCTTTTAGGTTTTGAAAAAAGTTCTATCTACTCATCAGAACAATTTCTGAAGAGTAGAAACTATCATTTCTATTTAATAATTTTCCGTAAAATTCCAAATCACTTTGTTGGTCCTTAAACGATTTATCCAACCATTTTGTAGCCTTGTTTATCGGAAATTTATACACTTTAATCTCTGGATAAGTATCTGGAGATTCAGACTCGTCAATTCCAATTTCAATTTGCTGTTTACCTTTATTGTAATAAACATATTTAGCAAGGAAATTGTGCTTAATCAGGCTAATAAATTCTTCAGGAAGTTCCTGGCAGGTTTCGCATTCTTCAACGTATTGTTTTACTAATTGACGAAGGCTTAGCCTAATTTCGTTGGTATTTAAATAAGATGCCATAGGTGTTAATTTTAGTGGTTTGCTAAGACTAAATTATGTGGAAGTTTGGCGGGCAAAAACTTTTTATGCGTACTTTAACTTCAGATTGTTAATATATCTAAATTAAATCAATTTTTGATAATAAAAAAATACACGAAAACCTTTTCGTTCCGAAGAATTCAAGGTGAAAATGCGAATTCATTCTTAACTTTCTATTAGCATTATTCAAAGAAAAGACTAAAAATAAGGATTGTCGAGTATTACTGTAAGGAATCCAATCTCCTTTCGGCTATTTGTAAGCATAAAATCAAATCCAATATGGCTTCAAAATTAAGTGATATCCCCTACTCTATTCTTGAATTGGCTACGGTTGCCAAAAATTCCAGTGTCAAAGACACTTTTGATCAAAGTCTTGATCTGGCTCAAAAAGCTGAGGAAATGGGGTATAGCCGCTTCTGGCTGGCCGAACATCATAATATGGTAAGTATTGCCAGTTCTGCAACTTCGGTATTGATAGGGCATATTGCGGGAGGCACCAGGAAAATTAAAGTAGGATCGGGTGGAATTATGCTCCCTAATCATTCTCCCTTAATCGTGGCTGAACAATTTGGTACTTTAGGAACACTTTATCCTAATAGAATAGATCTGGGATTAGGAAGAGCGCCTGGGACCGATCAGGTTACTGCGCAGGCAATTCGGTCAGACCGAATGAAATCGGTTTTTAAATTTCCGGAGGAAGTAAAAGAAATACAGAAATATTTTTCAGTAGAGAATGCTCAGGAAAAAGTAAGAGCCGCCGTTGCCGAAGGAGTTGATGTACCTATTTATATACTGGGCTCCAGCACCGATAGCGCACATCTTGCCGCCGAACAAGGATTACCTTATGTGTTTGCCAGCCATTTTGCACCGGCACAATTGCACCAGGCATTAAGCATTTATCATAATAATTTTAAGGCTTCTAAATTTTTAGAGGAGCCATACACGATTGCCGGTGTGAATATAATCGCTGCTGATACGACAGCTCAAGCCGAAAGAATATCTACTTCTCTAATAAAAATGATGCTTGGTGTAATGAGCGGAAATATCGATTATATGCAAGCACCCGAAGATTTCACGAATGAGCACAGGGAGATTCTTGCCCACCCGGGTTTTCAGCGAATGCTAAAATATGCATTCATTGGAGATCCCCAGTCAGTAAAAGAAAAAACTGAAGCATTCATAAAGGAGACCGGTGTGAATGAAGTTATGGCCGTTTCTCATATTTACGACCACCAGGATCGATTAAAATCTTTTAAAATATTCTCTGAGATAATGAAAGGAAAAATATAATGCCCGAATATCTTGGGCATTCCTAGTCATTAAAAACCAGGTTTTTAAGCAGAGATCCGGGGAAGAACTTGAATTACTATCAAAAAAACGGGAGCCTCTAAATTGTGACTCCCGTTTTCATTTTCAATCTGAATTTTAAAGAATTAAATTCTATACGATTGTTTAGCTATGTTCTCTCCTACGATTTTCTTCAGTTAAGGTAAATTCAGGAGATCCCAGGCTACCACCCAGGAATCCAGCTAAGGCTCCCAGAAGTAGTACTCCAAATGCAATAATACTGAAGGTCCCTACTGCGTCTGAGAATTTATCACTCAACTCAACTGCTTTCTGCTTAGCCTCTGCGTAAAACTCCTCGGCATCCTGGATGGCCTTTTCAATACGCTCTTCCCAGTTCTGGATCATTTGATCTATTTCTGATTCATCCAGATCGGTATTCTGAGTAAGATAGTCCCTGAGCTCTTCCTTCTTTAAATATTCTCCATCACCTTCAAGATTTATATTGAGTTCTCCCTCATCGTTAATATCAAATTCCAGGTCGTTGAAAAACTCCTCTACATCCATAGATCTTATCAAGCCTTTCACCTTAGAATCTGCCTCAGATAAAGTCTCCCGGGTTTCTTCGGAAGCGTCTTCTGGTAAAACATCATATTGCTCTGCTGTATTTATCACTTGTAAAACTTCTTGTTTTACCTTATCTATGGTTAGGTTTGCCTGTTCCTGAGATTGCTGTTGTGCTTTATCTACCTGTACTGTTATCTGTTTTGAATTATCTCCTCCAAACAATCCTGAGACGGTATTACCTAATCCATTCATAATGGAGCCTACGGTTGAAGTCAGAAAATAAAAGGTTATAATAGCATACAGCGCCCAGGCCAGGAAGCCGTGAATTCCGCCATCTGCTCCTGAGGAAAAACCAGACATTCTACCGGCTACCATACCACCTACAAAAAGTGCAGCGAGATTAGACAAACCCCACCAAACTATTGTTCCGGTTCCCAATCCGGCGAGTGGATCAGATTCGGTCATCGGATCTATAGAGCTTAATCCAATACCCAGACCTAATAAATTTAAAAGGAAAGCTACTGCAAGTGCTGTCAATGCTCCAGCAAAAATTGCCCCCCAGGAATTCCTTCTTATTTTATTCGGAAATCCTTCTGTGTTCGTGTACTTTGTATCCATAATAGTTTAAGTTTTACAACAATTTATTAACTACTTAGATATTATTAATTGATAATAGCATTATTTAACAGCATTAATTCACTTTTTAACAGCACATTAGCAATCCCAAAATCTAATTTCCAGGTTTAAACCCTGATACTTTTCAAAATGGTATGAACTAATTTTTCTGAATAAAATCTCTAAATTTTTATGGTTCACTTTTGTTTCTAAAAACCAAAAGGATAGGTTTCCGGTACTTTATTTTCTTTTGATTTTATATCGATATTATTTAATCCTTTTGATTTATCAAAAAAAACGAAAGCATCATACCGATCGGGAATCACGGTGGGGACATAGTTTCCAAATCTTTCGTGAGCAGGATTATATACAACCCCCACAGCGCGATGCGGAATGCGGTTCTCCAGTTTCGTATTAGATTTTAAGTCTTCAGAAAAAACATAAAATTGTTCGCCGGCATGGTGGCAAAAATTCTCCCAACTATTTTCTTTAGCTTTTGGCAGGTGCATCTCCTGTACCTCTGTGCCCCAGGAACTCCCGGCCAAAACGCTCCCCTGGTAAGACCCTAACCCCACTAAATAAACTCGTTCTTTACCATATTCTTCCCTTGCAAGTTCACCAATATTATAAAGTCCATCATCGGCCATATCTGTATAAGAAGCATCACCAATATGCGTATTATGCGCCCATACTATACCTTTAGCATCGCTCCCGTGAAATTCCAGTAAATTATTTAAAGTATCCATCATATGCTGGTCTCTTAAATTCCAGGTAGAGGCGCCTCCCTGTACCATAACGCGATAATATTCCTCGGCATTTTTAGCTACCAATGCATTCTGCTCTGTACTAAAAACGTTTTCTTTATCATAATTGTAACCAATAGCTTTATTTCGAATTTCTACCAGCATTTCACATACCTCATTACGGCAACCTTCCGGAACCATTCTTGTTGACATGGCGTAACGCTGTCCATCTCCTTCCCCATCACGATGTGGCTCAAAACATTGCATAGCTTCTTTTGCAGTTTCCAGAGTAACAGGATCTTCTTTTTTTAAGTACTCCATAATCGCATCCAGTGATTCCCATAGGCTGTAAACATCCAGGCCGTAAAATCCCTTACGCTTATCGGCAGCAAGATCCTTATTAAGTCCTTTAAGCCATTCGGCAAATTCCTTTACTTCCCAGTTAGCCCACATCCAACTTGGCCAGCGCTTAAATTCTTTAAGGATTTCAAGGGTATTTCCAGCTTCTTCATAATTTTTAATATGCCTGTTAAGCTGATAACAGGGAGGCCAGTCTCCTTCAACCACCACAAAATCAAATCCATGTTCTTCCAGAAGTCTTTTTGAAATACGGGCTCTCCACTGGTAATATTCATGCGTGCCATGAGAAGCTTCCCCAAGCATAACCACTTTCCTGTTCTTGAGCTTATCAATGAGCGGCTCTAGATCTGCCGAACTTTCAAAATCCTTTTTATTATTCTTTAGAGTTTCTATAATTGAATTTTTCATCATTATTTGTTTTCCAGTAATTCATTTTATTTTGAGAACTGACATTGGTTCTACCAAGCTATAGAAAGGATGTTTATTTAGATCTTTGCACCTTCCCGGTCATGGGAACGAAGGAAACCATAATAAGATTTTCTTCCCGGTATTCATCTTCAGCAATGCGTTCAATGAGAACCAGTTTCTGGCTATTAATACCTACCGGGCTTAGCAATTTCCCTCCTACTTTTAACTGCTTCTTTAAAGTTTCAGGGATTTTAGCAGGCGCAGCGGTTAATTCTATAGCATCAAAAGGAGCTTCTTCCGGCCAGCCTTTATACCCATCACCTAGCAGGATATGGATATTTTTCCGGTCTGTTTTATTAAGATTTTCTATTGCCAGTTTACCCAGCCATTCGATGATCTCTATTGAATAAATTTCCCCGGCCAGCCGGCTAAGTACAGCTGCATTATAACCGCATCCTGTACCAATCTCTAAAACCTTATCTTTCTTTTTTAGGTCCAGGATCTGGGCCATATAAGCAACGATATAGGGCTGACTGATGGTTTGTGATTTCCCAATAGGTAAAGGACCATCGGCATAGGTAAGATGTTGTAGATCTTCCGGAACAAAGAGACTGCGATCGGTATATAGCATTGCCTGTAGAACTTTAGGATTGTTAATATCCCTTCCTTTCAACTGCTCTTCAATCATTTCTTCTTTGGTGGTCATGTGATCGTGTTTTTTGGATTGTACTCAGATCCAGATCAGGTCTAAGATCTTTCCTTTTAATTTATCACAAATAAGACAAAGCAGCTGTTAAAAAGCTATTAATTAAGATTTTATATCCATGCTAGTATTGCTAAAAAAAGGCTTATAAACAAAAAACCACGCAATTTTGAATTGCGTGGTTTTGATAAGTAAGAGAATTTCATGAGTTCTGGCGGTAAGTAGTTTGAACTATTTCAAGCCTTGCTTATAATAATTTCCAGTTTGTTTGATGGGATGTAATTCTTAATTTTAATACGTTTTATACATCTTATTGAGAAAGTTGAATCCTTACATTAACATACTTAGCAGACTAAAATTCCTTTCTTAAATTTATTCCTGCTCCATAAAGTGGTTCGGCTACATTGCTTACCTCCAGACCTAATTGCACATTTAACTGGACAAAAGACTGTAATAAATTAATATCGAACAATCCTGAATAAACATCCTGGTTAGGCGTGAAATGTCTCCCATACCTACCTTCATTATGAGAAAAACTCATCAATAGCTTCCACGGGTAACTCTCAAAATAATTAGAAAAACTCCCGGAGATCCCTATGTGATGTGCACTAAACTTATTATTTACAACCCGGTCTAATTCCTCATCGTAAGTAAAAAATGGAAGACCTATAATTCTACCTTCGTAAGTAAATCCGGAATGATATGTCAGAAAATTATTTAAGTAATTATCATTCTTATGTGGTGCACTGGAATTGATACTTTGATTCCGCGTATAATAGAACTCATATAAAATACCATTGATCAGACGGCGATTGTCATCAAAATCCAGGAAAAACCCATAGCGGCCATCGGGAAAATTAGCAAATCGGCTGCCGGTGCCATCTTCGAACATATGATTGTATATGAAGTTGAGTTGCATTTCAGGAGAAAGTCTTTTTCTTATTTCCAATTCATAAGTTCCTAAATGATTGCCTAAAACATTTATTTGATCGCCTCCCACTGCATTTTCGCCACCTTCTCTTCCAGTAATTACTTTAATATAATCGGAAAATCCATCAGGTTGTGGACCAGATTCCGGTGAATCACCTGCCCATTGGGCAAAATGGCGAATCCCTGCTTTCACTTCAAAATCAGGACTGGGACGATAAACTAATTTAAAACCTTTATGATGCAAACGTGCATTTTTCACAAAGCGATCTTCTCCCATCAAATAATCGCTCCAATGCGCTTCAAAACCAAAGGCTGATTCCGAACTAAAAAAGATGGTTCTGTTTGTAGCCAAAGATATCCCAGGCATAGGCCTGGCATTTAGCGACCATAAGATGCTTTCATTGGTAGCACTTAAACCTTCATAAAGTACTTCTTCCTGTTTTCTACCAATTACGGCTTCTAACCAGTTGTTATTATAAGCAGCATAAATTTCATCCAGGAAAATTTCATCGCTAATTCCATCCTGGTATAGAATCCCTGCTCCAATCTCTAAAGAATTTCCATTTCTGAATCCTTTAGAAGCATTTGCTGAAATCCAGCCAGAAACTTTTGTATTTTCAGAGATCCGTCCACGCTGGTTATGATAAATCCAGAAGGGAAGTCTTTGTAATTCCCCATCATGTACATACGCATTAAAGTTCAATGAACCGTTATAATCCCATTGAGCAATGGCTTGGAGAGACAGAAAGCTAAAAAGGCCTAGTAAGGCTAATTTTTTAAGCATTAATAGTAATTGATTTTTTTAAGTATTAAAAAAATACCATATAAGAACTCTAGCATTCGGGCAATTAATCCTAAAAATGAAAGGTAAAATAATTTAGTACACTGCTGCTTTACCCAAAAGACGCTTGAAAAATGATTTCTTTTCTTCTCCGTAGGCATATCCATATTTATTCCCATATCCGAAGTTAGCCCATTTCACATCGTTCAGTACAAAGCTAAGATCATGAAATTTGCCTTCCTTTTTAGCATCAACCGCAAATTGTAACAGTTTCTTTTCTGTATGTCCCGCCCTGGTAACATACAAAATAATGTCTGCCCATTTATTGATCAGAAAAGTATCGGTCACCAATAAAGATGGGGCGGTATCTACAATCACATAATCGTACATTTGTTCCAGTTCCTTAAACATTTCACCGGTTTTTTGCCTTCTCCATAATTCAGATGGATTTGGGGGAATAGTTCCTGATGGTAAGAGTTCTAAATTAGAATTATCGGTATTGGACTCCCTTATCAAATCTTTAAGCTTAAGACCATCATTGGCGAGGTAATCACTCACACCAATATGTGCTCTCGCATCTTTTTCAAATCGTTGTAGTTGAGGGTTCCGAAGATCGGCACCTACAATCAATACTTTTTTATTGGTATTTGCCAAAGTAACGGCCAGATTAAAAGAAACCAAGGTCTTCCCTTCTCCTTTTACTGTTGATGTAACAAAAATTGTATTTCCTCCTTCTTTCTCTGTAGAGTTAACTAGAAGATATTGTAAATTAGTATGCAATATTCTAAAGGCTTCAGCAAGAATACTGCGGTCGTTCTTTAAGACCATCTCACTATTCTTCTTTTCCACTCTTGGAATTTCACCTACTATTGGTATTTCTCCAGCCAATTTTTCCAAATCATCTCTACTTTTCAGTTTGTTATTCAATATATTTTTCAAATAAATAATCAGAAATGGAATTAAAAGTCCCAAAATTAAACTACCTAATAATATAATTTTGGATTTTGGGGAGACCGGTTCAGACGCACTATAGGCACTATCTACAATCTTTGCCTTAGGTGCAGTAACCGCCAGGGACAAAGAATTCTCTTCTCTCTTTTCAAGTAAAAACAAATAAAGTGCTTCTTTGATATTCTGCTGCCTCTCAATCCCTCTATATTTTCTTTCTTTTGATGGCACTGAAGATATTTGTGAACCAATAATCGCTGCCTGACGATCCAGATCTTTTTGAGCAATTCTGAAGTTATTGCGCATCCTCTCAAGACTTTGCATTACGTTATTCCTCATTTGTTCAACTTGAGAATTTAATCGTAGAACTACCGGGTTTTCTTCTGTAGAGCCACTTAAAATCCTGTTACGTTCAAGAACTAGAGTATTGTATTCTCCAATAAGTTCGTTTACCCCAGTTTCCTGGATTCCTAAATTGGCAGGTAAAAGATCTGAATTTCCTCCTGTTTCCAGGTAAGTGATCATTGCATTTGCTAGTTCCAGTTGAGTTCCAACCTCTTGCTGGCGTTTTTTATAGTCACTCGCATTTTCAATAAACATCTCAGATTCAGCTTCTATATTAGTAAGCTGGTTAGCTTTTTTAAATTCCTCTTTTCCTACCTCTACCGAATCCAGTTCCTGGTTGATAATAGCAAGTCTTTCATCTATAAATTTTGCCGTATTTGTGGCTACCAGGTTTTTATCTTCGATTGCCTGCTGATTATATTCAAGAACTAACTGATCTAGAATATCCTGAGCTTTTTTCTTTACTGGATCTATTAGACTTAACTCCAATAAGCTGGAATTCTTATCTATTAAATAGATCTGAACTTCTTCTCTGTACTTTGCAACAACATCTTCTACAGGACTAAACCGAACTGTTATCTTCCCAGCATTTCCTTGTGTTAGATTTGTTCTTTTAATTATTATAGTAGCAAAATCAATATCCATAGGAGTACCAAATTCTCCTTTAGATACTTTATTAGTTTCAGTGTTAATTAACTGAAAATTTTTACCGGATCCAGGGTTGATAAAGTAAGCATTCCCCAAATCATTTTTTATAGCATCCTGCAGTTTTTCTTCTTCTAATTTTAGGAAAATTACTTTGAATGGAATTTCATTATATAGCTCTTCGCTACCTAATGTCTTCTCTTCAAAATACGTTATATTAAGATTCAAAGCTTCAATAGTTTGAGTCATTAAAGTTTTGGATCTTAATATACCAATCTCATTTTCTATACTGCTAGCCCCCATTCCGCCTAATAGGCCAAGATCAGCAAATGCAGCCATCTCAGAAGATGGTCCCTTTCCCTCTTCGTCTTTGATTATGACACTTGCAGTGGTACTATACTTTGCAGTGGTATATTTTATATACACCAGAGCAACGGTGATACAAAAAACTACCCCGATGATAAACCAGGGCCAGAAACGTAAATATTTATCGATTTCTTCCCGTAGATCTATTCCTTCTCCCTGGGAGCTTATATGTGTATTTGATTGTTGAGACATAAGTTTATCTAGTTAATAGTACAGCCACAGAAACTAATACTGAAGCGATTGATATGTATACTCCAGCATTCCGGTTATAACTGGCACTTTGACGTTGTGGAGCGTTGGGCTCTACATAAATTACATCGTTTTGTTGCAAATAATAATATGGAGAATTAATAATATCTGCGTTGCCTAGGTCTAAATAGGCATGAGTAGTAGTGCCACCTTCTTCTCGCATCACTAAAATATTATTCCGTTTTCCGTATATGCTTAAATCTCCGGCCAAACCTAATGCCTGGGGCAAGGTAAAATAGGCATCTTGAACATCGAAAGTACCGGGACGGTTTACTTCTCCTAAAACACTAATTTGAAAATTAACCACCCTAACATTTACAATAGGAGCTTGCACATAGCGTTTAATACTTTTTTTAAGTTTTGAAGCCAATTGTTGTTGACTAAGACCTTCTACTGAAATCTCACCTAGAACGGGGAAATCTATTTTACCATTCTCTTCTACAAGGTAAGTTTGTAATTGTTGTCGTCCATTAACTGTCATTCCCGTATTCATACCGCCTTGAGGCACTCCGACTACAGGAAGATTAAAAGGTAAAGCCGCTGCTTGTTCTGGTGCTGAAACACTTATTGTAAGCAAATCATTAGGTTTAATTTTTAAACTAGTTTCTCTTTGCTTATCCATATGTGCTTCAGCTTTTTCTAATCCCTGAAAATAAACAACTTCTTGTCTTGAAACGCATGAGGAAGCTAAGCTGATAAGGAGAAAACCTATGAGAGATAATCTAAAAAATTGGGGAATTTTATTCATTTTCAAAATTTGTGCGAATATAAAAGTTTATGTTAATTTTTCCTTAATAAATTGATACAGTTACAGGAAGAGTAATATGCTGAAGAATACAATATTTAAAGAATTAATTGAAAGGAATATAGCTCAAGGTTACTCAATGTTGAAACTTGCCATCCCATTTTTCTTTATCCATCATTATATCTTTGCTTGTTCTTTCTCCTTCCAGGCTTTTAGAAATTTCAGAAATCCAAGCCCGCTTTATAGCCTTTTTTCTTAATGTTTCAAAAAAGACTGCAACGACTATGAATACAAATAACATTGCAATACTCATTTCTATACTTTTTAAATCCCGGCTTAACAAAATATATAATATAATAACCGAGAGGTTTACCCCACCAAGAACTAAACTCGCTTTTTTATGACTTAAACCATTATCTAACAACACGTGATGCATATGATTGCGATCTGCTTCAAACGGATTATCCCTATTAATTAACCGAATAACAAGAACCCGAAGTGTATCAAAAATTGGAATAAATAAGACTGCTAGGGCAAATAACAGTCTATTTTCTGGCACAAAACCTTCTTTCATTAATGGCTCATATGGTTGCATTACCAATATCTTTAAACTTAAAAAAGCAATCATAAAACCCATCACCAAACTTCCACCGTCTCCCATAAACATTTTACGTTTTCCCCGGGAAAAATTGAACCTTAAAAAAGCAGTTAAAATTCCCGCTACGGTTAAGCTTACTAATACAAAATAAGGATGGCCTGTGGCATAAAAAACCATCGCATAAGTAAGCGAGATAACAATTCCAGTAATCCCCGCAAGGCCATCTATACCATCTATAAGGTTGTATGCATTGATAAGCGCTACTACGATAAGACCTTTAAAAAAATATCCTATAATAATAGGAATAGTAAAGATTCCCCAAAATCCATGAAGGCTTGTAAGCTGTAACTCTGGAGAAAAAATAATAAAACCTGCCGCAAATAACTGACTTGCTAATTTTAACCCGGCTGAGGAAATCACCAAATCGTCCTTCAAACCCGCCATAAATAGAAAGGTAATTCCTATTATTAAGTGATTACCTGTGGGCGAGGTACGTAGAGCTTGCAGAACACTTATCACTAATATAAGGACCAGGAAGAAGGATACTCCTCCAAAAGGTGGTATGGAATCTTTGTGTGAGCTCCTATGATTTACTGAGCTCATAAAACCCTTTTCTCTGCTTACCCAAAGAACTTTTGGCGTAAAGTACCAAGTAAGGGAAAATGCAAGTAAAAATACACATCCTGCAAAAAAAAGATAATATCTGTGAAAAAGATCCAGAAGGACCAATTCGTCTAAAATATTCATAAACAGTAGATTTTTGATTGATGATTGTCGATCTTTAGCCAGATCATATTATTATATGAAGCACAATGCCCTAAAGTTTATCCAATAGCATTTAATGACCTTATATAATTTATTTGGTTATTCTCCGTAATAAATTAAAAGTTGTAATTAATTCCGACCAAGTAGATTAGAATAATTAATTAGATAGTTTATGTTTTAAAAAATAATGTTAATTGATTTTCAATTCTAATATGTTACAAATCCTTTCTGTTAAGTAACTAATACCAAAAGGTGTATTCTATATATTAATATAGTATTTTTTAAAACCATTGAATGCCCAATGCATAAAGTAGTAGGAAGATTGTAAAATATTAAACCCCTCTACCTGTCTGTAAATCTGCCATACATATGGTATTACATTTCTTTTGCTTCTGGAAACTGAATTCTTTCGCATTCTATAGATTGCCAATGGCTCCTTTATCCCATAAGCATAATCAACTTCTTTTAAAATAGCTAGCCATAGTCCCCAATCCTGGCGCTTATCCATTAAAGGCATATAAAATTTCCCTATTCTTCTAATATCTATGAAAGCGGTAAGACAGGGAATTGGACACGCCTTTAGGAGTTGGTTATAATTAACCTTCTCAGGCACAATAAAATTATTTAATAAAGGTTGGAGTTCTTCATTTAATCTTTTATATGAAGCAAAAACGAATTCATAATTATTATTCAAACAGTGGGATAACGAATTCTGAAGAAAGTTAGAATACCAAATATCATCTCCGTCTAGAAAAGTAATAAAATCACCTTTTGCGATTTTAATTCCCTTGTTTCGAGTGACTGCCGGCCCAGAATTTGCTTCATTACTAATTAGTTTGATTCGATTATCTGTCTTTGCAAGATCTTTAATAATTTTAACAGAAGAATCACTTGAGCAATCGTCAACTAATACTAATTCCCAAAAAGTATAAGTCTGCTCTTGTACTGATTTAATGGTTTCAGCAATATATTCTTCACAATTATGTACAGGAGTAATGATAGAAATTAGAAAATTCTCCCTCATTGAATTTGTTTCATACAACAATTACTTAATAAGACTCTTGCTTTTCAGAACCTCTAAATATTCTGAAATACTTATTTGCCACATTTTCCCAACTAAAATTTTGACGACCAATTAGAGGTTGTTGGAATTGATTGACATTTTTGGTAAGGAAGCGCAGACCCTCATAAATTCCATTAACAGAGTTAGAGTCAACAGCCACTCCTATTTTTTCATTAAAAGTTCCATCTATACCCTGATCTTTAGAAAAAAGCAGTGGTAAACCCTGGGAAAGTGCTTCAATATAAACAAGTCCAAAGGTTTCCCTATGTGAGACCATAGCAAAAAAATGATTTTTTCTAAATATTTGAAGAAGTTTCTCTTTAGAATTTATCTCCCCATATAACTTGATAGAAGGATCCTCTTTTGCTAATTCACGTACTTTTGAATCATTCGCCCCCCCTGAACCAACTATATTGAGTCTAATTGTATGTTGCTCTTTTTTTAGTTTTTGAAAGCCTCTTATAAGGTTTATTATATTCTTATTTCTATCAAGTTTCCCTATAAAAAGTATATCAGTAGCAGGGTGAAGAAATCCTTTTGTATAATAATTTTCTAACCAAAAATCATCTATACCATTATTAATGACCTCTACCTTTTGCTTAAAATGTTGCGCCCCTTTTATCAACCTGTGATTAAAAAAATTTTCATAATTCGACTTGCTAATAAAAATCACTTTACTTGCATTAGAAAGAATTTTGATCGCCAACCTTTTAAGATCAGGCCTGTATTTCAAGAAAATATGAATGTCAGTATTCCTAATCGTAACTATATATGGAATATTATAATCTCTAAATAACTTATAGGCTAAAGTTCCGTCACTAAAAAGAGTTGTGGCATAAATATTAGTAAAACTTTCTGGGTCAATTTTCGATATAAGATCCTTATAAAGGAACTTAACTTTTGATTCAAATAGAAATTTGTGATGCTTTTTTAATTTTCCAGAATAAATAATTTTAGAATTTAAGGTCTTAAATTCTATCCCATTAACTCCAATATTTCCTTCATTTCTTAAAGGATGATAGATAACCTGCCTAACTCCTTTTTCGTCAAGCTCTCTGCTAAGATTACTATGAACTTTTGTGTATGAAAAGTCATTACATATTACTAATAATTTCACTTTGTATTACTTCCGGTATTAATTAAATAGAGATTTGGTATGGACAGCAATCATTTGCAGAAGTATAGATATCTGACCAAAATAAAATAAAATATATTACTAGGATACCTAAACCAATAAAATTAAAGGTTCTACTCTTATATAGATAATAGACCAAAAAACCTAATAAATAAGCTCTCAAAAATAAAAAATAAGTAGTGAAACGCTCTACAATTTGAAAACTAAAAAACAGATTATATATAATTACACCTAGGAAAAATAGAACAAAATATACTCGCGTTTCTGGATATTTCTGAATTAAAGGCTTGCTGAAAATTAAAAGGACAAAGCTAATTAAAATCCTAAAATAATAACCTAGGCCCGTACCTGTTAATTCTCTTGCCTCGTAATATTGTGAATCAAAATAGCTGTTATAGCCGGCTAAAAATGGTACAAATTCAGAAATTACTTTAAATATTTTAGGAAGTGCAGAGAGGATCAAAGGTGTACCCGAAAAAACAAAGGAGATTCCAAAGACAATCATCCACCATTTTTGTTTAAACACCCGCTCGTATGGAATAAAGAATAGCGGTATTAATAAGATAGCACTTTGATGAAATAAAGCAGCCAGGATTATAAATAGAAAATAATTTAAAAACTTTTTGCTTAATATAAATTTTATAGAATAAGCAAAAATTGCCACTGCAATAAATTGTCTTACTCCGTTCATAGACCAAAAAAAATAACCATCAGAAAAAATAAAAAAAATAATTAGAGGTAATAGTTTAGCAGGAACACTTTTAAGAACAAAAAACCAACTTACACATGCAGCAATTGAAAAAACTAGAATATACCCACCGCCAATGTAATTTGCGAAATAGTTGATAAGGTAATATCCCACTTCCATTGTTTGATCCTGAAAAGATAAATTTTTATATAAATCAAAATCTTCAAAATATTCTTTGTAGGCCGGCCAATCAACCCCAACATTATATCTTAATCCTACTATAGTAACTAATAAAATTAGGATAAAGTAGTCTTGAAGATTCAATTTATTATATGACTCCAAAATACCGCCCTCCACAGGAGCAAAAACCTGCTTTTTAGTTAACAATAGAAGAATTATTCCCGATAATAATCCTAAATAAATAATGTATGTTGAAAAATATTCCACCTCTATGATTATTTTTAAATATCCTTTAATCTAGCAAGAATATATTTCCTGAAGTTTTGGAATAATTGTTTGCCAAGAATATTTTTGAGCTAGATTGAAAGCATTCTCTCCCATTACTCGTAAATGAAGCCGATTATTATTTGCATAAATTAGCACAGATTGCAACTCATCCTCATCCTGCGGCTCTATTAAAAAACCTTCTTCTCCATTACTTATAATACCGTCTATTCCAGTATTTTTAGATCCTATAACCGGAAGTCCAGAAGCCATAGCTTCAAAATATACTCTACCTAAAGTTTCTGGAAAACTTGGCATAATAAATAAGTCGTATAATTTAAAAACTTCCAGCAGTTTAGAATGAGGAACCAAACCTTTGAGGTGAATTTTATCACACAGCCCCAATTTCTCAATAAGTGAATTTAAATTTTTCATTTCTGGTCCTTCCCCATAAATATCAAAAACGTAATCCTCTTTTAAATATGAAAGAGCTACTATCACTGAATCCAAATTTTTTAATTTCAGCAATCGGCATACTGAAATTAATTTTAATTTAGAAGAAAGCGGCCTGGAAGAAGGATTATTAAAAAAACTTTCCTGAACTCCATGGGGAATTAGCTGAACTTGTTTATTAGTAAGCTTTCCTGCTTGATTAAGTTGTGTTGGACTTATGGCTACTAATTTTTTGGCCGAATTGATATTAGTTTTAACCACAGCATCTGAGGCTCTGTTTAATCCTCTAAGCGTAACTACGTAAGGTATATCATATTTTTCACTCACTTTTTTTGCTATGTAAGCATCAACATCTGAGTTTTGCGCGTGCAAAATTGTAGGCCTATACTCCTCTATTAATTTTCTTATAAATTTTCTATTTAGATAAAGACTTATATCGTATAATAAAGTTCTAAATGGTGTAACTTTAGGTAATTGCACAATACCTAGAACACTTATAATTCTCCCCTTTATTTTGCTTTCACCTTTTCTTTCTAAACTATAATAAGAAGCCCACCTACTGGAGACTTTAGCCAGAGTTATATTGGCTTTAGGCACTATATATAAATATTTAAAAATGGTTTCAGGATAATTCCTTTTTACCTGATCTTCAGTAATAAATAGAATATCATTTTCATTCTTTTTAGCTTCAATCTCAGGAATCGGTAACAAATTTGTGATAATTAAAACTTTAACCATAAAGTCTATTTTAAACTATTTATTAAAGTCCTATATCGTAAATGCAAAATTGCTTTACTGTATTCTATAAAACTAACTCCAGTTATATTATTAATTAATATTTTCCAACTAGGTATGAACAGTAGAAGAATAGAAGCAGTGATTCCAGCTGCTGCACCTACAATTCCAAATTGTGCCCCAATATATATACATAACGGCGTTACTAAAATTGTGAATATATTCCAGTAAAACTCTAAATCTGTTCTTCCTGTAGCAATCACTAAACTTCCCACGGGACTACTAACAGATCTAATTATCATATAAATTGAAAGAATTCTTACTAAACTTGTAATATCATCAAAACCACTTCCATACAATAATTCTATAATCCATGGTGCGAAAATGATCACTAAAATATAAACAGGAATATTTAATGCGGCTATAACATTAATTAACTTGAGATAATTTCTTTTTAAATTTTGAATATTATCCTGAAATTTTGCTAAAGTAGGGGCCGCAACTTTAGATATAATCGGGTTTAAAATCTGCATAGGTCGCGTCACAAGTTGCTTTGCTAAACTGTATCCTCCCAGTAATTCAGGACTAAACATTTTCCCTATTATTAATATATCTAAATCTCTATTAAAATAGTTTATAGCCTGTCCTCCCACTTGATATATCCCTATTTTCAAAAAAGGTCTAGTGTCTGAAAAATTAAAATGAAATAATAACCCATATTTTTTTATACCTAAAACGAAATAAAATAAATTATTGATTATAAACTGTAACAATGCGGAGTAAACCAGAGAGTATATCCCAAAATCATTCATGGCCAAAATAACAGCGCAGCCAAGCGAAAAAACAGCTCCAATTATTTCTATTATTGTTATTTCCCTAAAAAGAAGATTTTTTTGCTCTATGGTCTTAAACATCATACCTACTCCCGAAAACAATAAATTTAAACCTAAAAGTGGTATCAGAATTTCCAGCTCTGGCTGTTTGTAAAAGGAACTAACAAATGTTGCAAGTAAGCATAAAACACTAAAAATAACAGCACTAATAAATAGATTTAGCCAATACAAACTTCCATACTCTTCTTTTGATATATTCCGCTTATGTAAAATAGCCGAGGTCAACCCCATATCGTTAAATAGGTTCATAAAACCAATAATGAAGGTCAGTATAGCCATAAGACCAAAGTCCTCTTTATCTAAAAACCGAGTCAGGATAGAGATTTTCAGCAAAGCGCTGAGAGCAATCACAACCGTTCCAATGGTGGTCCACTTCACACCAGAAGCCACTTGTTTTTTAAAAGACATCGTTCATCAAGTTTATCACTTAAAAATTAATAGCGATTATTTAAACCTTTGATGACTTACCTAAGAAATTATCGTAAACCCCCCTTAATTTCTTATTTTGAAGATTCAAGTTAAAGTTCTTTTTCACGTGTTCATAAGCCCTGCGACCAATTTCCCTAGAGTCGATATGAAGTGCCTTTTCAAAATTAGTCACATAATCCTGTATGTTTTTTTCTCTGGACAGAAATCCTGTTTTCTCATCTATAACGAGTTCAGGGATACCTGCGTGAAAAGTGGTTAGAACAGGCAAGCCTGTAGCCATAGCCTCCATGATTACTGTTGGAATACCTTCTTCTGAACCATCATCCCCGGTTACACTATTATGAATAAAATAATCGGCAGTTTTCATAAGGCCATAGACTTTATTAGGATTTACACGTCCTAAGAACTGAACCTTATTTTCAAGCTCTAGGCTTTTTACTAAATCTTCACATTCATTTCTAGTCTGGCCATCACCTCCTAATTTAAGTAACAAATTGGGAAACTTGAGACTTACAATTTTGAAAGCTTTAATTGTATCTCGATGTCCCTTTTTTTCCACAAAATTTGATATTTGCAAAAAAATTATTTTTTCTTTTGTTAGCAATTTTTGCCTAACATCAACTCGCTCTTCAAATTTAAAACGGGACAAATCCGTGCCTATATAATGGCTCTGAATTCTTTCTTTTTTAGCTCCTAATTCTATTAACCTATCTTTCATTTTATTTGAAACAGCAATAATGTAACTATTTTCATAATCAAAAAGATATTTCAAACTCTTTCTATAAGCTCTCTTTTTCAGCATTTTAGAAGCATCATTGCCGTGAAAAGTTGTAATTAACGGTAGTTCCATTTTTTTTGCCGCAGGAAGAATATTTATTCCCATTGTACCATAATGAGCATGGATCAATTCTACCTTATTCGAATTAATCACTTTATATATTTTTTTTTGTTGGGTACGGGAGGCTTTGTATCTATTTCCTGGGATATGTAATTTCCGTTTAATTATCCCATTCAGAAAGTGAAATTTATCAATTGGCAAAAAATGAAGATAAAAACTTGATGAATTTAATATATTGTCATTATCATTTTTATTAGTAGCCACTATCACTGGGCAAAGTGATCCAGAAAAGGCTCCGAGCTGATTAAATATAAAAGTTTCGGAGGTACCCAACCAATTTGAAACATATATCATTATTCTTTTTTCAGATTTTTCTGACATTTATTCTATAATGTAATTAAATTAGTTTTGATTTATTTTTAAAATATTCTGATCGAATATTTTTTATTTAAAACCGGCAGCTAGCTTAGCTTGTACAACAACTAAAATACTTTTAATAAAGCCTAAATTTACTATTACTATAACAACAAGTTCAAAAATTTAAGCCCAGTTTCTTGATTGTGAATGAAAAAAAAATAATACTACATAGGATATCCTAAAAATGTTTTGATAAGCTATGAGTGTTTCATAAAACAACTCTAAGAACGCTAATCTCTAATAATAAAACTCTAGATTTTTTTCGCGGAAATACGATTGGATTACACCATAAACATTTTTAATTTTCGCCAAGTAGGGTGTAGCGAAAGCTTGAGTTAATTGATCTCGATTTACAAACAAGTTGCAGGTTTTTTTATTAGGCGGTAGACAGTTGACGATAGATTTGGGTTTATTCCTTTGTCAGTAATGAGTTGTTCATTGTCTTTTAATATAACTAAAAACTGAGTAAGGCTTCGCCACAGTGAGTCACATTCTCAATCCTATTCAACTCTTAATTTTAACTTAAATTTCTATTCAAATTATTATCTATTTAGACAGATCAAATTAAAAAGAAATTAGAAACACTCAAGAAAACCTAGTGTTACATCGCGGACAAAGATAAATAAGTAAGAATCGTACAAACAAACCTTATTTGTTAAAATTTTTAAGAATTACCTATTAAAACGTCATATTCTATCAACAACTTGAACGGCAGGAAACTGGTTATTTCCATGAAAAATTTTCATAAACAAAAACTTTTCAAATTATAATTTATTTAGACTAATATTTTATGACACTTGAATCCTCTTTTTCACCTCTATATCATGTAAGCTGCCCCTAATTAGAACTGCTTGATTGTCTAAAAATATCATTTTTCATTCTCCTGGCGGTACCGCCAGGAGAATGAGTTTTTGCGTATGTTACGGGGGCCATTTTTCCCAGTGCATTATGTGGTCTTACATTGTTGTAATCTTCCATCCAGGTCTCGGTTTGTTCCCTTACCTGATTTAGATCTTCAAAGAGGTACTTATTGAGAACGCCTCTTC
>NZ_FVZF01000033.1 GCF_900168265.1 Salegentibacter salarius | reverse complement strand
ATGAATGTTCTCCTGAAGGGCCTGCTCAATTTTACGAGAGGAATACATATTGCGAAGGTACGCATAGATGGTCACCTTGAGCAACATCCGGGGATGGTAACTGGAGGTACCTCCTCCTTTATAACTTCGCTCCAGGTCAGCGATGTCGATTTGATCAATAATCGTATTGACGATCCTAACGGGATGATGGGCAGGGACCAGATCATCATAACTGGGAGGTAAAAGACTTAACTGCGACTGGTCATAGGTCTTAAATACTGCTTTGGCTTTCATTACATGAAAATACTAAAAACCAGAAAATAATACAACAAAAAAGGCTGCCTTTTCAGACAGCCTCTTTTGCTTAATCAAGCTATGAAAAACAAAATTTACTTTCTTATAAAGATATTGGTGAAATAATTACGCCCATTTTCATCGTCTAGCACAGATACTCCAAAGTGGGAATGGTTTCCTTCAATATTCTCTTTATGACCTTTACTGTTTAACCAGGCTTCAACCACAGCATCAGCAGTACGGTATCCATAACCTACATTTTCACTAACAGCTTTAGCTCCCACTGTTTTTACTAAATTTTCGTAACGAGCTCCAAAATTATCGTGGCTCACCTCTCCTACTTCAAGCATATAATAATTATGAGATTCTGCTTCAACTGAAATTTCAGCAATAGGCTCAAGAGGTGCAAGATCTAAACTTT
This sequence comes from Salegentibacter salarius, assembly GCF_900168265.1. GTDB lineage: Bacteria > Bacteroidota > Bacteroidia > Flavobacteriales > Flavobacteriaceae > Salegentibacter > Salegentibacter salarius. The sequence continues at coordinate 34,976 of NZ_FVZF01000033.1, read as the reverse complement.
TTCTATGTTCATTCACTAAAACAAGAATCTCATTCTCAATTGCAGAATAATCAAAATTGAGTTTTTCTTTAGCAGTATGATTGTAGGAATTTACTTCCTCTTCGATGCTCTCCTTTGCACAAGAAATCGTTGAAACAGCTAGCAAAACAAGCATAACAAACCTTAGTGTACTTTTTCTCATAGTTAATCATGTTAGACTGGGAAGTTAAAAGTACACTTTTTATCGACTAAATGCATATTCAATTGTGCATTTCATCGATTTTATCTGTTTTTTAACAGAAATAGTAGGATTAACCCTACTGAAAATGAGCAGAACAAAAATTAATACGTTAAAAATGTAGGTACAAAAAAGTAAAAAGTGTTATTCAAAGATAAAAACCTTCCCGTCATCGGCTAAATCAACCTCCGGAAATATAGTTGCGGCTTCTTTCCTAAATAAATTGATATTAGCATATCGGGTAGAATAATGGCCTAGAATAAGTTGCTTTACTCCGGCTTCTTTGGCAATTTGCGCAGCTTCTTTAGCTGTACTGTGTTTGGTTGGAAAGGCTAATTGAGCTTTGTCTTCAAGAAAAGTAGATTCGTGATATAAAACCGTAGCCCCGCTAATTTGAGGAACCATCTTTTGGTTAAAAGCAGTATCACTGCAATAAGCATAGCTCTTGGTTGGATCAGGATCTGCAGTAACAAGATGGTTAGGAATTAACTCTCCAGATTCTGAGGTGACATCCTTTCCTTTTTTTATACTTTTAAATAAAGAAACGTCTATATTATAGCTAACGGCTTTATCTATAAGTAATTTGCGATCTCCCGGCTTTTCTTTAAAAAGAAATCCATTGGTATAAATTCTATGTATGAGAGGAATAGTTTCTACACTAAGTTTTTCATCTTCATAAATAACCTGCGGTTCCTTACTCTCAAGCTCATGAAAGTAAAGTGGGTAATTGGTCCAGGAATTAGATAATTTTAACTGCAGCGTAATAATCTCCTTTATTCCTTTTGGGCCATAAACATGTAACTCGTTTTCCCTGTTTAACAGTCTAAATGTAGAAATAAGACCTACAAGGCCGTAACAATGGTCGCCATGAAGGTGGGAAATAAAGATATGTTTTATCTTGTTAAACTTTATTTTGTTTCGTCTTAGTTGCACCTGGGTTCCTTCGCCACAATCTATCAAAAACAATTCGTTTTTCATTTCCAGCACCTGGGAAGTAGGATTGGTAAAACTACGCGGGGTAGCTGCATAACAACCAAGAATATTAAGCTTCATATAAAAGATTTTATATACCTAAATCTCTTTGAATCTCGTCCATTTGAATAAGATCTTCGGCTTCTTTTAAAGAAGGCACCACAATAATTTCTTCTGGCAGTTCATCTATGGTAACCGCATTACTAACCAAAACAAAAGATTTCTCATTCATTTGGTGAGCTTTAGAAATTTCTAAAAAACCCATCACTTCTTCTTTTTGAAGGTTGTGATAAGCCAAAAGACTAACCACAACATTTTTCTTCTCAAATTCCTCGTGCCTTTGGGTAAGTAGAGAAACAAAATCTACTACCGGAGCTTCTAATGGTTCTATTAATATATAATTTTCTTTCTCTGAAATCTTCATTGTGTAATTCTTTAAATTTAAACTTATAAAGCCAAAGCTTTTAGCGGTTGATCTTTGAAGCCAGTAAATATATTACCGCCATTCTAACTGCAACCCCATTTTGAACCTGGTCTAAAATAATAGCATTTTCGGCATCGGCAACATCGCTGGTAATTTCCACTCCGCGGTTTATTGGTCCCGGGTGCATTATCACTATTTCTTTATTTAAACTTTCCAGCATTCTTTTATTCAACTGAAATTGTTGTGCATATTCTCTGGTGCTGGGAAAATAGCTAATATCCATACGTTCATTCTGAACTCTAAGCATATTGGCTACATCACACCACTCAAGCGCTTTTTTAAGATCGGTTTCTACACTTACCCCTAAAGACTCAATGTGTTTAGGTAAAAGTGTTTTCGGGCCGCAAACTTTAACCTCAGCTCCTTGTAATTTTAGTGCAAAAATATTGGAGAGCGCTACCCTACTGTGCAGAATATCGCCTACAATAACCACCTTTTTCCCCGCTACTTCCCCAAGACGTTCCCTTATGGAATAAGAATCCAGCAGTGCCTGGGTGGGATGCTCGTGGGCTCCGTCTCCAGCATTAATAATACTTGCTTTTACGTGACGGGAAAGAAATATACCTGCTCCTGGATTTGGATGCCGCATAACTACCATATCAACCTTCATAGATAGAATGTTATTTACGGTATCTATAAGCGTTTCTCCTTTTTTAACCGAAGATGAAGCTGCTGAAAAATTAACTACATCGGCGCTTAATCGTTTTTCGGCAAGTTCAAAAGAAAGTCTGGTACGGGTAGAATTTTCAAAAAATAAATTAGCTATGGTAATATCTCTAAGCGAAGGGACTTTTTTAATGGGCCGGTTAATCACTTCCTTAAAATGATCTGCAGTTTTAAAAATAAGCTCAATATCCTTCTCGTTAAGATATTTAATTCCCAGTAAGTGATCTACACTTAATTCGCTCATATATTTAGTTATTTAGAAACCAGATAAACCACGTCTTCCCCATCGTTTTCTTTCCAGTTCACTATTACTTTTTCTTCATTTATGGCATCTACCTGTCTCCCATTATAGTCTGGCTGAATTGGTAAATGACGGCTAAATCTTCTATCTATAAAACTTAGTAATTCAATTTCTGCAGGCCTGCCAAAAGATTGTACAGCGGTAAGTGCAGCTCTAATACTTCGGCCTGTGTAAAGCACATCGTCTATAAAAACCACTTTTTTATCTTCTACTATAAAATCTATTTTAGTCTTATTGGCTTCCAGCGGCTTTTCACCCCTTCTAAAATCGTCACGGTAAAAAGTGATATCTAAATGCCCATAATTCAAGTCGGTAATTCCATATTCTTCCTGGAGAATTTTTATAATTCTTTCAGCAAGAAAAACACCACGAGGCTGGATTCCAATAATAACGGTATTCTTAAAGTCGGTATGATTTTCAACTAACTGGCAGGCAAGACGGTGCAGAATAATATTTATTTCAACAGCATTCAGTAATATTCTTTGACCCATAATTAGTTGCAAAAAGTAGAATTTCTAACACAAAAGTAAGCTTTTTTATTTTTTCCTGAAGTTGAATAGCCTTCAGATTATAAATCTTTTCTCAAAGTATTTCTTATGAAAGAGCTTCTTAGTATTTAATTTTCTTCGTAAATTAATACGATAAACAAACCGAAAAAAAATTAAGTTATGAGCTACTATTTTAATACTACTTTAAAAGAAAAAAACTTTGACAAAGCTATAGAAACAGTAACTGCAGCTTTAAAAGAAGAGGGTTTTGGGGTACTTACTGAAATTGATGTAAAGGAAACCCTGAAGAAGAAAATAGATGTAGATTTCAAAAAATACAGAATTCTTGGCGCCTGCAATCCTGAATTTGCTCACAAAGCTTTAAAGAGCGAAGATAAAATTGGCGTTTTTCTACCCTGTAATGTAATTGTGGAAGAAAATGATAATGGTGAAATTGAAGTTTCAGCCGTAGACCCAATATCTTCTATGCAGGCCGCAAAAAATGATTCTCTCGAGGAAATAGCTACCGAAGTGCAGCAAAAACTGAAGAAAATAATTAATTCCCTGAACTAAAAATCACCTTAAAGCTAAATAAATTACTGATTTTCAGTTGTTTTACATTAATAGTTTATCTAATTTAACAGGTATATATAATATAATTATGCTGGTAGAAAGACACGATTACGAAACAGTCAGCCAGGCCATAAATGGCCTGGCAACGCGCGGTTATACTACCGACTTTAAATTAGAGCCGGAAAAAGATCAAATTGTAGATACTGCACGCTCTCTGGAACTTTCCCCTGAGGAATTCGAAATTGATGAAATCTATCGTTTCGAAGGAATGACAGATCCCGGCGATGAAATGATCGTCTATGCCATTTCCTCACATAATCATAAAATAAAAGGCGTCCTGGTAAATGCTTTTGGCACCTATTCTGACTCGAATACTTACAATATTGTAAAACGGCTCCAAAAACATCTCTAATTCAAGCCTTATCTCAGCTATTTTATGTCCAGTCTTACCGCAGATTTTAAAGGACTTACCTCCAAAGCGATTAAAGCCTCTGCCGAAAAACATGGGTACAATCAAATAGTTTCTAAAAGAAAATCGGGATTTGTTACTGCAATGCAAACATTGGTTACCGAACCAATGATCATTTTGCTTTTTGTAGCCGCAAGTATATATTTTCTTACAGGAAATCCAGGAGATGGACTCTTCCTTAGTTTTGCAATTTTATTGGTAGCAGGTATTTCTTTATTTCAGGAAACCAGGAGTAGAAATGCGCTTAAAAAACTAAAGGAGATCATTCAACCGGAAACGAAAGTTATTCGTAACCAAAAGCTTGAAAAAATTTCCGCTTCAAAATTAGTTCTAGACGACATTATTGTGGTTGAAGAAGGCAATAGTGTTCCCGCCGATGCCAAAATCATGCAATCCAATGACTTTTCTGTTAATGAATCTGTGCTGACCGGAGAATCGTTTAGCGTTTCAAAACAAGCGGACGAAAATCCTGAAATTTTATGGGAACCCAGGTGGTTGGAGGTCTTGCCGTGGCTAAAGTCACTGCCATTGGCAATAAAACCCGGTTGGGGAAAATCGGGAAAAGCATGGAATCCCAAAAAACCGAAAAGACCTTACTCGAGAAACAGATCAACAATTTTGTGAAGAAAATGGTGATTGCCGGCAGTTTCTTCTTTTTACTGGTTTGGATTCTTAATTATGAAGAATCACTAAGCATTCTAGAAAGTTTACTGCAAGCGCTAACACTGGCTATGAGTATTCTTCCCGAAGAAATCCCCGTTGCTTTCGCCACTTTTATGGCTATGGGAGCATGGAGACTCATGAAAATGGGCATTGTGGTAAAGCAAATGAAAACAGTGGAAAGCCTGGGAAGCGCGACTGTAATTTGTACTGATAAAACCGGCACTATTACTCAAAATAAAATGAGTCTTGCAAAAATTGTCACTAACAAAAATTGGCAGATTCAGGATGCAGATGCTAACCTCAATAAAGAAGCTAAAAACCTTATTGAAGTAAGCATGTGGGCCAGCGAGCCCATTCCTTTTGATCCCATGGAAATTGCTATACACAAAGCTTATGAACTGAATACAGCTTCAGATCTAAGATCAGATTTTCAAATGGTACACGAGTATCCTCTTAGCGGTAAACCCCCAATGATGACTCATGTTTTTGAAAATAAAAGTGGAAAAAAGATCATTGCCGCTAAAGGTGCCCCTGAAGCTTTATTAAAAGTCTCTAATCTGGAACAAAGTGCGGTAGAACATATTGAAAAACAACTAAACCAATTGGCAAGTGAGGGTTTTAGAGTATTGGGGGTAGGAAAAGTTACTTCAGAAATAGAAGAATTTCCTGAAATTCAGCAAGATTTAAAATTTGAATTCCTGGGACTTATCGCTTTTTACGACCCACCTAAAGAAAATATCAGCAAAGTGTTTGAAGATTTTTATTCCGCAGGACTTCAGGTAAAAATAATTACCGGCGATAATGCGGTAACTACCGGAGAAATTGCCAGGCAAATAAATTTCAAAAATTCAGGAAAAAGCATGGATGGCGAAGAGCTGCTAAAACTTTCTGAAGAAGAACTCAAAGAGAAAGTAAAGACCATCAATATTTTTACCCGAATGTTTCCAGAGGCAAAATTAAAGATCATTAATGCGCTAAAAGCTAACAACGAAATTGTGGCAATGACCGGAGATGGGGTGAATGATGGCCCCGCATTAAAAGCTGCGCATATTGGTATTGCTATGGGCAAAAAAGGAAGTGAGATCGCGAAAAAAGCTGCTTCTTTAATTCTGGTAAAAGATGATCTTTCGGGATGGTAGATGCCGTAGAAATGGGCAGAAGAATCTACAACAACCTCAAAAAAGCAATTCAGTATATTATCTCAATTCATATTCCTATAATCCTCACCGTATTTATTCCCCTGGCCTTGGGATGGATCTATCCGAATATCTTCTCACCGGTACATATTATCTTTCTTGAATTAATCATGGGGCCTACCTGCTCTATTATTTATGAAAATGAACCGGCTGAAGCCAATATTCTAAAGCAAAAACCAAGACCGGCAACTCAAAGCTTTTTCAATGTAAAAGAGCTAAGCTTAAGTATTACTCAGGGTATTGGTATTTCAGTAGGAACTCTGGGTATTTATCGCTTTGCTGTTTCTTCGGGGTTTTCTGAAGATCTTACCCGTAGCATGGTTTTTAGCTGTTTAATAGCCGCTAATATATTTTTAACCCTGGTTAATCGATCTTTCTTTTATTCTGCAGTAACAACCCTTTCTTATAAAAATAAGCTTATCCCAATTATAATTGGAATAACAACAATACTAAGTGCAGCAATGTTATTTTGGGAACCACTAAGAGTATTTTTTGAATTTGGACAGATTTCGATAAAACAACTATCGTTATGCATCGTTACAGGCTTTCTATCGGTAATTTGGATTGAAGCTTATAAACTATATAAACGCCGCAGTAAACTACTTCGGAGCAAGCTCACGAAGCATTAAGATTGCAAAATACAATTTGATTCCGAGGCAAGCCACGGAGTATTTAATCCCGATTATCGAGTAAAAATTAGCGGTCTTATATGCAGTTTTACGATTAATTTAACCGAAATACGCTCGTTTTTTGCGTAATTGAAAGAAAAAAACATGGAACATAAAATACTTGGTTTACACCATATCACTGCAATCGCAGGAAATGCACAGCGCAACTACGACTTCTATACCAAAACGCTTGGATTAAGGATGGTTAAGAAAACGGTGAATTTTGATGATCCAAAAACCTATCACTTTTATTTTGGAGATAAAACAGGCACTCCGGGCAGCATTCTTACTTTTTTTCCATGGGAAAGAGTCAAAAAAGGTAAAAATGGTGTGGGAATGGCCACAGAAATTGGGTATTCGGTTCCGGAAGGAAGCCTGGATTTCTGGAAAAAACGCTTTGAGAAAAATGGTGTTGAATTCGGTAAAACCAGGGAACAGTTTGGAGAAAAATATTTACCCTTTCGCGATCCAGACGGACTTAATTTAAAACTGGTAGTTCCTAAACACGAAGATGATCGTGAAGCCTGGGAAACCGATGAAATTAAAAGCGATGTCGCCTTAAAAGGATTTCATAGCGTTACACTTACTCTTTACAATGTAGGGCCTACGGCCGGAATTCTTACCGATATCTTTGATTATGAACTCGAAGAAAAAGAGGATGATTTTTATAGATATAAAACAAGTGCTGTAGAAAATGCTGCCATTGTAGATATTCACGAAGATCCAACCGCCGAACGTGGTATCAACGCCGGTGGAACTAATCATCATATTGCTTTTCGTGTTAAAGATGAAGAAACTCAAATGTATTTTCGTGAGAAGATAATAGAAAAAGGCCTTCAAATAACCGAAAAGATAGATCGTGATTATTTCTTCTCCCTTTATTTTAGAGAACCCGGCGGAGTTTTATTTGAAATCGCAACAGATAATCCAGGGTTTACCCGAGATGAAGACCTGGAAGAACTGGGAAGCAGCCTGAAATTACCGGCACAATATGAAGGTTCCAGAGATAGAATTGAAAAACTTCTGCCTGAATTAAAGCATTAGACAAACATAAAAGACTATCTGAAAATCTTTAAACGTCATCCTTAATTTATTTCGGGATCTAAGATTCTCAGATAGTCTTTATTAATTAGGAGGGAAACCTCTACTCTACCACGTACATCTCATTAGACGCTTTAATATATTCTTGCGGATTAAAAGTAGATTCAAAGCTGTTTCGTACGGTATTCAACTTATTTTTTAAATCTGCAATTTTTGTCTTTAAATATTCATCGTTTTCATATTTCTTAATGAGCGAATCATATTTTTTTAGATTTTCCAGTATTCTGAAAGTAATTGTCCCAAATCGAATTTTCAGGTTTTGTACCGCGATCATTTGATCGTGATAATCCTGTTTCCAGTTTTCAGGGTTTTTAGCTTTCTCTTCAGCAATTTTATTTTCGGCTATTTTAGAAATATCAAGAATGTATTGGGTACGTTTTTTCGCATCGGTCTCATTGGTAAAATTTCTGTCAAATTCCTTCGGGTCTATTTCAAGGATTTGCACCAAATTTTCCTGCATTGCTTTTTCCTGAAGCTCTTTTAATTCATCCAGATTCTTATTTATAGATTCCCATTCGGTTTCTATAAGATCCTTATCGTGTGTAAATTGTGCCACAGTTGTGGTTAGTTTCAGCATTTCGGTACTTTGCTGTTTCAGCTTTTTATCGCCCCAACCCAGAGAATTTATAAAACTGCCGATTCCGTCAAAAACGGTTCCTGCAAACATTCCCGTAAAAGGAGTGCCCTGGGCAAGGTCGCCAGTTACCGTTAGAATATGACTCAAAGCTGAAAGCCGGGCATCATTCTTCTTTTCTTCTTCTACAAATTTTCTAAACTGCCCAAACCATTCCTGGTAACCTTCATAATGCATTGGATTACTCACCTGGTCTAAGGTCGCGTAAAATTCCCGGGAAGCATTAAAGAGATTTAGGGGCTTGATCTCACGCTCCATAGATGCCAAATTCAGCACAGCAGAGCTATAATTATACTTGTAAACGCTTATGGTGTTTTTATCTATTTCTTCCTGTCTTTCTTCCAAAAATTTAACGCGTTCCAATAGTTTTTCAACCTTTTCTGCGGAAGAATTTGTATTTTGTATACTTTCATCAAGATTGCTGATTTTAGAATCTATTTCCTTGATTCTAAATTCCAGATTCTGGCTTAACAAACTGCGTTCCCGATTAAGCTCCTGAAGCACTTGTTGAGTTACCGTTTGGTCTTCGGCAAAGCTTTGTGCGGAAATATTCTGAAAAAGCATTCCTGAAACAAACAGGAAAATAAAACCTAATTTATTCATTATCAATAATTTTAATCAGCTATATGTTCATTTATTAACGAGCTGAAGGTAATCATATTTTATGCCACTTAAATTCAAAAAATTATCTAACAAGTTTTCCTGATCTAAAAAGTATAGGAAACACTACTTTGTTTTTAGCACCAAATGATGCTTTGAGTTCATCTTCAATTAGATCTACCGGGTTTTCTCCTTTTGCTTTTTCGTAATGTTTTACGGCACTCCAGGTTTTTAAATAGCCAATTAAATGAGTGAACGTCCACTGATATTCTTGCTCAAATGCAGGAGATTTAATCTCTTTAAATGGAAAAGGGATGCTTTTATATTTTTCATCTAAATACCTACGTTCTTCATCCCATAACGGACCAATAATATCCCGATAAAAATTAAGGATAACCTCATCGGTTTCCGGATTGCTTTTAAACAAAGAATAACCTATCACCGCGATGATGCCATCGGGTTTTAAAACACGTTCTACTTCTTTATAAAAAGCCTCAAAATTAAACCAATGAATAGCCTGCGCCACAGTAATTAGATCGAAATTATGGTCTGGAAAGCTGGTTTTCTCAGCAGGCTGTACCGAATAATGAATATTGGGCTGACTCACCGCATTGTCTAATTGTTGTTGACTTATATCGCTTGCCTGAACTTCTTTAAAGAACTTTGCTAGTTCCCCCGCCACCTGGCCATTTCCCGTTCACAGTCCCATGCTCTTGCTGTGCTATCGAGTTTTTCTTTCAGAAATTGAAATAATGCCTGCGGATAAGTTGGTCTATACTTAGCATAAGATGAAGACTTTGAAGAAAAATTATCTTTCATAAACAATGTTTATTTGCCTAAAATTAAGAAAATAAAGGACAAAAAAAGAGCCGCCTAACTGGTGACTCTTAAATAATCTATATTTCGTATTTCTTATTGGTCTACCTCAACAGTATCCGGTTCCTGGCTGTAATCTGAATTATCTATCGCTCCAGGATTTCTACTCATTGCTCCTTCATCGGTTGGTGCGTCCATCTCCTCCATAACATCGGCAGCTTTATTAAAGAAAGATCTTAATTTATCTTTAACATCATCTGACTTCATATCTATCTCCTGAAGTTCAGCCTTAAGCTCGTCTACTTCATCAGAAAGTTCTTCATAAGAATTCTCCTGAAGCTTCTCCAATGAAGCAATTGCGGTCTGCATCTGCGCACTCATATCTTCTTTAGAATTACTTAAAGTATCTCCAATAACTTCAAGTTCTTCATTGGCTTCCATTCCATAACTTTGGGCTCTTTCTGAAACCGCCGCGGCGAATTTCTGCAGGGCTGTCTCAGGATCAATTTCCTCCTGCATTTCCGCGTATTCGTCTTCGCCATCTATGTAGGTAAGATAATCTGCTACTGCATTACCTTCGTATGCATAATTAGATACGGTATCTTCTTCCACTTCCATGGTCTGCTCGAATTCTATCTCTGCATCCTCTTTTTTATTACCATCGTTACAGGCAAATAAAACACCAGAGGCCATAATTACCAGCCCGGTCTTTTTTATAAAATTAGGTGTGTGTAAAGTCATTCTATTATTTTTTCTAAAATTCATTTCTCTTCTTTTTTGGTTGAAAAATAAAATTAGAAAAATACTCACAGCTTCAGTAAAATCAAGTGGTAAACTAATTTTAAAAAAACAGGAGAGTTTATAAGACTTAGTTAAATATGGAGTATAAGCAGGTTTAAAGGTGAAAATCTCTTAAAATAATTTCAGAGGAATCTTCAGCAATCATTAATAGCACAAAAATCAAACACCGAAGTATGGAGTTTGATTTTTAGCTCTGGCCCGGAAAATTTTATAAAATTAAACGTTGAATCTAAAGTGCATTACATCGCCATCTTTAACGATGTATTCTTTACCTTCTACCCTCATTTTCCCGGCGTCTTTTACTTTAGCTTCACTTCCATAATGATCAAAATCTTCGTACGCAATAACTTCCGCACGAATAAATCCTTTTTCGAAATCGGTATGAATTACACCGGCGGCTTGTGGCGCGGTAGATCCTACTGGAATAGTCCAGGCGCGTACTTCCTTTACGCCGGCAGTAAAATAAGTTTGAAGATTTAAAAGCTCATAGGCTCCACGAATTAATTTAGCAGCACCAGGTTCTTCTAAACCAATATCCTGAAGAAACATTTGGCGTTCTTCATAGTCGTCCAATTCGGTAATATCAGCTTCAGTTCCTACGGCAAGTACCAGTACCTCTGCACCTTCATCTTTTACCGCTTCTCTAACTTTTTCTACATGAGCATTCCCTGAAACGGCTGAATCTTCATCTACATTGCAAACATACATTACCGGCTTATCGGTAATAAATTGCAATGGTTTTATAAATTCTTTTCTTTCGTCTTCGGTAAGATCTATAGCTCTAACAGATTTTCCGGCTTCCAAACCTTCTTTCACTTTAGTTAAAGCTGTCTGTTCTTTTTGTGCTTCTTTATTCCCGGTACGTGCTGCACGTTTAACTTTCTCCAACTTCTTATCAGTAGTTTCCAGATCTTTAAGCTGAAGTTCCATATCTATGGTTTCTTTATCCCGAATAGGATCAATAGAACCATCTACGTGTACAATATTATCATTCTCAAAACAACGCAAAACGTGCAGAATGGCATCGGTTTCCCTGATGTTTCCTAAAAACTGATTTCCCAATCCTTCACCCTTACTGGCTCCTTTCACCAAACCAGCAATATCTACAATTTCTACGGTGGCCGGTTGCACTTTCTCTGGGTTCACCAAACTTTCTAATCGTTGAATCCTCGGGTCTGGAACGTTAACCACTCCAACATTAGGTTCAATGGTACAAAAAGGGAAGTTTGCGCTCTGTGCCTTTGCGTTAGATAGACAATTAAAAAGCGTTGATTTTCCTACGTTTGGTAATCCTACAATTCCGGCTTTCATAATAATGATTTTTTGCGGCTGCAAATGTACATATTTTCTAGTGCAGCATCTAATTTCTTTTTAAGTACTATTAGTATTAAATTGAAGAATTCAAAAATTAAAGTTCATTACAATAATTCTCGTTCTCATTAAGTTAATACATATAAATTCCAAAGAAATTTAAATCTTTACTAAATTGGTGTAAAGATTGATGCTGAAATGTCAAAACAAACAACCTGAATTTGCTATGAAAAAACTTCACCTTTTACTTTTTGTACTTACTTTAAGCCTTACGGGTTGTTATAATGATAGAGACGATTTAAATCCTTCCGGCAATAATAATCCTGAAATCCCTGAAGTACCACAGGAAACCGATAATCAGTTTGTGGCTGAAGATGGGGAAGTTTATTTCACGGGACTGGAATGTAGCGGCAACGGGAACTATAATTTAGACGCTGAAAATTTACTAGAAGACTTAGCTATCTCAGATAATTTACCTGAATCTTTCGATTTATCTGAATTTCTTCCCCCGGTGGGCAATCAGGGCGAGTTGGGTTCCTGCGCTTCCTGGGCTACAAGTTATTATATGAAATCTTTTCAGGAGAAAATTGAATCTGGCTTACCTTATTCTGAAGCAAATATCTTAAGCCCATCCTACACTTACAATCAACTTACTTCAGATGATTGTGGCGGGACTTCTATTCAGGAAACCCTTGCATTAATAGAGGAACAGGGTGTCGCAGCCCTGGAACTTTTTCCTTACACCGAAAATGAATGTGAAACCCAACCCGACGAAACTACAATTGAAGCGGCTGCTCAAGCTAGAATAGCCGATTATAAAGCATTAAGCGGAGAAAATATGATTGCCGAAATGAAAACTCTGCTTACCCAGCAGCAACCCATAATTATAGGCGCAGTGCTTTCTCCAGAATTTGGTAGAACCGATAATTTTGGTCTAACAGCTTACCGGGAACACGCGGTAGATTATGAAGAAGTAACTTGCCATGCGATGTTAGTAGTTGGGTTTAATGATGAATTTGGCGCTTTTAAAGTGGTAAACTCCTGGGGAGAAGCCTGGGGCGACAATGGTTTTGTTTGGATAGATTACCAGGCATTTGAAAATGTTGGCGATACCAATGCTTCCTTTAGGGTCATTAACCAGGCTTATGTAGCCTACGATCTTTAATATTGAAGTTTTGTTATTCCCGATTAAAGGGTTTTCCATATTTTTTCTCAGCAATGTTTGTCAATTATTAGTTTAAGCTAACTTTGCGGCTATGGAAAATACCCGGGTTTTACATACGCTTAAAGAATATTTTGGATTCGATAGTTTCAGGCCGCTTCAAAAGAAGATCATCGATTCGGTTTTTGAAGGCAAAGATAACCTGGTAATTATGCCCACCGGTGGCGGAAAATCTATTTGTTACCAACTACCCGCAATTTTGCTTCCCGAAATTACGCTGGTGATTTCACCGCTTATCGCCTTGATGAAAGATCAGGTAGACGGACTTACCGCGAATGGCGTTCCTGCGGCGTTTTTAAATAGCAGCCAAACCGAAAGCCAGCAACAGGAGATCTTTAAAAAAATTGATTCCAAAGAATTAAAACTACTTTATGTTGCTCCTGAAAGTCTGCAGTTTGTAGAACGGTTTATGAGCGACGGCAAAATAAGTTTGATCGCAGTAGATGAAGCCCATTGTATTTCTAGCTGGGGTCACGATTTTAGACCGGCATATACGCAATTAGGCTATTTAAAAAATCGGTTTCCCACTACCCCAATGATTGCGCTAACCGCCACAGCAGATAAAGCTACTCGCGAAGATATTTGCCGGCAATTAAATATTCCAAACGCCGAAAAACACATCGCTTCATTTGACAGAAAAAATCTAAGTCTTGATATTCGGCCGGGAATTAAGCGTTTTGAGCAAATCACCAATTTCGTAAAAACCCGAAAAAAGGAAAGCGGAATTATCTACTGCCTAAGCCGAAAAAACACCGAGGAAATTGCTGAAAAACTACAACGCAAAGGTTTTGAAGCCGAAGCTTACCATGCAGGCTTACCGGCAGAGAAACGTATAGAAATTCAGGACAATTTCATCAATGACAATTCAAAAATTATTTGTGCCACCATCGCTTTTGGGATGGGTATAGATAAATCTAATATTCGCTGGGTAATTCATTATAATATGCCCAAAAACCTGGAAGGATATTACCAGGAAATTGGTCGTGCGGGGCGTGACGGGTTGCCTTCAGACACCATGCTTTTTCATAGTTATGCCGATGTGGTGCAGTTGCAAAAATTTGCTTCCAATTCGGGAAATGAGGAAGTGCAGCTCGCAAAGCTAGACCGAATGAAGCAATATTCGGAAGCATTAAGTTGCCGCCGCAAAATATTGCTGAGTTATTTTGGAGAATTAAAGCAGGAAGATTGTGGCAACTGTGATATTTGTAAAAATCCGCCGCAGTTTTTCGACGGCACTGTTATCGCTCAAAAAGCCCTTTCCTGTATTTTCAGGCTAAAAGAAAACGAACCGATCACTGTTTTAATAGACGTTTTACGAGGTTCACAGAATGAAGCTGTTTTCAGTAAAAACTATCAGAAACTTAAAACTTTTGGAATTGGCAATGATATTTCCTGGCACCACTGGCAGCAGTATATCATTCAACTTATCAACCTTGGTTATGTAGAGATCGCATTTCATAGGGGCAATAATTTACAACTTACCGCATTGGCCAAAAATGTCTTGTTTGAAGGCGAAAAAGTACAGCTTGCTGAAGTTCCTGATCGCAAAAAACTGAAACGCCGTGAAGAAGCAGAAGTTTCAGAAAAAACTTCAGATAATTCCCTTTTTGAAAAACTAAGGCAGCTAAGGTTAAAAATTGCTCGGGAAGAAGAAATTCCTGCTTACCTCATCTTTACTGATGCTACCTTAAAAGAAATGGAAAAATCCCGCCCTATGACCGATGATGAATTTCTTCAAATCAATGGTGTGGGAAGACAAAAAATGCAGGACTACGGGTACGAATTCATAAAGGAGATCATCGCTTTCAGTAAAAAAAAGCGCAGCACAAAAAAGCGAAAAAAAGCTAATACCTATAAGGCAACCTTAAATTTATTAAATGAAGGTTTAAGCCTGGAAGAAATTGCGAAAAAACGAGAGCTTGCAATTACTACGGTTTATTCGCATTTAGCAAAATTATATACTAAAAATGAAGCCGTAGATCCTATGAAATATATTTCGAAAGCTGATTTTAAAGCGATTGAAAATGCAAAAACCGAACTGGAAAATCCTGAAGGCTTAAAACCATATTTCGAACATTTTGAAGAAGCAATAGATTATGGAACGATTAGGTTGGCTTTGGCAGTTTTAGAAAAAGAAGAAGCGAAAGTTGATTGATCTAAATGTGTTACGTTCAGAACAGTTTAAAGAGTCATTTATCTCTTCAGAGATTTAAAAAGCCAGCCACGAATTCACAAATATTATTGGTTTACTACCGACTTGTAGTATTGATAATAAATTTATTAAGGTCTTTTTGATTAACTAAACCTACAAGGTTTTGAAAACCTTGCAGGAAGTACTGATCTAAATAAAAGTAGTCCTAAAAATCTTCCAGTCCAATTTTATTTAAAAGTAAGCCCGAGGCTGGAACTATATAATCCATTTGCATTTCTACGCTTGGTTTTAAACTATTTTCTAAATCTTCGAGACTCAATTCTCCTCTACCAAGTTGCAGCAAAGCCCCCATCATTAACCTTACCTGGTGTCTTAGAAAACCGGCACTATGAATATGAAAAATATAAGATTTTTCAGGAAAAAAGCTGGCGGTGATTTCGGTATTTTCAACTAATTCAGACTTAATGATCTCACGCTCAAAAGTGCTGTTTTCTGAAACCCGCACGCAGTAATTTCTAAACTGGTGTTTGCCTTCAAAAAGCTTCGCTCCTTTTTTCATCAATTCAATATCAAGGTCAAATTGAAAATTAGCCATTAAAGGCGCACAGAAAGGATGATTTTTCTCCCCAAAACTAAATAAATAAGCATATTCCTTGAGTTTTGGATGCTGAATGATATTGAATTTCGCATCTACTTCGGTGATGGCAAGCGCTCGAATATCCTGTGGTAAATTCTGGTTGAATTCTTTTAAAAATTCATCCAGATCGGAAAGTGGTTCGTAATCTAAAAACAACTCAAATGCCGACTCCTGCGCAGAAACCATGGCATCGGTTCTACTGGTACCCAAAATTTTAAATTTTTGTTCAGGCATTACATAACGTAGCGTTTTTGTGATTAATTCTTCTACTGTTTTTACATCTGGCTGTTTCTGCCAGCCGTGTAAACGATAGCCTAAATACTGAACTTTAATAAGGTAAAAATAGCGCTTGGGTTGCAAATTCTTGTTTTTCCGGGTTTGGAATACTATTAATATTCCCTTTTTTTATTTAGCTCTTCCATCTCTTCTACTGTTTCCGCAGGAATAACTTTTTGGAAAGAGGAATGTTGCTCTATGGCGTATTCCAGTTTACTTACAATATCTTCAATAGATTCATTTTCATAATCTATTTGAAGCGGTTCCTTTATTTGCATTGTTTGTAAAATACCTCGTTTCTTGATCCTGATTCCTTTTTTATCAAAAGAACGTCTAAAACCATCGATCACGATAGGAATTACAACTGGTTTATATTGTTTAATAATATGTGCCGTTCCCTTTCTAATTGGTTTAAAAGGTTTGGTAGTTCCTTGCGGAAAAGTTATTACCCAACCGTCTTTTAAGGCGGTACCTATATTTTTAGTATCGTCAGGATTTACCTTTCGTTCAACTTCCTGCCCTTTTGCCCGCCAGGTTCTTTCTACACTAACGGCTCCCGCGTAAGCCATAATTCGAGAAAGTAAACCTGCGTTCATAGTCTCTTTAGCAGCCACATAATAGATATTGAGTTTAGGCTGCCAGATGTATCCCACATTCTTTATAGAATCTACCCTACCACTTAAGCTAGCGTTAAAAACGTGGAACATGGCCGTGACATCGGCAAAATAAGTTTGATGATTTGAAACAAAAAGTACGTTGGTATCGGGAAGGTTTTTAATGATTTCAGACCCTTCAATACTCAGTTCATTATAACCGCGATAACGGCGATGGGTCAACAATCCGAAAATACGGATAAGCCACTTTTTCAGAAATAAAATATGTCCAAACGGATTCCTTTTTAATAATCCCATAGTTTAAATTTCAGTTCTTACTTTCCTGTATAATTGCAGTTCGATTAGATTAGGAGACCAGCCCACAAAACCTAAGGAAAAAATAATTCAATTTTGAAACAAGCCAGGCATTATTTAAATCTCGATAATCGAGTAAAAATTAAGCCGCGCAAATATAGTAATTCTTATATTTTAAAAGCTTTTTCTAAAAATTTCTCGAATTTCGCTTAACATCATTCCGGTAGCTCCCCAAACAATTTGTTCATTTAATTTAAATGCCGGCACAACCATTTTACTGGAATAACTGGTGCTTAGTTCCTGATTTACAAAATTAGAATGATCTAGAAAATGATCTAAATCTACCTCTAAAATACGCTCTACTTCGCTATCCTGCGGAATTAAAGTTGGAGTTTTTTCCAGCAAACCTAAATAAGGTTGTACCCAAAAATTACTTGGCGGAATATATAAGCGAGTAAGCTCTCGTATCACTTCTATATGGTTTCTTGGAATACCAACTTCTTCTTCGGTTTCGCGCAATGCGGTTTGCTCCAGGTTATCATCTTCAGGTTCTACACGCCCGCCGGGAAATCCAATTTGATTGGAATGAACGCCTTTATAGGTTTTTCTTAAAATTAATACGAGGTAAGTTTTACCAAAATTATCTGGATAAAATACCGCCATAACGCCGGCTTTATTAGGCTTAAGACTATTAATATCAAGATTTCTCATCTCTTCACGGCGGTTACCGGGCACTAATTTATGATGCGCCTCTTCCCCCGGAAGGACAATTTTTTTTAATTTTGGTATCCTGTCTTTAAAATCCTGAAAATCCATGAAAACCTCGCTTTCTATCGTTTATCTTTTTCTAATTCTGCTTTTCGCAAGTTGTGAAGATAAGGAATCTTCCAGTAAAAATAAGTCTGAAACTACTTCTGAAAACAATGTTTCTGGAACAAAGACCTCTAAATTAGATTCGCTGAAAGCGAAATATGCAAAAAAGGAAGAAATAGCGCTACAGAATGAAGAAGAGGCCGATGAAAGATTCCCGATTCCGCAGGAGCAACTAATACCCTTTCTAACGCAGTATGGTAAAGAAAATCCTGAAAACAAGGTTCGCATCATCACCAGTTTTGGGAATATTGAGGTAATGCTTTATCGCGATACTCCCCTGCACCGAGCTAATTTTATAATGCTGGTAAAGAAGGGTTATTTCAACAGTACTTTTTTTCATCGTGTAGCACCGGGATTTGTAATCCAGGGTGGTAACTCAGATAATCTAGCAACTCCTAGAAAACGTTCTGAAATTGGCGATTATCTTATTCCCAGTGAATTTGATGCCGGCCATAAACATACCTACGGCGCATTTTCAGCAGCAAAATATAGCGAGCAGAACGTGAGTAAAGCTTCTTCTCCTTTTGAATTTTTTATTGTGATGGATGAAAACGGAACTCCGCATCTAAACAACGACCATACAGTTTTTGGACGCGTCACTAAAGGAATGGAGGTTGCAGAAAAAATTGCGCAGGTAAAAACCGGCCAATCTGAATGGCCTATAGATAATGTG
The DNA here is from genome assembly GCF_900168265.1 of Salegentibacter salarius. Lineage (GTDB taxonomy): Bacteria > Bacteroidota > Bacteroidia > Flavobacteriales > Flavobacteriaceae > Salegentibacter > Salegentibacter salarius. The sequence goes on along the minus strand of NZ_FVZF01000033.1, from coordinate 16,275 downwards.
GAAATAGATATTGAGATTATAGATTAATTATGCCCGCTGGGTATAATAATTATAGTCTGTAATTACCTGCTGAATAAATTCCATAGGGGATTCTTCTGGTTTGGTTTCCAGGAGTTCTGATAATTTTTCTGAAAGCGATAAAATAAGTCGGTGGTTATGGTTTATTCTGGCGGTTTGGTAAAGGTTTTTAATATCCTGCACATCGGCATCTTTTAAAACACTTACCTGGGGATATTTAGGTTGATAGCCTTCAGGAATTTCTACTGCCAGACTTCGGTTTAAACTTGTTCTGGGTTTTTCAGAAATTACCGTAGTTTTTGCAGCGAGATCACCCAAGCGTTGCCCTTTTCCGTTTAGTAAAATTGTGACTACCGCTATAGCACCGCTACTAATAGAAATATCAATAAATCGAAGCAACCACCTAATTAAATATTCAGCAAAAGCTGGCCTGCTGCCATCTAATTTCACTACTCTAATTTGTAAAGCTGCTTTTCCTGGAGTTTGCCCATTATATAAACTTTCCCATAGTAAATAATATAAAAGGCTGGGCAATCCCATAACAAGATAGTAAACCCACTGCCCTGCCGCATCTAATCCTGTGCCGGCTAATGCCAGCGAACTAATCACTATATATAGGCCAATTATGAATACATCTACAATAAAAGCAAGGATACGATCACCCACACTCGCAACATTCTGATTAATACTTATATTTTGAGCGGTTTCAATTTGAAAATTATCCATTTAATCTGTTTCTTTGAGTCATAATAGAAAAACCATGCGAGAGGCGGCTTTTGTGAAGCAAAATAAGGATAAATGGCTGAAGTTTGAAAGCCTGCTTCAAAATAAAAATAATCTGCGGCCAGAGCAGCTTTCCAATATTTATATTGAAGTTAGCGACCATTTAAGCTACTCCAAAACCTTTTATCCAAAAAGCAACACTACTACTTACTTAAATCAATTAGCTGCTTCTGCACATCAAAAAGTTTATAAAAATAAAAAGGAATCCCGAAACCGGTTTATTACGTTTTTTACCAAGGAATTTCCTTTATTCTTCTATAATTTTCAGAAACAATTACTGCTTAGCTTTTTAATTTTCGCTCTTTTTTCTGCAGCAGGAGCTTTTTCAGCGGCTTCAGATCACACTTTTGTGAGAAGTATTTTAGGCGATGCTTATGTGAATATGACTTTACAGAATATTGCTGAAGGCGATCCCATGGCGGTTTATAAAAAGATGTCTGAGACAGATATGTTCCTGGGAATTACCATAAATAACATTCGGGTTTCTTTAATGGCTTTTAGCATGGGAATTCTGGCAGGAATAGGTACAGTGTTTATCTTAATGCAAAATGCGGTTATGCTGGGATCCTTTCAATATTTCTTTTACGACCAGGGATTACTATGGGAATCTGCCAGGACCATCTGGATTCACGGGACTCTTGAAATTTCAGTAATAATAATTGCGGGTTGCGCAGGTCTCGTAGTGGGAAAAAGCATACTATTTCCGGGAACTTACACCCGCCTGGTTTCTTTTACCAAAGGTGTTAAAAACGGACTTAAGATTGTGATTAGCACTATTCCATTTTTTATAATTGCCGGATTCCTGGAAGGTTTTGTCACAAGGCAAACTCAAATGCCAGATTGGTTAGCAATTTTAATCATTGGCAGTTCTTTAGCGCTTATTTTATTCTACTATATTTTTTATCCCCATATTTTACATAAAAAACATCACATTAATGAAGCAGGATTACATTGATTTCAAGCAACAGCGAGAGATTGGAGATATTATTAGCTATACCTTCAAATTTATACGCGAAAATTATAAGGCCTATTTTAAAAGCATTGCTAAAATTGCCTGGCCAGCTTATTTGCTTTTAATCGCAGCCGTAACTTATTATTCATACTCTACCGTAGGAAACTCGCTTATGTTCAATCAGGATGGCGGTTTCTTTATAAGTTTTGGTTTATTAATGCTTGGCCTGCTTTTATATTTCGCGGTGATGAATGTGACGGCCTTTCAGTTCGTTAAATCGTATGTAAATAACCACGGGGAGACAAACCACCACGAAATTAGACAGGGCGTAAAAAAAGACCTGGGTAAAATGTTTGGTCTTGGTGCGATTACCTGGATCTTAATTTTCGCAGGACTGATAATCTTTATTATTCCCGGAATATATTTAAGTGTTCCGCTAAGTATTGCAGCCGCGGTTCTTGTATTTAAAAACGAAAGTATTGGCGGCAGTATTTCTGAAGGTTTTCACCTGGTAAAAAACAACTGGTGGATGAGTTTTATAAGTCTTTTTCTTATTTGGCTTATTGTATATGTTATCAGCTTTATTTTTCAGATCCCGGTGCTTATTTACACCTTCGTAAAAATGTTTACGATGATGGAAGAAAATTCTGCTTCAGCTGCAAACGTAGCCGATATGTTCGATTGGGTTTACCTTAGCTTAACCATTATAGCTTCGGCAATCCAGTATATACTTTACGCCATTACGCCAATTGGGGTGGCATTCATTTATTATAATTTAAACGAAGAAAAATATTTCACAGGCGCCTACGAAAGCATTGAAAATCTGGGCAAAAACGAATAATGATCAAATTCCTGCTTTTTTTCAATTTGTTATTCTTCGGAAATTTTATTCCGCAGGAGCCAATAGTTGCTGATTCTACTGAAATAGCTCAGAACGCTATTGATGAAAAACTGGAAAAAGCTGATTTTGACACTGATAAAATTGAAAATTATAAATCTGATAAAGCTTTTGATTATTTAGATAAAATTGAAGAGGATTCCTGGTGGACCCGTTTAAAACGTTGGATTAACTTAAAATGGAATGCTTTTCTCCAATGGCTTTTTGGCGATTATCAAACTAACGCATTCTGGAGTGCTGTTCTCCAGGCTTTACCATACGTTTTACTTGTTTTGGTCTTGGGAGTCATCACCTGGCTTTTTATTCGTTTAAACCCTGGAAATGCGGTGATGGCAGAACCTATTACCGGGAAAGTAAACCTTCAAAAAGAAGAAGAACTTGTAAAAAGGGCTGATATTTCTTCTTTGATCAATCAAGCCATAAGCGAAGAGAATTACCGTTTAGCGGTTCGTTTTTTGTATTTAAAAAGCCTTCGTTTGCTGGATCAAAAAGAATACATTTCCTATAGATTTCAAAAAACTAACGAAGACTACATCAATGAAATAAAGGAAACTGGAATAAAAGAGCAGTTCACAAAAATCACCCGACTTTACGATTTTATCTGGTATGGAGATTTTCAACTTTCTAAAGAACGTTTTGAGAAAGTTGACAGGGAATTTACAGAAATGGAAAACAGTTTAAAACCTGGAAATAATGGGTAAAACAGCAAAGCTATTTTTCGGTTTTTTCCTGCTCCTGGTTGTTTTTCTAACTTACCTGGAGGCTACAGAACCTGAACCCGTAAACTGGACACCAAGTTATATGAGCGATGATAAAATACCGCTTGGAAGTCTGGTTTTTTACGAAAGCTGGGAGAATACCAATAAATGGGAAATGGAAGAAATTAGCATTCCTCCATTTGAAAAACTTGCAGATAGCCTGGGAAATGGCACTTATTTTTTCCTGAATAATTCGGTAGCATTTGATCAAGATGAATTAGATAGACTTTTAGATTGGGTAAATAAGGGCAACGAACTTTTTATTTCTGCCAGGGGAATTAGCCCGGCCTTAATGGACACACTTCACCTGGAAACTAAAGTGTTTATCCCAAAAAACGATCTGAGTTCAAAACCCGAACTGAATTTTAAAAATTCGTCTTTAAAACGTGAAACCGGTTTTAAATTTAAAAATGAATTTCCCCCGCTTTTCTTTCAGCAAAAAGATAGTGCTGCTATTCAGGTTCTGGGACAAATAAATATTCAGGGAGATGATAAAAACAAACAGCCTAATTTTATAAGTTCTGACTTTGGTGAAGGAAAAATCTACCTGCATACCACCCCTGAAGCTTTTGGAAATTACTTCCTCTTAACCCAACAAAATCACGAATATGCGGAAAAAATTCTGGCTTATATAAATAATGAAAAACCGGTATTTCTAGACAATTATTATAAGGCAGGGAAAAGCTTTTACTCTTCACCACTCTATATTCTTCTTAGCGACAACCGCCTTAAATGGGCTTATTATTTCTTACTGGTAGGCAGTGTTTTGTTCATTATTTTTGAAGGAAAAAGAAAACAACGGGCAATTCCGGTTGTAAATCCTTTAAAGAACCAGAGTTATGAATACGCTAAAACCGTTGGCGATCTCTATTTAGAAGAAAAAGAATATCCAGAATTGATTTCGAAAAAGATCAATTTATTTTTAGAGTACATAAGGATGAACTATAAAATTTCAACCAAAAATATAGACGAAGAATTCTATACTTTACTGGCGGCAAAATCTGGAAACAGTATAGCTTTAGGAAAGAAACTTTTTGAAAAAATGGAAAGATACTCTAACCACGAAAATGCCGGCAAAAGTGAATTTTTTGAACTTGCTGAAGCAATAAATAATTTTAAATCACATTCCAATGGAAAATCAGGAAAATAAAGAAACCGAATCGCTAAATTTTGATAGTCGTATTCCTTTAGACGATCTCAAAAAAGCTGTTTCAAGTTTAAAAAACCAGCTGGCCAAAGTTATTGTTGGACAAAATGATTTTGTAGAATTATTAATAGCCGGCCTGCTTTCTAACGGTCACGTTTTAATTGAAGGTGTTCCCGGGGTTGCGAAAACCCTAACAGCCAAGCTATTCGCCAAAAGCCTGGATACTAATTTTAGCCGAATTCAATTTACGCCAGATTTAATGCCTAGTGATGTTTTGGGAACTTCGGTATTAAATGCACAAAAAGGCGAATTTGAGTTTAAACCTGGTCCCATCTTTTCTAATATCATTTTAATTGATGAGATTAATCGTGCCCCGGCAAAAACCCAGGCTGCACTATTTGAGGTGATGGAAGAACGCCAAATAACTATAGATGGTGTACAGCATGATTTGGAAGCACCATTTATGGTTTTGGCCACACAAAATCCTATAGAGCAGGAAGGAACTTACGCTTTACCAGAAGCTCAGTTAGACCGATTTTTATTTAAAATTGAAGTAGATTATCCAGGTCTTGAAGACGAAATAAATATTCTAAAAACCCATCACGAACGCAAGGGTTCGCTGCCTATTTCCCAAATTGAAGCTGTTTTGAATCCTAAGAATCTAAACGAGCTAAAAAACCAGATACAGGAAATAATCGTTAAAGAAAAACTGATGCACTACATTGCCAGTATTGTTGGGAAGACCCGTAATCACTCGCACATTTATCTTGGCGCTTCTCCCCGGGCTTCTATCGCGGTGATGAATGCTTCAAAAGCTTTTGCAGCAATTAACGGAAGGGATTTTGTAATTCCGGAAGACATTAAAAAAGTGCTAAATCCTGTCTTAGCTCATAGACTTATTATTAGTCCTGATAGAGAAATGGAAGGGATTACCGCCAAAGAAGTGATAGAAATGATTTCCCAATCTGTAGAAATTCCACGTTAGTGCTCAACTTCTTTAAATCCTTATATCTAAATCAACGTTTTTTTTATGCGATTTTCGGCATCGCACTACTCTTCTTGTTTTCTTATTTCTTTGATTTCTTATATGGATTCACCTGGGTTTTAAGTCTGCTTCTGCTGCTATTCTTTCTTGCCGATTTGGTAAGCCTGTATAAAAAGAACCGAATTAATGCCGAAAGAATTCTTCCACAGAAATTCTCGAATTCAGATGAAAATGATGTAGAAGTTAGCCTGGCAAACAATTACGGTTTTTCGATTTATGTAGAAATTATAGATGAAATTCCGATGCAATTTCAGAAACGAGATTTTTTTAAACGTCTAAAAATCGCGGCTGGCGCTACGGAAAAATTCAGTTATTCTTTACGACCGGTAGAACGTGGCGAATATTTCTTCGGGAAACTTAATATTTACACCTACACAAAAATAGGACTTGCAAAACGCAGAAGTATTTTTGGAGCACAACAAATGCTTAAAGTCTACCCTTCATTTATCCAGATGAAAAAACTGGATTTCCTGGCTATAGATAATCGCTTATCTCAAGCTGGTTTAAAGAAAATTAGAAGGATTGGGCACACCATGGAATTTGAGCAAATTAAAGAATATGTGCCGGGAGACGATATAAGGACTATAAACTGGAAAGCCACCGCCAAACATGGCGATCTTATGGTTAACCAGTTTCAGGATGAAAAGGCCCAACCTATCTATTCTATAATAGATACCGGGCGGGTAATGAAAATGCCTTTTAATGGCTTAAGTTTGCTGGATTATGCAATTAACAGCAGCCTCGCTTTTTCTAATATTGCCCTTAAGAAAAAGGATAAAGTAGGATTAATTTCGTTTTCAGCTAAAATTGAAAGTATACTTAAGGCAAACGCAAAATTAAGCCAGTTGCAGCAAATTATGGAACGCTTGTATAATATCAATACGCAGTTCCCCGATTCAGATTTTAATATGCTCTACAGCAACTTGCGTAAAAGGATCACCCAGCGTAGTTTGCTGATGTTATATACCAATTTTGAGCATATTTCGGCACTAAAAAGACAGCTTCCCTATTTGCAGGCCATCAATAAAAAGCATGTGCTGGTGGTGATATTTTTTGAAAATACAGAGCTGGATAAAATTATAGCCAGTAAGCCTGATAATACTACTGATATGGCTCACCAGGTAATTGCTGAAAGTTTTACGCACGATAAAAAACTAATGGCGGCAGAGCTACGGAAACACGGGATTAATACCTTGCTCACCAAACCCGAAGATCTAAGTATTAACACGATTAATAAATATCTAGAAATTAAAGCGCGGGGAATACTTTAATACGTAAGTCTAAACATCCCCTGGAAGTGATTACGAGAAGAAATCTTAATGCTTAACCAACTCAAGATGGCAGACATTTTTTAGTCTTTTTTCTTTACTCTTTTCTCTCTTTTCTTTTGAAGAATTTTACGGTTCATCATTCAAAAATTACAACTCAGTTATAATTATTAATAAGACAGCATAAATACATTTAGTTTTGAAGATATAAATCAATAAAAACTAAGTCATTATGAAAACCATTGCCATTTTATTCAGTCTATTCCTTTGTCAAATTGCCTTCGCGCAAACAGAAACCGGAAACATTACAGTGAGTGTAGAAAATCTTACTTCGGAAGAAGGAAAGGTTTATTTCGCACTTTTCAATGAGGATAATTTTCTTAAAAAAGCACCTTTCCAGAGAGAGGTAAGTGAGATTAAAGAAGGAATCGCGCAAATAACTTTTTCTGAAGTTCCTTCCGGAACCTATGCCGTAACCGCTTATCATGATAAAAATGGAAATCAGCAGATGGATTTTGAAAGTAATGGAATTCCGAACGAAAATTACGGAGTTTCCAATAATCAAATGAATTTATACGGGCCACCACTTTGGGAAGATGCCAAATTTGAATTTGACGGATCTGAGAAAAATTTGAAGCTCCAGTTTTAGAGAAAACTTCGGGAAATATCAGTTTACATAGACAAAATCATATTTATTCTGATTTAGAATAGAAAAAACCAATACATTTGCAGTAACAATAAGGCTTCAATTTTATGACGATTACACAACTGCATTATGTATTGGCTGTTGCCGAGCATAAAAATTTTACTAAAGCAGCGCAAAAGGTTTTTGTAACCCAGCCTACGCTAAGTATGCAAATTCAAAAACTGGAAGAAGAACTGGATGTACAGATATTTGATAGGACCAAAAAACCTATTCAACTAACCGAAACGGGGCAAAAGATTGTACAACAGGCAAGAAATATTGTTAATGAAAGTGACCGAATCAAAGATATTGTAGATCAGCAAAAAGGCTTTGTAGGTGGAATTTTTAAACTGGGCGTAATACCCACGATAATGCCCACTTTACTACCTATGTTCATCAATAATTTTATCAAAAAATATCCAAAAGTTAAACTCAAAATAGAGGAGTTAAATACAGAAGCTATAATTGAGCGTTTAAGAGAAGGACATTTAGATGCCGCAATTGCCGCTACTCCATTGGAATTGCCGGGAATTAAAGAAAATGTGCTTTATTACGAACCCTTTGTAGGTTATATCCCAAATGCTCACAGGCTGCATAATAAAGAGAAAATTGAAGTGAACGATCTTGATATAGACGACATGCTACTTCTAGAAGATGGGCACTGTTTTAAAGACGGAATCATTAATTTATGTAAGTCTTCCCGAAATTACGATGAAGACCATTTTCAACTGGAGAGCGGAAGTTTTGAAACTTTAATAAAACTGGCCAATGAAGGGCTTGGAATGACGCTTCTGCCCTATTTACACACCCTGGATTTAAAAGAAGGCGAAAAGAAAAACTTGAGAATGTTTAAAGATCCTGTTCCGGCCAGAGAAGTGAGTCTTATCTATAACCGAAGTGAATTAAAAATGCAGATCATTGAAGCTATAAGAAGTACAATTGCAGGTGTTGTAAAAGGTGCTATCGCTTTTCATAATGTGAATATTATTAGTCCTTTAAGTAAGAAGAATGAGTTTCAGGAATAAGAAACAAAATATACACTTTAGCATTTACACCAAAGTAAAGTTTAGTATAATAAAAAAGCGGCTCGAAAAGCCGCTTTTTTTATGTATTTAAAAGAATTAGACATTGATTAAGCTCTGGATTTTTATTGGTTAAAGCCATAATCCAAATGCGTAGTTCCTCAATTTCATGAGGTAAAAGTCGTTGCAGTGCTTTTTTCACTTCCCTGCAAAAAAGGGTTGGATCAAAACTGACTTTGTCAAGAACAGTTTTGGTGTATTCAAACATCGCTCGCGCCATAATTTGAAAGATTTAGATTAGAGTTAGGTTAATTAAAAAAGAGTAGAAATCTTATAATAGGCTGTAGCTTTTAGAATCACCTAAATATAATAAAAATATCTCAATTCCTTTTATTTTCACAAGTGTTTAATCATACTAAAATCTACGATCCCCACTTATAACATCTCCTAAACCTCCAAGAATACTGCCTTCACCTTTATCTTTACCTCCACCTTGAGGCGCAGCCTGCCAAATTCTGTTAGCCAAACGGCTAAAAGGTAGGGATTGTACGTAGACGGTTCCCGGACCTGTAAGCGTAGCGAAAAAGAGTCCTTCTCCACCAAAAATGGTATTTTTAATACCCCCTACAAATTCAATATCATAGTTTATATCCTGGGTAAACCCAATAATACAACCGGTATCAATTTTTAGCTTTTCACCGGGAGATAATTCTTTTCTCGCCATAGTGCCACCTGCATGAACAAAAGCCATCCCATCGCCTTCCAGTTTTTGCATAATGAAGCCTTCACCACCAAAAAATCCTCTACCGAGTTTCTTACTAAATTCAATTCCAACAGCAACACCTTTCGCTGCGCATAAGAATGCATCTTTCTGGCAGATAAACTTATTACCATAACGAGTTAGATCTATTGGAATAATTTTACCAGGATATGGGGAAGCAAAACTAATACGCTTTTTCCCCTGGATTTCGTTACTAAAAATGGTCATAAAAAGACTTTCGCCGGTAAGTAAGCGTTTTCCGGCGCCTAAAACTCTACCCAGAAAACCTTCATTTTCTTTAGATCCATCGCCAAAAATGGTATCCATTCTAATCCCGTCATCCATCATCATAAAATTGCCGGCTTCAGCAATTACGGCTTCCTGCGGGTCTAGTTCCAGTTCTACATACTGCATCTCTTCCCCAAAGATCTGGTAGTCTATTTCGTGTGCATTCATATTATTTTGCTTTAATGGTCCATTCAAATTCAAATATGGCAACCTGTTGCCCGGTGTCGTTAATACCGGTAGATTTCATCCAGAAGGTTTGCCCTTCTCCCGTAGTTAAAGTCTTTTCAATGGCTTCATCAATTAAATGACCGTCATAACAATAAAAACTTATTTTGCCTGTAGCTTTTTTGGTAAACTGGGCACGGTTTTGAGCTACCAACATAGAAATCTTAGTATTAGATTTCTGAACTTTCCCCATCACCAACGCGCCTGTACTTAATTCTGCAGCCATTGCCTGTACAGCAAAATACATGCTTTTAAATGGGTTCTGGTTTATCCACTTATGTTTTACAGTTACCTTACAAGTATTTTCCTCAATCTCACCTACCCTAACCCCGCAAAGCCAGGCACTGGGCAGTTTCAGCATTAAAAATTTATTGAGTTTACCTTTATTTAATGTCATTATGAAGTATTTAATTTTAATAAATGTATTCAAATTAATCAATATCTGTTGACCTTATAAATCATAAATTTATGTTAAGTTTTAGTACTATGCTTTGCAAAATACCTTCTTTTAACCATATATTTGTATTATAAATTATTAGGTTATGAACTCAAATATAGCAAAAGAAGAAAAAACACTGGCCACGATCTTACATTTATCGGTCTTTTCAAAGTTTATTATACCATTTGGGAATTTTATTTTCCCGCTAATATTATGGTTAACAAAAAAAGAAAAGCCTTTTATAGACGATCACGGCAGGAAAGCGATCAATTTTCAAATTAGTCTTTTTCTCTATACCATTTTCCTATTAGCAGTAGGATTAGCCATTGTACTTTTTCAGGCAATTAGGTTAGGCGGCGAAGTACCCTTTGTTATTGGTCCAGACCAATTTTATATAGACGAAATGGGACAGGCAATTTCTATAGTTATCACCATTAGTGTATTTGCTATCCTGCTTTCAGCACTATTTATTTTAGAAATATTTGCGGTGATAAGCGCAAGTGTAAAAGCCAGCAATGGAGAAAATTATTCTTTTCCTTTAAGCATCAATTTTATAGGAAGAGATTCAGATAATCATCAATTTACTAACCATCAACAATCAAAAAATGAACAGTTTAAAAACCCTAAAAATCAAACGTTATGAAGATAGAGAACACCAAGGCTCAAATGCGTAAAGGTGTACTGGAATACTGCATACTTTCGGTATTAAAAGACGAAGATGCGTATGTAGCTGAAATTCTAGACACTCTTAAAGACGCCAAACTACTGGTGGTTGAAGGCACAATTTATCCTCTATTAACCAGGCTAAAAAATGCAGGATTGCTCAGTTATCGCTGGGAAGAATCCAGCAGCGGACCACCAAGAAAGTATTATGGCCTTACCGATACCGGAAAACTCTTTCTAAAGGAGCTTACCGGCACCTGGAACGAACTGCAAACCGCTGTTAACATTGTAACCACTCAAAAAAACAAGAATCATGAATAAGACAGTAAATATAAATCTTGCCGGTATATTCTTTCACATTGACGAAGATGCATATGCCAAACTGCAGCATTATCTGGATGCCATAAAACGTTCTTTTACCAATACTCAGGGAAAAGAAGAAATTATAGCTGATATTGAAGCACGTATTGCTGAACTGTTCAATGAGAAGAAAAAAGAAGACCGTCAGGTTATCGGCATTAAAGAAGTAGAAGAAGTAATCGCCATTATGGGGCAACCCGAAGATTATATGGTAGATGAAGAGATCTTTGAAGACGAACCGGTTTATACAAAAACCACAAAATCTTCAGGAAAACAGTTATTTAGAGATACCGAACATTCTTATGTTGGTGGTGTTTCTTCAGGACTGGGACATTATTTAAGCATAGATTTTATCTGGGTACGTTTACTTTGGATATTACTTACCATCTTTTCCAGTGGTGCGTTTATTCTTATTTACATTGCCCTTTGGATCTTTGTGCCAGAAGCCAAAACCACTGCCGATAAATTGGCTATGCGTGGTGAAGAGGTAACCATTAGTAATATTGAAAAAAAAATCCGGGAGGGTTTTGACAATGTTACCGGAAAAGTAAAAGATGTAGATTACCAGAAATATGGTAACCAGGCCAGAAATGGCGCTAACTCTGCAGCTACCGCAATAGGAGATATTATTACATTCATCTTAAAGGTATTTGTTAAACTAATAGGTATTGTTTTAATAATTCTAGCGGGATCTGTATTAATCAGTCTATTTGTTGGCTTATTTACCGTTGGAACTTTTGGAATTATAGATGCTCCCTGGAGTAGTTATGTAGAAATGGCCGTTAGTGGAGCACCGCTCTGGTTGTTATGGCTTCTAGGATTTCTAATTGTAGGTATTCCGTTTTTCTTCCTGTTTGTTTTAGGTTTAAAAATCCTTGTAGGCAGATTAAAGTCTATAGGAACTCCTGCTAAATTGGTTCTACTCGGCCTTTGGATACTTGCTTTAGTTGGTGCCACCGTAATAGGAATTCAGCAAGCTACTCACAGGGCTTTTGATGGGGAACAGGTAATTTCTGAAACGCTTCCTATTTCAGCAAACGATACGCTTTACCTGGGAATGCAAAGCGACTCTAATTATTCATCGAGTATTTATAGAAGTACAGACTTCAAAATAAAGTATAATGATAATGACGAGAAAGTATTGTATAGCTCTGATGTTCGCTTAATTGTAAAAGCCTCCAAAGATTCCCTGGCAAAACTGGAAGTAGTAAAATCTGCCGAAGGTAAAGATTACAAAGAAGCAAAAGAACGCGCTCAGAATATTGATTACAATACCAGTTTCAGCGGAAATGAATTATTGCTAAACAGTTTTTTTACCTCACCAGCTGAATTTAAATATAGGGATCAAGAAGTGAAGGTAACTTTATATCTACCGGAAGGCACTACCCTTTTTGCAGATAACAATACCAGTACCTTTCATAGAAATACAGATTACTGGGGAGATATATTGATTTCAGGCGATGAAGAGAAGTTCTTAAAGATCGCAGAAAATGAAGCCATTTGCGAAGATTGCCCGGTTGAAGAATGGGAGTCTGATAATGAAGACGAATGGAATGAAGAGGGTGATTTTAATGCAAGGATAAACTCTGGTGAAGAAGAAGTGAATATTCAAATTAATAGTCGAGGGGTAACGGTAGATAAAAAACCGGTTGAGAATAACAGAGAGACCAATGAAAATGAGGAATTATGATACAGTTAATCTTGCAAATACTATTGGTGGTTTTCAATTTAGGAGAACCGGTAGTAGAAAACGAAAAGATAGTTAAAGATTATATAGAATGCCATAAAATCTTAACCAGGAAATGCAATGTAGCTTTCTACGAATGCTAAGCAAATCTTAAAAGCCTCCGTTTGGAGGCTTTTTTACTATATTTGTTTCAAACACAATTTTCATGAAAAAACTATTAGTACTATTTAGCGCTGTATTATTCTTTAGCTGCGGCGCCCAAAAAATAAAAGGAAGCGGAAATGTTACTACTGAAAAAAACCGATTACCAGACTTTCATAGCATTGAAATAGCCGGTGATTTTGAAGTAGAACTGAAGAAAGGCAGTACTGCAATGATGGAAGTTGAAGCCGATGATAACCTACATAGTATAATTAGAGGTGAGGTTATAGACCGCACTTTATACCTTAAGCCCAGTAAGGAAATAGGAAAAAGTAAATCTCAGGATATTATAATAACCTATCCAGAAAATCTTCAGAAAATAAATGTTTCGGGAAAAGTAGAATTAGAAGCCGAAGGAGAAATTTATTCGGAAGAGCTTAAGATTACCAGCAGGGAAGATGCCGAAGTCTACCTTACTATTACCGCTACCAAATTCGATCTTTTTAATGAAGGTGATTCTAAAATAGAATTGAATCTCACTGCAGAAGATGCTTATTTTCAGCTAAACGGCTCCAGTGATATTGAAGCCCTGGTAAACGCACCGAGGTTCAAAGTGGATACTTATGAAAAAGCCAAAGCTAAAATTGAAGGTGAAGTAGACGATTTACAATTGCGTGCCGAACATTCCACCAAATTTGATGGGAGAAGATTAACCGCAAAAACCGCCGTGGTTATTGCCGAAGGTAAATCTAAAAACGAGATAGAAGTATTAGATAAATTAACACTTACTGCCAAAAACCGAAGTGAGATTGAGCTATACGGTAGCCCCGAGATAGATTTGTTAGAGTTTTCAGAAAAAGCAGTACTGGCTAAAAAAGATTAAGTTTTTTAGTCTACATTTAATACTGCTAATATTAAACAAGTAACTATGAAAATTGCTCTAAAACCTATCTTATTACTACTGGCTTTAAGCCTAAGTTTTGTTTCCTGTAGAGAACAGGAAGAAGAAAAATCGGAAATTGAACAATTGGCCGAAGAAGAAGATGCCAAGGTTAAAGTAAAAGAAGATAAGATAAAGGTCAAGACCGATGACAAAAAGATCAAGATCAAAGAAGATGATGGCGAGATAAAGAAGAAAGTTAAGATCGATAACGATGATAACTAGTCAAATCTAAAAATTGTTTTAAAAGTCCCGTTTTTCGGGACTTTTTTATTGGGTTTTAGTATCTTAAATTAAAATTATTAAAATGCATAAAAAAGAGATATATACCGCCGGCAAAGAATTACGCGAAGCAGAAAAGGTTTTGATCTTAATTCACGGCCGTGGCGGCAGCGCAAGGGAGTTCCTTACTTTAGCCAACCGCTTGAACACCCCAGATTTTGCAATTTTAGCCCCACAGGCTACAGACTTTACCTGGTATCCCAATTCGTTTTTAGCTCCTGTTGCTCAAAATGAACCAGCCTATTCTTCAGCCTTAGAAATGCTGCTGGAATTGTTAGAGGATATAAAAGAAACAGGCATTGCCTCCGAGAACATTTATTTCGTAGGCTTTTCACAAGGCGCTTGTTTAACACTTGAATTTGTAACCCGAAACGCACAGAGATTTGGCGGAATAGCCGCATTTACCGGCGGACTTATTGGCGATAAAATTAATACTGAAAATTATTCGGGTGATTTTAACGGCACACCTATTTTTATTGGCACCGGAGATCCAGATCCTCACGTACCGGTAGAGCGTGTAGAAGCTTCTGCTGAAATTTTAAAGGAAATGAATGCAAATGTTGAAGTGAAAGTCTACAAAAACAGGCCGCACAGTATTTCAGAGAATGAGTTGAAACTCGCCAATCAATTTGTATTTAATTAAAATCCCCATTAATCAATGAGAAGCATAAAAAAGATTCACAATGCCGTAAGCTCTCCTATTGCAGATCTTATTACTTATCGTGCCTTACCTACAAATTCTATAGATCATATTGATCCGTTCTTATTCTTAAACCACCACGGTTACCAGGAATATTCAGAAAATAATAATGGACTGCCTTTTGGGCCACACCCACACCGTGGTTTCGAGACGGTAACTTTTATTTTGAAAGGTGACCTAACCCATAAAGATAGTAGTGGCTGGGAAAGCGTTATTAAAGCCGGAGGCGTTCAGTGGATGACTGCCGGAAAAGGACTTATTCACGCTGAAATTTCTTCAGATGAATTTAAAAGAAACGGCGGCGAACTGGAACTTCTTCAGCTTTGGGTAAACCTGCCCGCAAAGCATAAAATGACCGAACCTAATTATAAAGGTCTCCAGGAAGAAGATATTCCGCAGTTAAGTTTAGATAGCGGCAAAGTGAAATTAGCTGCAGTTTCCGGAAATTGGGAGGACAAAAAAAGCGCTTTTGAACCTTTAAATGATATTCAATTGGCCACGCTGTATTTTGCTGAAGGGGGTAAATATTCTGTAGAGATACCTTCAGAAAGGAATATTTTCTTTTACGTAGTTAAAGGAAATTTGAAGGTAAACGGCAAGGAAGCCAAAATACATAACCTGGTAGAGCTTGGTAATGATGGCAAAAAACTGGAAATTGAAGCTCTGGAAGAGAGTATTTTACTTTTAGGCCACGCAGTTCCTTTTAACGAACCCATTGTAGCCCAGGGACCTTTTGTAATGAACTCGCAACAAGAAATACAACAGGCTTTTCAGGATTATCAAAACGGGAAATTTGGAGATTGGAATGGTTAGTTTTTATTCAGGAATTTGAGTTTTCAGATAGTCCTCAGATATACGCATACCAAAAGCCTCTACTCGAGGGTGTAAAATAAACTCTGTCTGAATAGAATTATTTATTAATTTCAATCAGACAGAATTATGACAACAAAAGAACAACAGGAATTCGAGAAAAAGGTGCTTGACCAGTTTATGTCAGGCAAAAGCCTTTTTGGTGCAGACGGAGCCTTTGCACCGATGCTAAAGAACGTAATTGAGAAAGCCCTTCAGGCAGAAATGGACTCCCATCTGGATAGTGATGAGCGTGCCAAGGGGAATAAGCGTAATGGCAAAGGAAAGAAAAAGCTTAAAAGTGGCTTTGGTTCCTTTGATATTGAGACCCCTGAAGATCGTCAAAGCAGTTTTGAACCGGAATT
>NZ_FVZF01000030.1 GCF_900168265.1 Salegentibacter salarius | reverse complement strand
GCGTCACTTGAGCCATTATCGATTTCATCGGGTGTAATACTTGCTGATCCACTGGCATCAAGCTGTACGGTAATATCTTGCGTAATTGCCTGTGGATTGGTGTTGTCTTCAACGGTAACGGTAGCATTAGCTGAAGAGGTATTTCCGTGAATGTCTGTTACACTTAAGTCAACTGTATTTGCGCCTACGTCGGAACAAGTGAAGGAAGTTTTATTTAGAGATAATTGATCTATTCCGCAGTTGTCATAAGATCCATTATTTATATCAGAAGGTTGAATGGTTGCAATACCATTGTTTAACGAAATGCTAATATTTTGAGTTGATACTACAGGATTTTCAGAATCTGTTATATTGACCAACTGAGTATCCGTAGCGGTATTTCCGGAATCATCGGTAACTGTCCATGTGACTGTAGTCGTTCCCACCGGAAATTCTGCTGGGGCATCATTTGAGGGGCTATTAGTAGTTCCTGAAAATGTTGCGTTTCCAAGATTAATATTTGTTTTTAAAGCAAAACATTCACCAGGCTCGTTAACATCATTGATATCAGCAGGAGCTGTAATCGTAGGCGCTGCTTCTAATAAAAAACCTACAAAAAATGATTTGTCTTTAATTTGCTTTTCGGATATAGGTTTTTCCGGGCCAAAATTGATATTAGCCAAAACAGTGTTTGCGGAAAGTAGGCACAATCCGAAAATAAAAACCGCTAAGAAAAACCGGGGAGTAATTTTACCCATAGGCAACTAATTGCTTTTAGAGGGTAAAATTACATATAAAAAATCTATTTTAACAAGAATTTAATTACAAAATAAAGATTTAAATGTCTAAAAACCAGCTAAAAGGCCTTTTTTTAAATGGAATTTTAACTTTTTGTAAGAAAATTCTTTCTTAGTTCATAATAAACTTCTTGTCCTTATTTCCTTTTTCGGTAATTAGTTTTATGATATAGACACTTGTATGGATAGACCTAATGTTGATAATATATTCTTTTTGAGTAGGGATGTTCGCGTAAGTTTGTATGAGTCTTCCACCTAAATCGAACACAAGCACTTCCGAAATATCAACAAGGTCTGGGTTGTCAATTATCAGTTCCCTGGTATTATGATTATAACCGAAATCTAATGATGTACTAAGTGATGGTTTGTCAGGATTTTCCAGCTGTTCTTTATTTCTGAAAACTATTTCAAACCTATCTTTAATACTTCCAGGTTCTGAAACTGCAGAATATTCACCTGATCTAAGGTCATGAACACTATCGTTTAACTTATCGTTTAAGTAGACTGGTAGAGTTTCCGGATAATTTTCGATACCTCCAATTTTTATTTTAAATTCCCCTTCCTCCTTTATTTTTATACCTAATGGTAAAACCTGATCTGAATTAAAGTTGGAGACTGCCTGAATTACAAATTCATTGTCCTGGATTAACCAGAACATGTCTTCAGGAATATCATCAATTAAAAGGGCATCGTAACCTAAGTCAAAACCATTAGTGGTATAGGCATCAGCAGTTACTAAAATTTGTCTTTGGAAACCAAGCGGGGAGGTGAAATTTAGCCTTATTTTATATCTTGAATCTTCCGTTCTTACCGCTTTCTGGCTTTTAGTTGGATAAATAGGTTTTAAAAATTGTGAGTCATTTGGATTTACCTCGGTAACAAAAGCTCGTTGACCATTATTGAAATTAACAGTGCCTCCATGTATGGTAATACCATTGCCAATTGCTGGATCTAAAACTGTATTGATGAAAAATCCCTGACCAACCGGAACGAATTCTCCCGGTTTTTTAGTTCCTGAGGAACCATCGTTATTAATACGTTCATCTACAGAAGATGCAGATTTTACCGCACCAGCGAGGTTTATAGTTGCATAACCGCCTATATATTTTCTTAAAATATGAGTGTTCTCGGGCCCAAAGTGATCCCAGAAATAGAGTGCTCCGTTAAAAATGTTTTGTGTATTAGTAGCGTTTGGCACTGTATTTTTATCAAGATTATCTAAAATAAATTGTTTTGCTTCAATGGCCGATGGATATGGGTTTCCAATTAAACGGTTTTGATTTGAGCCAATGCTAACCCCAGTTACGGGTCCATTATTTGGTAATCCTTTAAAAACGTAGTTTTGTGGAGTTGAAATCGCCACATCCCCCGAAGTCCCTTTCATTGTAAAGCCGTCGCCAGTATTAAGCTGGCCATTTTCGCCTATCCATTTCCATTCAGCATAAACATTGGCAGTTCCAAAGAATTTAAAAAGCCAGTAAGCACTAATACGTTTGGGACCGGTGTTATAATTATAATTGTCGGCATGGGTATGGTCATAAGCAAAGGAAATATCCTTAGGATTATTGGAATCAGTTCCATCCTTTAAAAGACTTTTTATAGAGCCACCGGTATTGGAGGCTCCTGCACTAACCGGAAAGCTCCAGTAATTATAATTATAGCTGTTCGCTGTTCCCTGTTGATCTCGTTCCAGGTATCCAGAACTGCCGGCATCAACGATACTTCCAATATCCTGTATTAATTGAGATTCCCCGGTGAGGTCTATACTTCCATCTAATTTTAAATAATGACTAATGCTTAAATATTGCCCGGAGTTAGTTTCATTATGAACTCCAGATGGATTAAATATGTCCAATTTTCCCGTTTCTGATTTTAATCCTAGAACAGTAATATTTTTACTTCCTGAATTAATATTGTGGGAGGTTCTAACGATATTCCAATCAATTGGAGCTCCATTTATACCGTTGCTGTTTGGTGCATCCCAAACATCAAAGTGTGTCCAGGTATTATCAGTTCCCCAATTTTGGCCATCTATGCGTGAAGTATAAGGTAGGGGAGCGGTGTTTTCCTGAAAAGTTTCCATATTTACCAATCTGCCAGGGATCGAGCTAGGAGCAAGATCGGGAGTTGTTCCGTTTGCTACTAATGATGGATCCGCAAGTAGTTGGTAGTATCCTGCGAGATTGGTATAGCTTAGCCCGTCCGGAACATCCATTGGTATTTCTACTCCCATTTCTGTTCCGTTGTTAAAAAGTCGCTGGTTCATCATAAATCTAATTTGATCTACTGAAATCGCTGTATTCCAAATTCGCACTTCTTCTATCCAGCCCGAGAAGTGATTCTCAGCCTTTTGTATTTCAGCATTCCATCTGGCACCTATTAGGGTGTTAGTTCCTGTGTTGGTTATATTAAAATTCCCCATATCGATTCCATCAACATATATTTTTCCGCCTGAAACAGCGATATGATACCAGCGGGAATTAGAATTTACCCCTCCTGGTAAATTTTCCATATTGATTTCAAAATTAGGTCCGCTAATAATAGTTCCTGTTGAAGCTTCAGGGCGAATCCAGGCTTCTAAACTATAGTTTCCACTATAAGTTTCGCCCAGGTCTATATAATCATCTATACCATCGAAATCCAGGGCAATACAGCCTTCAAAGACCACATCTAGAGCTTCATAATCGGGTGTACAAGCTTCATTTACTATTAAATTCCCATCCTCATCGGTTTCAGTTGGTTCCAATACCCAGGTGATAGTGTAACTCTCCGGATTTTGGGATTCTGAAGTGAAAAGGGCATTCGGATTGTTTATTGGTTCAACTTCATCCTCAGGGTCAGTATTTGTAAATTCATAATCCTCAGGACCTTCCACCACCCATTTTCCGATGTATCCATCTTTTGTTGGGTAGGAGGTGATTTCGCCCTGAGCTTCACTGTTTACCGTAGCACTCAATTGTGCAGAATAAACACCGCAGCTACCAGTTTGAGCAGCTACGGTTGTAGTATATTGATCAAAAACGAAAACCTTGATTTCTTCGTTATTTATTGCGGTAGCACAAGAGCCACCGGTGTATTCTAATGTGGTGGTAATTATAGAAACATTCCAGCCAATTTCGGTGGGCGTCCATTGCTCTGAATTGTTGGTTCCAATGACAATTGGCGTATCAGGATCTGTGGTATCTTCCCAAAGTACTCCAACATGTTGAGGGCCATCGGGCATAATAATATTATCCAGAGCCCACACATCACCATTTCTTGCTCCGACGAAACTGAATTTTATCCTAAGGTTATTTTGTCCAATATAATCTCCGAGATCAATTTCAATTTTATTTTCTGGTCGGGAAGAAGGTGTGCCGGAGGCAAAATCGTTATAGTTTCCACTTGATGGGTCATCATTATTGCTATATAACGAAGTATAAGTGTTCCCGCCATTCGTTGAAATTAAAACTTCAATGGAGGCTCCATCAGTAAGGTTATAGGCCTGGTCAAAAGTTAGAATTCCGGAATCCATACCATCGAGTGCGAAAACATTGGTTTCCATAGTGGAAGTATTATCCCCGGAAACCAGCGCGAAACCTTTGTTCCCGTCATCCAAACCGTGATCAAATCTTTGCATGGAGGTGTTGTAGGGGGAAGAGAGATTTGCGGTAATAAATTCACGAGGCGTAACCCTTTTCCAAATATTTGGGTTGGTGTTATTAGCGCTGGTTTCAAAATTCTCTACCACTCCATCGGAATTGGTAATCCTCCACCCGTGCTGATCTATAGCAGCATTGTCAAAATCGCCACGGTCGTTTACTCCATCACCAGATTCATAGCCGGTTTCCGCAGTTAAAGTAACTTCGTCTCCCAGGCAAATTAGATCATCACTTACACTTACCGGGGCAGGCTCAATATCTGATGAAATTACACTTAAAATCGCGGTTCTGCTTGTAACAGGTACATTACAAGCGCCATTTGTAACTTCTGCCTGGAAAATAAGGGTTTCATTACTAAGTAAATTTGCTATTACAGAAGAAGGAAGCGTGGCTCCGGTTTCCCCTGGTATAGTTTGAAAAGTACCCTGAGCGGTTCTGTATTTCCATGCGGAAACCTGACCCGTATGATCCGAAAGAACAAGATCTTCCAGAAACTCCGGATCCTGACAAGTTGTGAATAATCGATCAAAACCTTGAAAATTTAATTCTCCGCCGATAGGATACTCATCCACTTGTATAGAAACTGCTTCTGAGATAGCTTCCTCACAAACACCATTTTGCACTACAGCTCTAAAATTAGTAGTGGTAATAATATTTTCGTAGGAATAAACCGTGGAAATTTCTGATTCTTCCTGTGTGATAGTTCCCCAGGTTGCTCCCTCATCTTCAGAGAACTCCCAGCGAATTACTTCTCCATTTATATCAGCAACGGAAACTTTCCCGGAATTGTTTCCAATACAAACACTGGTTTCTCCAGAGATCGTTCCGGCGTTACTGGGTTGGTCTACTTGTATAGTAACCTCAGCTTCAGAAGAGCATTCCCCTGTACCGGTGCCAATAACCTTATAAGTAGTTGTGATTTCCGGGTTTATTTGAATAGAAGCGGTTTCTCCAATTTCTTCCTCCGCCTCGTTATACCAAATAAAACTGTCAGCTCCCTCTGCTGTTAAACTTACCTGTGAGGCTGCGCAAACCAGTGTTTCTGAAGTAGTGATGGTAATTTCAGGTAAATCATAAATTATTACTTCAATAGTCACTTTGTCACTTTCACAGGCCTCGAGACTTTGGGAAACATAGTAGGTATGCGTACCTGCATTTTCAGTATTGGGAGTTGGAGCTGTAGAAAGAAGATTTTCCTCTTCATCATACCAATTTAGATTGGCTTCGCCAACGGCCACGGCTTCAAGAACATTTGCTGTTTCTCCCTCACAGTATTCTATAAGAATAGTAGTTGCCGGTGGTGCTGGTTTTTCCTTTATACTTACAGTAACTGCTATACGTTCACTTTCACAGACATCTGGGGTTTGAGTAACCCAATATACGGTTTCCCCTGGTTCATCTGTATTTGGAACCGGGGTTTCAGAAAAAGCATCATCTCCTGTTTCTGAGGCGTGCCAGGTAAGCTTTTCGCCATTAATCACAGTTAAAGCTGGAACTTCTTCAAACTGGCAGTATTCAAAATTTTCTACTGTTGGTTTTTCCGGAACTTCATTTAAACGTAATTGAAAAGAATTAGTGACTGCAGTAGAACAAGTGAACTCGGAAGGTCCCTGAATTTCCACATAATAATCTCCGTTGTATGCGGTAGTTACATTTATAATCTCCAGAGTACCTTCATACCTTCCATTTTCATCGGCTAGTTCTGAAGTAATCGTAATATTTTCATCAGAATCATCTACTGGGGTATTTCCTTTGTACCAGGTGAAAGTTAAGGGTGCGCCATTTGCGTTCGCGATAAATTTCATACTAACCTCTGAAAATCCGTCGCCACAAATTGGGATTTCAGTGATAGGTTCTTCAATAATAATATCTTCATCTACATTAAGATTAACTGTATCAGAAATCACTTCTGAACAAGATTGAGCTCCTGTAACCACCACGTAATAATCCCCTGCATTGGTAGAAGTAGTATTGCTAAAGCTAAGCGTTGGCGAAGTTGCTCCACTTACAGCATTTCCGTTTTGATACCATTGATAATTGAGATTATCCCCAATTGCGCTAACACTTAATTCGCTTGGCTGAGTAGAGCAAATTCCAACATTAAATGGTTGAGAAGTGATCTGTGGTTTTTTGAAAATTTCTATCGCCAGATTTATAACGACTTCTTCGCAGGAATTTTCAGCAGGAATACTGTAAAATACCGTATGTGGGCCACCGGTACTGGCAGCCGGATTTATGCTTCCATCTACGCTTATGGCAAGACCGTTACTTCCCGAGAATGTTCCGTTTTGATATTCAACGGGAGTATCTACGAAAGTTACCTGTTGATCTTGCTCTACAGAAGTACAGAGGGCTGCATTTTCATAGCTTATAGTTGCATATGGTATTTCGGTTATAGTTGCTGAAGTATTTAGGATTACTGCTTCACATCCTCCCTGTCCCGGAATAGTGTATGCTATGCTGTAAATTCCCGGATTACTTTCGACTGGGTTAATAGCTCCGGTTTCCTCATTAATTGAGAGCCCGGCGGGACTTGCTGTAAATGTTCCATCTTCATAATTGCCTATGGTACTGCTAAAGGTCACTTGCTGTAACTCAGTTTCGGAAGCGCAAATAGGTGTGTTGTAACTTATCTCTGCCGATGGCAATTCTGTGATTGTTACACTTGTTTCAGTTGTCACCGGAGCGCATCCATTTATCTCAGGAGTGGTATAGGTAACCGTATAGGTTCCCGCTGAACTGTTTTCTGGATTTATAGCCCCGGTTGTAGCGTTTATCTCTAAACCTACCTCTGCGGAATAAGTTCCACCCTGAATATTTTCATTTCCGGTAAGTTCCACCTCAAATGCTGTGGTTTGTGAGTTACAGACTTCTGTTGCCGGATATGTAATCGTAGGATTTGGCGCTTCGGTTATTATGATTTCGGTAGTGAAATCATAAGTTCCACAACCAGCGTCTTCTGGAGTAGTGTAAGTTACCTGATAAGTGCCTGGATTACTATCTGATGGATTAATTTCTCCTGTCTCAGGATCTATTTGCAAGTCAGTGCCGGCAGAGAATGTTCCATTTTCATAATTTCCGCTACCATTTAGAGTTACTGCTTTGGTATTCTCCTCTGAAGAACAGAAATAGGTGTCTTCATAGCTTAAACTTACCTCCGGTACTGCAGTTATACTTACATTAGTGGTCAATTCAACACTTTCGCAACCAACTGAAGCGGGAATAATATAGCTTACTATATAATCGCCAGGATTACTATTACCAGGAATAATAACACCTGAAGTTTCATCGATGCTTAAACCTGAAGGTGCTGCCGTGAAGCTGCCATTCGCTGTTGCGCCAAGAGTATTTTCAAGAGTTACTTGTTTAGTCTCAGTGTCATCCTCACAAAACGCCGTTTGGGCATATACGAGATCTGCTGAAGGGACTGGATTGACGATAACCTCGTGGGTTCCTGAAAGTGATTTTTCACATAATGGTTCTTCCAGGTATTGTGAACTTATTAATTCGAAAGTAGTAGAAGAAGCTAAATTACCAGTATTTATAATGGCTTCTCCATTTTCATCCAGATCTATAGATTTGGAGGCGCCGTTTTCAGTATAAGAGATTCGTGTTTCCGGTGTTCCCTGGATGTTGATTTGTGTCACTGAATTTTCACAAATATCTTGGTTCTCGGTTAAAAAAGTGGCTGTAGGGTCTTCACGAAAAAATATAGTCATTTCGTCTTGCCCGGCACTACAAGCGCCACCCGGTTTTTCAGTGGTGAGGTAAAAGGTTACTTGTCCATTGCTTATATCTGCGGCAGTCGGGGTGTAAGTAAATTCAAAATCGTCTACTTTTCCATTTGGTGTGGTAATTTGAGTGCCCGACGAAGTCACAAGGCTTTCAATTTTTAATTTGGCATTATTGGAGCCAAAAGCTACATAGGCAATACTCGTAACAGGATTGCTGAGACTACATAAAATCATATCTTCTCCAAGATCGGCTATTACATAATTGTCAATCGCTATTCCTCCAATTGTTTGAGTTTCACTTTTCCCGCAAATGTTTACAGCTTGTACCGAAACACTCTCGTTGGCACTATAATTAGAATTTGCGGTAATATTTACATTGATATTAGTGGTTCCTGCGCCACTTACAATATTCCATCCATTAGGTAAACTCCATAAATATTCTTCGGTATTTTGAACTTCATCAATCCAGAACTCAACATTCGTAAGTGGAGGGCAAATTGCAGTACTGGGTAAATTAGAAGATATGGCTAAAGGTTTTGCGGGGACAGCGGTAACAGAATTTATGGTTTTAGAAATCGCTACGCTCTCTCCACAATCGTTTTTCGCAAAAACTTCAATATTTCCAGAAGTTCCCGAGGCACTTACCTCAATATTGTTGGTGTTTTCTCCTGATGTGATTACCCAGCCCGAAGGTAATGACCATTCATAGGAAGTGGCATGATTAATAAGTGGAATACTATACTCTAGTTGTGTATCACTAGAGCAAACCTCGGCTGGACCAGTAATTTCTGTGGTTCCAATTTCAGGGGCTGGTGCCTCTATGCTAACCGCTAAAGTACTTGTCGACCCTTGTCCACAAGAATTACTGGTCACTACACTTATATTTCCATTTTCTCCGTAGTTGCCAGCATTTACTACAATGCTATTTCCGGTTTCAGAGCCTGTAATTTCCCATCCTGTTGGGATACTCCAGATATACTCCTCAGCTTCAACCAGTCCCGGAACAGAAAATTCTATTTGATCTCCCGGGCAAATCACTTCATTGGGGTTACTGTAAGTAATACTTATTGCGCCCGCATCAGTGGGAGCGCCATTCTGCATCTCTATAGATAAGCTTTGAGATGTACTGGCGCCACATGAATTTCTTGCTGACACTGTGATGTTACCACTTCCCGAAGTGCCGGTTTGAATACTAACCTGTGGGATTGTAGTAATTTGCTCCTGAATTCCCCAGGAAGAAGGGAAGGCCCATATGTATTCTTCCGTATTACTTACGGCATTTATTGAATAGGTTTCATTCGTGCCTGGGCAGACTTCGGTCGCTCCTGTTATGGTTCCGGGCACTTCGGGAGTGCCAGGTTCTACATTTACAGCCAAACTGGTGCTAGCACTTTCGCCACAAGAATTTAGGGCTTTTACTGTAATTTGCCCATTTCCTGAATTTCCTGTGAGAATAGTTTTTTCTGGAGTGCTCGTTGTTATAATATTTCCATTACCCCATCCTGAAGGGAACGTCCATTCGTAGGTTTCGGCATTTGCTATGGAAGTTATACTGTAGGTTTCTTCTTCCCCTGGACAAACCGATTCGTTGCCTGAAATACTCCCTGGTTGGGCAGGAGCTCCGGGTTGTACATTTACGTTAATACTTTGTTCGCTATTGCCACACTCACCTATTGCAATCACTTTTATAGCGCCACTGTTGGTTCCGGCAGTAAGTGTTATGGAGGAGGTGTTGCTGGAACCGCTCCAGCCAGCAGGTAATTCCCATTGATAAGAAATAGCGTTATTTACCGGGTTAATACTGTAAGTTTCGGAAATCCCCGGACAAACAAAAGTTGCTCCATTGATTCCAGAAGGTATATCTGGAGCTGCTGGTTTTTCGGAAATAGTAATTTGATTACTCGAAAAATCATCGGTACAGGGATTACTTGAAGTAACAAAAAGCTGAACCTGATCTCCTGTATCAAGTGGGGTAGTTAGAGTTGAGCTACTTCCCACACTAGTGTTATTAACTCTCCAATCATACACGGGACTGTTACCGGCTTCAGAAATACTTGCAATGCTGAAATTTATATTTTCACCTGGACATACCGGGTTTTCATCGGCCTGAATTACCACGCTTCCCTGACGAATGCGGTTCACCGTCATTTTAATAGGTTGAGAAGTAATTTCGCAGGTTGTATCGTCATCTGAGGTTATAATAAGCCTTACCTCATCATTATTCTGAAGTGTGGAGGTGCTAAAGTTTGTCTGACTAGTTCCAACATCGGTTCCATTTATTTGCCATTGGTAAATTAAGCCACTACCTCCAGTAATTGATGAGTTGAAAGTAACCTGGGTGTTTTCACAAATGGTTCTACCTTCAGCTGCACTTATGCTAACCGAGGTAGGACAGGCCTGGGAATATCCATTTTCAGAAATTATAACAATAGAGAATACCAGGAATAAATAATAAAGTAATTTTCTTCCCATAATTGTAATGTTTTAGAGCAATAATGATTACGTAGGGATAACAGTGTATAAAAGTCTATGAGGGATAACCTTCTGGGGCGGAGACAATTAACGATTAAAATTACGAATTTTAATACCGTTGTAGGTTTTAATTCGGTGAAGGGATATTTAACTCGTTAAAAGAATTTAAATATTGTATTTTATGTGTTAATTAATTGGTTATAATATATATAGGGTGATGTGAAGCCTTAGAGAAGCTTTGTAAGACGAAGGTAGGAGGTGAAAAATAAAAAAAAGCCACAGCTTTTACACTGTGGCTTTTTGTGAGGTATATTTCCTACAAATTACTCTCCCATAAATGGGTATCTGTAATCTTCTGCAGGTACAAAGGTTTCTTTAATTAGTCTAACAGAAGCCCATCTTAGCAAGTTCATCTTAGAACCGGCTTTATCGTTGGTTCCGCTAGATCGAGCGCCACCGAATGGTTGTTGTCCAACTACGGCCCCGGTAGGCTTATCATTTATATAGAAATTACCTGCCGCATTTTGCAACATATCTGTGGCAACTGCAGCCATATATCTATCTCCAGAGAAAACTCCTCCTGTAAGTCCGTAGATACTTGTATTGTCTACGGTTTTAAGCAGATCTCTCCATTTTTCTTCACTATAGTTTTTATCGTCATACACATAAATAGTTACTACAGGCCCAAACAATTCTGTTTCCATAGTTGTGTAATGAGGATCTGAAGTTAAGATTACTGTAGGTTCAATAAAGTAACCTTCAGATTTATCGTAATTTCCTCCAATTACTACTTCAGCATCTTTATCCTTCTTAGCGCGATCTATGTAGCCAGCCAATTTATCGAATGCGCCTTCGTGAATAACAGCATTAATAAAGTTAGTCATATCTTCTGGAGATCCCATTTTGAAAGATTCCAGATCTTCTCTTACAAATTCCTGGATCTCTGGCCATAGACTTTTTGGTAGGTAAACTCTTGAAGCTGCACTGCATTTTTGTCCTTGGTATTCAAATGCACCACGAGAAATAGCAGTTGCTACTTGTTTTGGCTTAGAGGTTGGGTGGGCTACGATGAAGTCTTTCCCTCCTGTTTCTCCTACAATTCTTGGGTATGTTTTGTACTTCTGGATATTGTTACCAATTTTACCCCAAATTCCTTTAAATACATTTGTACTTCCTGTAAAGTGAATTCCGGCAAAATCAGGGCTGTCAAGTACGGTGTTGGTGATCATTTCTGGATCTCCCATTACCATATTGATAACACCATCTGGTAAACCAGCTTCCTTAAATACTTCCATGATTACCTGTGCAGAAAAAATTTGACTGTCACTAGGTTTCCAAACAGCAACGTTACCCATTAGGGCCGCACTTGATGGAAGGTTTCCAGAAATAGCGGTAAAGTTGAAAGGAGTAATAGCATATACAAAACCTTCTAAAGGTCTATACTCTACGCGGTTCCAGTTTCCATCAGAAGAGTTTGGTTGCTCGTTATACATATCTGACATATATTCTACGTTGAAGCGCAAAAAGTCACATAGCTCACAAGCTGAATCAATCTCTGCCTGGTAAATATTTTTTGACTGCCCAATCATGGTAGCAGCATTAATTCTAGATCGGTATGGTCCGGCAATAAGATCGGCTGCTTTTAAGAAAACTGCAGCGCGCTGTTCCCATTCTAATTTGGCCCATCTTTCTCTTGCTTTTAAAGCTTCGTCTATAGCTTGTTCAACGTGCTTTTTCTTAGCAAGATGATAAGTTCCTACTTTATGTTTATGGTCATGTGGAGGGCGAATATCTGCCGTATCTCCGGTTTTTATCGCTTCAGATCCAATGTAAAGTGGAACTTCCATATTGGAGTTATATAGATCTTTGTAAGTGAGTAAAACTTCTTCCCTTTCCGGGGTTCCCGGCGCATAAGATTTTACTGGCTCGTTAACCGCCTTTGGAACGTGAAAAAATCCTTTTCCCATAGTTATTTTGTGTTTTTTTTGGTTTTTAATTATTGTACCTATAAAGGTAAAAAAATTACGTGATTTTTAATCCTTCTGAATGAGCATTCACTAAAGCTTAACTATTTTTGTAAATTCAAGACTTTTATTAAGAAAATTTTATGTGCACCATAAGTCTCACGCCTCATCTTGAAAATCCCAATGGATTTATCTTAACATCTAACAGGGATGAAGCGAGCGAAAGAGAAACCTTTCCGCCCGATTTTAAGTCTGAAAACGATACAAAATTGCTTTTTCCTGAAGATGCCGTGGCCGGTGGAAGCTGGATTGGAGTAAGCGAAAAAAAGAGGGTTTTGTGTTTAATGAATGGCGGTTTTGTCTCTCATAAGCGTGAAGATTCTTACCGAAAGAGCAGGGGATTGGTTTTAAAAGACTGGCTTGTTGCCAATAATATTAAGGCTAAAATTGAAAACTATAACCTGAAAAATATAGAGCCCTTTACAGTGGTGATAGCCGATTGGTCTTCAGGATTATTTTTTGCTGAATTTGTTTGGGATGGGAAAGAGAAATATTTTAAAAAGCTGCCGTTTCAATCGCAAATTTGGTCTTCTTCTCCTTTATATACTTCAGAAATGAAAAAGCTACGAGAAGATTGGTTTTCAACATTTCAAAAGGAAAAAGATCTTTCGGCTGAAAATTTATGGGAATTTCATCATTCCGCAGGGAAAGGTGATAAAGAAATTGATTTAATTATTGATCGCGGTTTTCTAAAAACCAAGAGTATCTCGCAGATAGAATTCTTGCCAGGAAAGTTGATTTTTAAATATGAAGACCTTCAGAAAGAAGAAATCACCAGAAAGGAATTCCCGGGACTTTAATTTAGGGCAAAAGGAGCGCTTAGTTTAAAAGTAGGGATCTTAACCCTGAATTTCCTGGTAGAAGTAAAACTCACCATATTATAATAACCGCTCATGGAGCCAAATGGAGAATTTAGCAGGCAGCCACTCTGATAAGTGTGGGATTCGCCAGGCTTTAAAACAGGTTTCTGCCCAATTACGCCTTCACCCTGAACAATTTCAGTATTATTTAAAGCATCTTTGATCTTCCAAAAACGAGAGGTTAGCTGCACCGAATCATTACTTTGATTTTCTATAGTAATATGGTAAGAAAAGGCAAAACGAGAGCCTAGGTTCTTGAGTAAAGTACCTTCAAAACTGGTATTAACAGAAATCTTTATCCCTCTTGTAACTTGTTGAACCATATATTAGTAAATAGCAAAAGATGCTAAAATTGATATTATTGCTGCAATTCCTGCTAAAATAAAAAATATAAAGTTTAAGAGAATGAACTTTACAATGGTTTTAACACGTCCCTGGCCGTAAAAATTACGCATTGCCTTGTACAAATAGAAGATAAAAACGGTATTGGCAATGGTAAATGCCCAGTTTTTTAGAAGATAATCTACTAGCAATGCCAGGGCGTAAACTATAAAGAAAGTGGTTTGTACATGAAATGCAAAGATTAAATGCTCCATATAGTTAAACGGCCTTCTTAAGTATAGCAGCCAAATGAAAAGCGCAAACACCGGTAGATAAAAGAAAATGATAAATGGTAGCTTATTTACAAAATAATTAAAGAATAATCCCGGGTTGTCTTTTACGGTATTCCAATCTACCGCTTTTTTGTAAAGCCAGTGATTGTAGGTGGTTTGCGGGTAGGCAAGGCTATCCATTGCTGTTTCAGCGTTTCTTATGGCAGTTTCTTTATAAAATCTTGAATAAATATTAAGTTTCCTATTGCTCGCATCTAAATAGCTCATTGTGTCTAACTCTTCGTTAGGCACATAAAATTCCCTATATGATTTTGCCCTGTTCTTCTGTTGATTTTGAATAATGGAATCCAAATTCATATCGCCGGCAGGGGTTGGAATAATGTTCGGGATGTCCTGGTTTAAACTATCCTGTTCAAGTTCCTGTTGTATTGCTGCATCATCGGTAATTGGTTGAATGTTTTCACAAGAGTTGGTAAAACTCCAGATTAAAAAGAAAATAATAGAAGCGCTTAGGTAAAATCTAAATGGATTGGCGTAACACATGCGCTTTCCGTTAATGTAATCTTTTGAAATTTTACCGGGAGAAAATAATAAAACCCTTAGGGTTCTTTGAAAACGGGAATCGTAAGCAAATAGGCCTGAAAAAAATTCAGAGAAAAAATCGTCGAATTTTAATTTTTTGGTGCTGTTTAATTGTCCGCAGGTGGGGCAATATTTATCACTTTTATCCAGTGGAAACTCACAATTTAGACATTTAGTGCCCCTATATTTTAGATCAAATCTATTGCTTGCCATTTTTTTAGAAGGAGTTGGTTAGACTCTTAGTTAGTTGCTGATATTTGTTGAATTTCCGGTGCCTATTCCAATTAATCGGTCATATCTGGCACCCGGACTTCGGTAATAAATCAAAACCTGGTAGGAATTTTCGGTTTCATCAAAATTTCCGCTAAAAAAACCTTCATCGATCGTTCCGTCGGGACGTTTTAGTACATATTTATAATTATAAAATCCTTGTTTAAATAGCCTTGCACCTTCATAAAGATCGGAATTTTCATTGTAATTGAGACGGGTGCTTTCATCTAAATTAAAATTATTGAATGCTCCATAAATATGAACTTCCCCTCCATTTAATTCTGAATAATTCTGAAGTTGAAAATGAACCCAAACATATTCAGCTTCTATCGATGGGTTTTCTGCAGGTAAACTCCTTATTAGAAATTGTCCGTTTATATCGGGATTATAAGTGTAGGGCTCATTGGCACGGGTGCGATCTGTAAATAAATAGTGGTGGTATAGATCTTTTAAAGCAACCGAACTAATATCGGCAGTAGAGGCTCTTAATTCCTTATTGTCAAACTGAAGGTATTCGTTGCCACCCCAAAATGCTGTTTCGGCATCATAGCGATAAACCAGGTCGTTGCCAATGTTGTATTGAGGCTCAATGTTTTTTATACCCGTTTTTAGGTTGTGATTTTTGGTGATTAGCACCTTAACGTTGTTTTCGGGATTTTTCAATATTAAATTAGGAGATTCAATCGTGAAATTCACAACTTGTTTTTCATTTATATATTTAAGATCCCTGGAGCGTCTTAGGTTAATCCTGGCCTGGGCTATATTTTCATAAACCATAAATTTTCGGGAAAAAACCAGTTCTTTCTCAGAATTAAAAATATTGATCATATAATTTCCACTTACTCTAAAACCGCCGGTATCTTCGTTAGGTATTTTAAGCTCGTAGTGAGAAAAGGGTTGAAGCGTGTTGTAAGAATTTAAATAATTAAAGATCCTAATATCATCAAAACCAATTAAATATTCAGTTTTAGCTAGCTGGGTAGGTGTCCAGTCGTAATTATAATGTTCTATGGTGTAATAGTAATCGGCTTCGTCTCCAATTATATCATCAAACTTTAATATTAATGGTTCCCCCAGTTGCAAAAAAGGATTTCCATAGTTGTTTTCTGTGTTTCCAGAGAGCTGAATACTTCTTATATAATTTGGGGCGAGTGTTTCTTTTGCAACCTGGGCGGTCAATACGAGCGATGAAATAGAAAAGAGTAAGAGGGTGAAAAGTTTTTTCATTACAAATAGAATCTGGACAAATGTAATTACAATTCTTATTCCATAATTTTTAACATTTCATTTTAACAGTTTTAAATGCTTAAAAATCTTTGGTTTCTTGGGAAAAGTGTGCTTAAAATTCCTAAATTTGCACGACTCAAAACAAAAAATTTTTAACATACACTCCATCCTATGTCAAAAGACATTCGAATTAAAAGAGGATTATCTCTAAAATTAGAAGGGGAGGCGGAAAAAGAGCTTGTAAAAGCTCCAAGGTCTAAGACCTACGCAATCAAACCGCCAGATTTTCACGCATTGGTACCAAAAATGGTTTTAAAAGAAGGGGCTAAAGTCCTTGCCGGTGATGAACTTTTCTTTTCAAAATACACTGATGAAATACGTTTTACCAGCCCTGTAAGTGGGGTGCTTAAGTACATTAAGCGAGGGGAAAAGCGTAAGATCATGGAAGTGATTATAGAGGCCGATCCTGAAGACACTTACAGAGATTTTGGAAAAATGGACGCTGCTTCTTCTGATGCTGAAGCTGTAAAACAACGCATTTTAGAAAGTGGTTGTGGTGCATTTATTAATCAACGGCCTTACGATATTATAGCCGATCCTAAAGATACGCCAAAAGCTATCTTTATTTCTGCAGTAAGTACGGCGCCACTAGCTCCAGACTGGGGTTTTATTTTGAAAGATAAGCTAGCTGCTTTTCAGGAAGGAATAAACGCGCTAAAAAAACTTACTCCGGGTAAAGTACACCTGGGTGTAGATGCTAGCTCGGCACAATATTTAAAGGATATTAAAGGAGTGGAACTTCATACCGTAAAAGGGCCACACCCTGCAGGAAATGTTGGGGTTCAAATTCATAAAATAGATCCTGTTAATCAGGGTGATAGAGTTTGGACTGTGAATCCTGAAGATGTAACGATTATTGGAAATCTTTTCCTTACGGGAAATTATATTGCCGATAAAACTGTTGCAGTAACAGGTAGTGAAGCTACTAACCGCAAGTATTTTTCAACAAAAATTGGAGCTGAGGTTTCAGATCTTATTCAAAAAGTTGATGAAGATGTGCGTATCGTTTCAGGAAATGTGCTTACCGGTTTAAAATTAGCTTACGATCAACACGTGAGTTTCTTTTCTAACGAAGTAACGCTTCTTCCGGAAGGAAACAATTATAGAGCCTTTGGTTGGTTACCATTCACTTATAATAATATTCATTCAAACTCAAGAACTTCTTTATCCTGGTTGTTTCCAAACAGGAAGTTTAAACCTACTACCAATTTAAATGGTGAGGAAAGAGCGCTTGTAGTTACCGGGGAAATGGAAGAGGTTTTACCTATGGATGTTTACCCAATGCAGCTTATTAAAGCCTGTATGGCCGGTGATATTGAAAAGATGGAAAATCTTGGGATCTATGAAGTAGCTCCAGAAGATTTTGCTTTGGTAGAATATGTGAATACATCCAAGATCGAGATTCAGGATGTAATTCGTCTTGGTTTGGATTTAATGATTACTGAAGTAGGTTAAAAAGCAGTAGAATTATGGAATGGATTAGACAAAGATTAGATAAAATAAAGGAGCCTTTTGCACCTGGTAAAAAATATGAAAAGTATGCGCCTGCAGTTAATGCAATAGATACTTTCTTATTTACCCCAAATCATACCACGCAAAAAGGAGCTCATATTCGTGACGCAGTAGATTTAAAGCGTACCATGATCACGGTTGTACTTGCCCTTATTCCGGCGCTTATTTTCGGAATGTGGAATGCAGGTTACCAACATTTTACTCAACTTGTAGATGCTGGTACCATTGAAGCATTTACTTTTTGGGAAGCTATTGGTCACGGCGCATTAAAAATTGTTCCTATGATCGTTGTTTCTTATGCGGTTGGTTTAGGAATTGAGTTTGCTTTCGCTATCTTTAGAGGGCACGAGGTAAACGAAGGATATTTGGTGACAGGATTGCTAATACCAATGATTATGCCTATAGATTTTCCACTTTGGATGTTGGCATTATCTGTAGTATTTGCAGTTCTTGTTGGTAAAGAAGCATTTGGAGGAACAGGGATGAATATTCTTAACCCTGCGCTTACCGCAAGGGCATTTGCCTTTTTTGCGTATCCTACTTATATGTCTGGTAACCAGGTTTGGGTTAGCGAAGCAAGCAGTGTAGATGCAATTTCTGGAGAAACTATTCTTGGTTCTTTGGCAGCAGGAGAGAATGCCAGTTACAGTATGATGGATATGTTCTACGGATTTATTCCGGGCTCCGTCGCAGAAACTTCAACACTTTTTATTCTTTTAGGGGCCTTGCTTTTAATCTTAACAAAGGTAGGAAGCTGGAGAATTATATTGAGTGCGTTTATAGGTGCAGCAGTAATGGGACTTATTTTCAACGCATTGCCTTCAATGGGTCTTACGGGTAATCAACTTACAAACTTCCCATGGTACGGTCACCTTATTATTGGTGGGCTTGCTTTTGGTATTGTATTTATGGCTACAGATCCAGTATCTGCCGCGCAAACTATGAAAGGAAAATGGATCTACGGATTTTTAATTGGTTTCCTTTCAGTAATGATCAGGGTCTTTAACCCGGCATATCCTGAAGGAGTAATGCTTGGTATCTTACTTATGAACGTATTTGCGCCAACGATAGATCACTACGTTATTCAGTCGAATATTAAACGTAGAAAGAAAAGAATTAAATCGGCTACCACACAGGTAAAAACAGCAGTTTAGTTATGGAAGAAAAATCAGTAAATAAAACAAACAGTAACGGCTATACGTTTCTTTTTGCGGTGATTATGGTGTTGGTTGTAGCCTCTGTCTTGGCTTTTACAGCAACCTCGCTTCAGCCTATTCAAAGAGAAAATGTGCGTCAGGAAAAGATGCAGAGTATTCTGGCTACTATTGGTGTTGAAACCGATAGAGCAGGAGCAGAAGAGCTTTATAATCAATATATAACCGAGGCATTAACCTTAAATCAAGAGGGGAATGTAAAAGAAGGCGTAGATGCTTTTACGGTAGATTTGGCAAAGGAGCTTAAGAAAGAGCCTATAGATCAAAACTATCCTTTATATATTGCTAATTACGAAGGTTCTAAATATTATATAGTTCCTTTAAGAGGTAATGGACTTTGGAATGCGATCTTTGGTTACATTTCTTTAAGGGATGATGTAAATACTATTAAAGGTGCCACTTTTGACCACCTTGGGGAAACTCCAGGTCTTGGTGCAGAGATCACTAAAGAATGGTTTAGAAAAAGTTTTGAAAACGAAAAGATCTTTGATAGTAATGGTAATCTAATTGGTGTATCTGTGGTAAAAGGTGATATAGATCCTTCAGATAAAGGCGATAATAAGGTAGACGCTATTTCTGGAGCTACAATTACCGGAGACGGAGTATCTGATATGATTTCAGAAAGGCTTCAGCGTTATCTGCCTTACTTCAAACAGCAAACAGAAATTAAAGTTGCAACTAAGTAATTATGGCTACAGAGAAAAAAAATATTTCAGAAGAGAAAGAAGCCAAAAAGAAGGAAATGATCCTTTTTCTGTCTAATTCAGAAGAAAAAGAGCACTTCCTTTCTAAAGGCAATAGAAAATTATTGTCAGATCCATTGGACGATAATAACCCTATTACTGTTCAGGTATTGGGTATTTGTTCGGCACTGGCAATTACGGTACAATTAGAACCGGCAGTGGTTATGGCTATCGCGGTAGTTGCGGTTATGGCTTTTAGTAACATGATCGTTTCTATGCTGCGTAACTTAATTCCAAGTAGAATTAGGATTATTGTACAGCTGGTAGTAGTAGCATCCCTGGTGGTTTTAGTAGACCAGGTTCTTAAAGCTTATGCTTATGATGTAAGTAAACAGCTTTCGGTATTTATTGGTCTTATTATTACCAATTGTATTGTAATGGGACGTTTGGAAGCTTTTGCTTTAGGAAACGGAGTTTACAAATCTTTCCTTGATGGTGTTGGTAATGCCGCAGGATATGGTTTAATACTTGTAATCGTGGCATTTTTCCGTGAGCTTTTAGGTTCAGGAAAATTATTCGGATTTGAAGTTTTAGGACATAAAGGAGCCACTTTAGCTGACTCTACAGGATTATATGCTTTTGGATATGAAAACAACGGTTTAATGTTGCTTTCCCCAATGGCCTTAATCGTAGTTGGTTTGCTTATTTGGGTACAACGTGCCAGAAACCGTAAACTGATAGAAGAGAACTAAAAGCGCAACAGCTTAAATAAAATTAAATTATGGAATTAATAAATTTATTTGTTAGAAGTATTTTCATAGAAAATATGATTTTTGCCTACTTCTTAGGGATGTGTTCCTATTTAGCAGTGTCAAAAACCGTGAAAACAGCTGTTGGGTTAGGTGCTGCGGTAATCTTTGTACTTAGTATTACCGTGCCTATTAACTACTTGCTGGATAACTACTTGTTAAGACCGGGAGCTTTACAGTGGCTCGGTGCAGAATATGCCAATGTAGACCTTAGCTTCTTAAGCTTTATCATGTTTATTGCGGTAATTGCATCTATGGTACAATTAGTAGAGATGATCGTTGAGAAATTTGCCCCTGCACTATACGGTGCGCTTGGTATTTTCTTACCGCTTATTGCTGTAAACTGTGCTATCCTTGGAGGATCACTTTTTATGCAACAAAAGGATTTTGGAGCTATAACAGAAGCGCTAACCTACGGGTTTGGTAGTGGAATTGGATGGTTCCTGGCAATTCTTGGTATTGCAGCTATTCGTGAAAAAATAGCTTACTCTAATGTGCCTGCTCCATTAAAAGGTTTGGGGATAACATTTATTATCACCGGGCTTATGGCGTTAGGATTTATGAGTTTTATGGGAATTAAATTATAATCGCAAAAGAAAGATTATGACAGTTATTATAGCAAGTATAGTAGTATTTTTAGCATTAATACTCATATTGGTTTCTGTGTTACTGGGAGCAAAGGCAAAATTAGCGCCTTCTGGACCCGTGACCATTAACGTAAATGGAGAAAGAGATATGGAAGTGGGTTCTGGAGGAACTTTACTTTCAACTCTGGGAGACAATAAATTATTTTTACCTTCTGCCTGTGGTGGTGGTGGAACCTGCGTGCAGTGTAAATGTATCGTAAAAGAAGGTGGCGGTGCCATTCTTCCAACCGAGGAGCCACACTTTACGCGTAAAGAGATCGCACAGGGATGGCGATTAGGTTGCCAGGTAAAGGTGAAAGAAGATATGAAAATCACTATTCCGGAAGAAGTTTTCGGAATTAAGAAATGGGAAGCTACCGTAGTAAGAAATTATAACGTAGCATCATTCATTAAGGAATTTGTAGTTGAAATTCCCGAAGATATGGATTATAAGGCTGGAGGTTATATCCAGATCGAAATTCCTAAGTGTGAGGTTAAATTTAGTGATATGGATATCACAGCTCACCCTGAAGAACACGATACTCCAGATATGTTTGAAGAAGAATGGGACAAGTTTAAACTTCGCCCACTCGTAATGAAAAATCCTGAAACCGTAGAGCGTGCTTACTCTATGGCTTCTTATCCTGCCGAAGGACGCGAGATTATGCTTAACGTACGTGTAGCTACTCCGCCATGGGATAGATCAAAAGATACCTGGATGGATGTAAATCCTGGTATTGCTTCTTCGTATATTTTCTCAAGGAAAAAAGGAGATAAAGTAATTATTTCAGGGCCTTATGGTGAATTCTTTATTAACCATAGTGAAGCAGAAATGCTTTACGTTGGTGGTGGTGCAGGTATGGCGCCAATGCGTTCTCACCTTTACCATTTGTTCCGTACGCTTAAAACCGGTAGAAAAGTTACTTACTGGTATGGTGGACGTTCAAAAAGAGAATTGTTCTATATTGAGCACTTTAGAGCTTTGGAAAGAGATTTCCCTAACTTTAAATTCTACCTTGCACTTTCTGAGCCAATGGAAGAAGATAACTGGAAAGTGAAGAAAAGTCTTGATGATGATGGAGACGGATTTGTTGGCTTTATTCACCAGGTTGTAATAGATAACTATTTAAGTCATCACGAAGAACCAGAAGATATTGAATTGTATTTCTGTGGACCGCCGTTAATGAACAAAGCCGTTCAGAAAATGGGTGAAGACTATGGAATGCCACCAGAAAACATCAGGTTTGATGATTTTGGAGGTTAAGAATTAAACAATTTAGACAAGCTGTCTAAGAAGTTTTTAATTCGTCATCCTGAATTTATTTCAGGATCTAGGATGTTTTTAATTGAAACATGTTAGAAGCTGAAACAAGTTCAGCTTGACGGTAATAAGGCTTTTTAGACAGCTTTTTTTATTTTTGCACTATGGCGAAATTAAATGATCAGGAGCTACACAACCTTGCAATGAATATTGTAGGAAAAGAACTGGAGGAACAGGGTTACGAATTCCTTGGAGTAAATAGTGAGATAAAAAAGGATCCGCAGTTCGTTGCTTTAAAAGACAAAAAACTTCACTTTGTAATCGTGCGCGC
The DNA here is from genome assembly GCF_900168265.1 of Salegentibacter salarius. Classification (GTDB taxonomy): domain Bacteria; phylum Bacteroidota; class Bacteroidia; order Flavobacteriales; family Flavobacteriaceae; genus Salegentibacter; species Salegentibacter salarius. The sequence goes on along the minus strand of NZ_FVZF01000030.1, from coordinate 26,294 downwards.
CATAGAATATCCACATAATCCTAAAGAATATGATATGGCATTTCTGCGATCTATTAAAGACCATGCCATTAAATTCAAGGCACGTACATTTTACGCCGGAGTAGGTCTTGCAAATTCTTCCGATTATGAAAAACCCGTTATGCACGGGGAAGAATACGTGGTGAACTATGAAGGCTGGCAGGAAATTTAATTCCCTGAAACTGATATTTATAATTAGATGAAAAAAATTACTGTACTATTCTTTCTTGTTTTACTAAGTATTTCCTGTAAAAATGATGGCCCCCAGGCAAACACATATACCGGAAATGCCCTTGGAACTACCTACCAGGTAAAATATTTTTCTTCCGAAGACTTTAATACTGAAAAGGCTTTAGATTCTATTTTTAAAGTGATCAATACTTCTATGAGTACTTATCAGGATGATTCTGATATCTCCCAGATAAATTCCGGAGCTGAAGATGTAAAAGTAGATGTCCATTTTCAACATGTATTTAAATATTCTGAGCAGGTTTTTAAAGAAAGCAATGGCTATTTTGACCCCACTGTAGGTAGTTTAGTCAACGCCTATGGTTTTGGCCCTGGTAAAGCTTTAAATGAACCAGGCGAAGCTGTTTTAGATTCCATAAGGCAACTGGTGGGATTTGAAAAAGTTAAATTAACCGCCGGTAATACTATTCAGAAGGAAAACCCAAATATCTACCTCGATTTTAATGCTATAGCAAAGGGATATACAATTGATGTTATCGCTGAATATTTGGATAAGCAAAACGTTGAAAATTATCTGATAGAACTTGGGGGCGAGTTGGTTGCCAAAGGACAGAATATAGAGCGCGAATCGCCCTGGATGGTGGCAATAGATAATCCGCAGCAAACTGATGCAGAACGAACTTTACAAACCGTGCTTGCGCTGAAGAACCGCGCGATGGCAACTTCAGGGAATTACCGAAAATTCAGATTAGACAGCGTTACAGGAAACCGCTATGTACATACTATAAATCCCTTAAACGGTAAAGCCGAAAAAAGCAATTTACTCAGCGCATCTGTACTTGCTGAAAATTGCACCCTTGCCGATGGTTACGCCACCGCTTTTATGGCTTTAGGCTACGAAAAATCCTTAGAAATGCTGGAAGAACTGGATAATGTAGATGTGTATTTAATTTATGTAGATGAAGCGGAAAGTATTCGGGTGTTTACTTCAAACGGATTTGAGGAAGCCTTAGTGGAAGATTAATTCTTATAACAAACCGGAATAACTTCCCCTTTTGCAAGACGGTATTTATCAATTTCTTCAGTAGATAATTGATTGGTGTAATCAACTTCTTCAACCTTAAAACCAATACTTTTTAATTTATCAAAGTAATCTCTGCCGTATATTCTTACGTGATCGTACTGGCCAAAAATACGTTCCCGTTCTTTTCTATCGGTAATCGAATCATCCTCAAAAGTATTTTCCCTCTTTAAATCCTGCGGAATTTGCAATATTGCCGTGCCGCCGGGTTTTAGAATTCGGTAAAGTTCGTGCATCGCTTTAGTGTCATCCGGAATATGTTCTAAAACATGATTGCAAAGAATAAAGTCGAATTCATTTTCTTTAAAAGGCAAATTACAAATATCAGCCTTTACATCGGCTAAAGGGGAATTAAGGTCAGTAGTAGTGTAATCAAGGTTTTTAAGCTTTCTAAAGCGTTTATAAAAAGCCTGTTCGGGTGCAAAGTGCAGTACTTTTAGGTTCTTGCTAAAGAAATCGGTTTCATTTTTTAAGTATAACCAAAGTAAGCGATGCCTTTCCAGGGAAAGAGTAGAAGGAGAGAGTACATTTTCCCGCTGGTTAATATATCCGTAGGGTAAAAATTTAGAAAAGCTTTTCCCGTCTATGGGATCGGTGTATTTACTTCCGCGCAGCGCATATTTAAAGAAAGGTTTAACCCAATAACTTACTTTTATAAGCAAGGGGCGGGGAACGGTATTTAAAACTACTTTAAAAAGCTTTTTCATTAAGAATTGCTCGTCCTAGACTTTAATATCGCCCCAGTTTTCACCAGATTTTATACGGTAAAGTTGCATTTCTGAAACACCAAATTGCTTGGCAAGTACTTTAATCCTTGTTTTTCGGTTAGGGTCTAAAAGTTTCTTTTTAAGAATTACTGCCTGCGCGTATGTGAGTTTAGAATAGGTAACTACTCGTCTCAGTTTTCTTTTGCGTTTGTTCTCCTTAACGCCAGGACTATTATGCTGGTGTTGTACCCATTCTTCCTGGGTAGTCCAGGCGAGATTTTCTACGCGATTATCATCTTTTTTAAAATTCTTATGGATCACGTATTTGTCGTCGTCATTTTTCACAAGAAATAATTCAGCAACAATACGGTGCATATAATAGGCTTTATGCTTGTCATTTTGCAGCCTGGGAGAAAAACTGGTATAACCGTTGGTACGGCCACCATTTATTAATTCACCTTCAGGATATTGTACATAACTAATTAATCTTCCGTAGTTAGAAACATCGTATACAAAACGATCCTGCCATTCCTCTTTATGAAGTCTTTTCCATACTTCGCCTCTATAGCTCTTTACCATAGACTTTTGCTTTGAATTCATCTTCTTCATCACTTTCAATTCCTAAAGCTTCATATATATAATCAAAGGTAGACAGAAGTTGTGGTTTACCGTCTACTAGCGCAATATCGTGTTCAAAATGTGCGCTGGGCTTATTGTCTGCGGTTAGAATGGTCCAGCCATCAGGCAATTGTTTTATTCGTTTTGTTCCAAGGTTTATCATAGGTTCAATGGCTACCACCATTCCTTCTACAAATTTTTTACCTCTGCCACGTTTACCATAATTAGGCATTTCAGGATCTTCGTGCATAGTAGCACCAAGGCCATGACCTACTAATTCTCTTACTACACCATAGCCTCTGTCTTCGGTGTATTTTTGAATGGCATAGCCAACATCTCCAACCCGGTTTCCGAGCTTAAATTCCCTTATTCCTTCGTAAAGAGATTTTTTAGTAACTTTTAAAAGTTCTTTTACTTCTGGTTTTACTTCACCAACTTCAAAAGTATAGGCGTGGTCTCCGTAAAATCCATTTTTTAAAGCACCACAATCTATTGAGATAATATCCCCTTCCTGCAAAGGCTTGTCGTTTGGAATTCCATGTACCACCTGAGCATTAGGACTCATACAAAGTGAATTTGGAAAATCGTACATTCCTAAAAATCCAGGTTCGGCGCCGTGATCGCGTATAAATTCTTCGGCCATTTTATCCAACTCCAAAGTAGTTACTCCGGGTTTAATATGCGGCGCAAGCATTCCCAGGGTTTTAGATACAATTAGCGCGCTTTCACGCATTAATTCAATTTCTTCAGGGTTTTTGGTAATTATCATATGTGTAATTTAAAATCGGCCTAAAAATCCGAATTTCTTCTTTTCTTTTTTCTGTTCTCTTATTATAGATCGGTCTTTTAACCGTTGGTATATTTCACCCCAACCCCACATTCCGCCAATATTTCTATCATCTATAAAAATATCGGCCAGGATCTTTCTACTTATATCATCGTCAAAAACCTCTTCGGGATAACTTTTATTTACAGCGTAAAATTTAATGCCTCTTTTTTCACAAAATTTGACTGCTTCTTCTAATTTATCTTCAGCTCTATAAGTCCATAAAATAAGTCTGTGACCATCTTCCTGAAGCTTTTCCAGCGTTTCAAAAGCAAAAAGCTTTGGCTTTCCAATTTCAGGAAATTTATTTTCTACAATAGTTCCGTCAAAATCTACTGCTATGGTTAACGTATTGGGCATAGGGCAAAATTAGCAAGATTAACCGAATATCTCCTTAGGTTCCTGTTATTGGGAGTAAGGATCTTTATACTCTTTACCTTCAACTATTGTAGCAATATCTTCTTCGAGACTTTCTATAGAATATTCTACAAAACGGTCTACTTCCTCGCCATCTTTCATAAAGATAATGGTAGGCACCCGGTGGATCTTATACTTTTCGTCTAGATCTCCCGGAGCTTTTTTAGCATAGTTTACGGCAATACTTGTAAGGTTTTCTCTGTTAAAATCTACTACATCTAATAGCTTGAAAAACTTCGGAACTTCGTAACGGCTATCGCCACACCAGGTTCCCATAAAGAGAAGAATTTCGTAATCATCTATATTTTCCTTTATGGTTTTTACAGCTTCTTCTTTAGGATTGTAATTCTCATAACCTGGAGTAAACCATCTCGAATGAGGAGATTTTTCCAAATCGGCTTTAGTGAATTCACCTAAAAGCATTTCTGCTGAATTTATATTTTCTAATTTCTCTTTTTCATCTGAAACTTCTCCCGCAGTTATAAAAACTCCAAGAAAAAGTAACAATATCTTATTCATCATTTAATTTAAATTAAAGGGTCTTCAGTCATTACTTCTGGCTGCTCGATACCCATTAGTTTCAGGATAGTCGGAGCAATGTTTCCAAGCTTACCGCTTTTAATAGATTTTACGTCTTTATCTAATAGAATTAAAGGTACGGGACTGGTGGTGTGCGCCGTGTTTGGGCTACCGTCTTCGTTAATCATAATTTCGCTGTTCCCGTGATCTGCAATTACGATTACCGAGTAATCATTTTCCAGAGCAGCTTCAGCTACGTCTTTAGCGCAGGAATCTACAGTCTCGCAAGCCTTTACTGCGGCGTCAAATACTCCGGTGTGACCCACCATATCCGGATTTGCGAAATTCAGGCAGATAAAATTAGCCGATTCGTCTTTGAGTTCTGGAATAATTTTATCTCTAATTTCAAAAGCACTCATCTCCGGCTGAAGATCATAAGTAGCTACTTTTGGTGAATTACACATTAAGCGTCTTTCACCTTTAAAAGGTTTTTCACGCCCACCGCTAAAGAAAAAGGTAACGTGCGGGTACTTTTCGGTCTCAGCAATTCTAATTTGCTTTTTGCCCATATATTCCAGGACTTCGCCAAGAGTAGACTTAATATTATCTTTTTTGAAAACTACATTAATGCCTTCAAAACTATCGTCGTATTTAGTTACCGTTACATAATATAACGGCATTTTCTTCATATTGTATTCAGGAAAATCATCCTGGGTTAAAGCCTGCGTAAGCTGTCTACCACGGTCCGTTCTAAAGTTGAAGAAGATTACTACTTCCTTCTCTTTTAAGGTAGCTACCGGCTCCCCGGCATCATTGGTCATTACGATAGGTTCTATAAACTCATCGCTAACATTGTTTTTATAGCTTTCAGCAATGGCTTCAGCAGCGTTGGTGGTTTTCTTACCTTCGCCTTTTGTAATAAGATCGTAGGCTTTTTTAACTCTTTCCCAGCGCTTATCACGGTCCATTGCGAAATAACGCCCAATAACCGAAGCGAGTTTCCCATTGGTTTTTTCTAGATGTTTTTCGATCTCTTCAACAAAACCTTTTCCTGAATGTGGGTCTACATCGCGGCCATCGGTAAAAGCGTGAACATATTTTTCTTTTACTCCAAATTCTTCCGCAGCCGAAAGTAATCCTTTTAAGTGATTGATGTGAGAATGTACTCCCCCGTCACTCAAAAGTCCCATAAAATGGATGGGTTTATTATGTTTTATTGCATAATTAAAAGCTTCTTCCAGTACGGGTTCATCTTTTAAAGTATTCTTTTCTACCGCCATATTGATCTTTACCAAATCCTGGTAAACAATGCGGCCGGCGCCAAGGTTCATGTGTCCTACTTCGCTATTTCCCATTTGTCCTTCCGGTAATCCAACTTGCATCCCGTCGGTGCGTAGTTCGGCGTGAGGATATTTCTCCAGGATACTATCCATAAATGGAGTTTTGGCTTTGGCTATAGCTGAAACGTCTGGGTTTTGCGTAATTCCCCATCCGTCTAAAATCATTAGTAGAACTTTCTTATTCATAATATTAGTTAATTTGGGCATAAAGATAAAAACAAATTGCCGGTATGCTAAATCCACGCTCGCTAATGTTTTATTAAATCTAAATGCAGAAGATTATTTTTGTAGCGTTTTCCCTATTAAATATTTTTGGTAAAGAATTTTGAATTCCCCTATAAGATAAGATTTAAAATTTTAACAATAAACATTATACTTTGGAATACTTTTTTCTTCAATTAATCGTTCTTAAAAAGACTAGTGTGAATATATAATATCTTGGATTATAGCCTTATAAGCCTGTAAATGTTAAAATTTGCGCTCTGAAGCGTTAAAAGTTCAATTAATAAGATTATCTTGTATGTTGGCATTACATTTGGAATTAATTAAGAGAACATTAATTTAAAACAACGTGTATGATTTATAGACTTCTGACTGTATTTGGCGTATTAACCTTCTCTTTCGCATTTACAACAACAGATGATTTAAAAACTAACCTTGAAACTTCAGAAATAGAAGCGATCGCTGATCCAATTCCTGAAGAAAATAACGAATCAAATTTCGAAAATAAAGTCGCTACTCTTTATAGCGAGTTTTCTACCAAAAATATTAGTGTCCCGGCGATGCCTGTGTTCGAAAAAGCCATTAAAGGCTATGAACAATTAGACGAAACTGGTAAAGTGGGTAAAAAAATCCTTACCGTGATAGATTTTGGACTTTCCTCTACAAAAAAACGGATGTGGATTATGAATATGGAAACTAAAAAAGTACTGTTTAATACTTATGTTTCCCACGGAAAAAATACCGGTGGTGAGTTTGCTACCAAATTTTCTAATACTGTAAACTCCCTGCAAAGTTCACTTGGGTTTTACGTTACGGCTGAAACTTACTACGGAAAAAACGGATTGTCGTTATTTATAGACGGTATGGAGAAAGGCTTTAATAGCAATGCTCGTAAACGTTATGTGGTAATTCACGGAGCAGATTATGCTGAACCTAACTTTATAGACAGAATTGGAAGATTAGGAAGAAGCTATGGTTGCCCGGCTGTGCCTAATACCATTGCTAAAGATGTAATAGATACTATCAAAGAAGAATCGGTAGTATATATCCATAAGAATAATAAAGATTACCTAAGTAAATCTACCCTGCTGAACTAATTAATTTTCAGTAAGTAATTTATAGATGGCAGCATCTCTTTTGTAGATATCTTCTGCAAAACGGGTGCTGCCATTTTCGTTCCAGGCAGTCCAGTATAGATGGTGTACATTCACGTTTTGCGTAACCTTGATGGTTGTGGTTTTCCCGGAATTAATGATTTCCTGAATTTTATCATCATCATATTTTGGCTGATCGTTTAAAAGAGTTTTAGCTAACTCTAAAACGCCCTGCACTCTTACACAACCAGAACTTTGCGCCCTAATATTTTTATTGAAAAGGGATTTTGAGGGTGTATCGTGTAGGTATATCATATATTGATTTGGGTAGATGATCTTAACCAAACCAAGCGGATTTGCCGGCCCGGCTTCCTGCCTAAAAGTATAACCTCTCACTTTAGAAGAAGACCAGTTAACTTCGTGCGGATTCATTTTTTCACCACTCTGATTAAAAATGCTGAAATTCTTCCTGTTTATATAATCGGGATCTTTGGAAGCTGAAGGGATCACATCTTTGCTCTTAATCGTGGGCGGAATAGTCCAGGTTGGATTATAAACTATATGTTCTACCTTATCTGAGAAAACAGGGGTTTTTCTGGCTTCAGTACCCACCAAGGTGCGGTGTGTGGCAAGAGTGTCTTGACCTTTAACCAGATGCAAGCGATAATTTGCAATATTTACAATGATATATTGTTCGCCCAGATCTTTGGGATACCAGCGCCAGCGTTCCAGGTTCACTAAAATCTGTTCCAGTCTGTCCTGATAGGTCTTATTAAGGGTTTTAATTGTGCCGCCGCCAATCACGCCATCGGTTTCAATGCCATACTTTTCCTGGAATTCCTTAACTGCTTCCTGTAAAGGTTCATCGTAGGTAATAAGACTGTCTGCAATTTCATTATCCCAGTAGCCTAATTCTTTTAAGCGCCTTTTTATATTAGGAATTCGCTCGTCTTTTTCATCGGCTTTAATGCTCTCTCCTTCTTCGGAAATAAAAATGGGGTCTTTTTCGTTTTCTGCCAGTTCCCTGTATTCTTTTAAACTGCGTTTTAAACCTTTATAGACCTCGTGTTTTGGTACTACAGAATCTATAGCCGCCAGAATATTGTTTTGCTCAACTCCGTGATCTAAGAGTCCCGGGAGGTCTATTTTATTGCTTTCTACACCCCAAATACTATAAATTTCTTTAGGATCTAATTTCCCTGAATTATAATCTGAAGTAAGGCTGAAAAAAGCATCGGTCAGGATAATTTCGGTCAAGCTGCGTTCTTCATCATCTAATTCCGATAAATTAGAAAGAGACTTTTTTAGGTAGCTTAAATGATAATCCTCTGGCTCCAGGCCGTCTTCTTCAGCTCTTTCTATACCTCGGTAAAGATCTTCCCGTAACGCCCTATCGGTCCAAATTGGTTTATAATCACGTTTTGAATATATAGAATCAAGTAAATCGGGATATTGCAGATCTATATTTCCAACGGAATTGGAAAGCGTGGAGAATCTTTTGGCAATTAAATCAGCTGAAGCCAATTTCTCAATAACTACTGCTTCTTCCTCTTTTGAAGTTTCAATTCCCGTTTTTTGATCTTCTTCACAAGAAAATAAAATCATTAAACCAAGGAATAATAGTAAACGGGGGAACTTCATAAAAGAGGAAAAAGTTAGTAGGTTTTTAAGCTCTTACATCGTTGTAAGACTTGTTTCTGTCAAATTGCACTTCAGCGAAAGGGCATAGGGGCTCTATCTTATAATTATTTTCACGAGCAAATTCTACACTATGGGCCAGCAGCTTGGTGGCAATTCCCTGGCCTTCCAGTTCTGGTCTAACCTCTGTGTGATCTATAACAAGAATATCTCCTGCCTTCTTTTGATACGTTAGCTCTGCGTAAATTCCTTTTTCATCTTTCACAAAGAACATTCCGCGGCTATCGTTTTCACGATGTTTAATATCCATAAATTATTTCTTGAAAATACCGTCAACAATTCCGTAGTCTAAAGATTCCTGGGCATCCATCCAGTAGTCACGATTAAAATCTTTAAGTACCTTTTCTATAGTTTGCCCACAATTATCAGCAAGAAGCTTTGCACTTAATTCCCGGGTTTTTAAGATTTCGTTCGCCTGGATTTCGATGTTTGAAGCTTGTCCTCTAGCGCCACCCATAGGTTGGTGGATCATAACTTTTCCGTGTGTTTGTATAAACCTTCTGCCTTTTGTTCCGCCAGAAAGTAAAATAGAACCCATAGAAGCGGCTAGACCGCTACAAATGGTTGAAACAGGGCTTTTAAGGCTTTGCATAGTATCGTAAATCGCAAATCCGTCGGTTACATAACCGCCGGGACTATTAATAAAAAACTGGATTTCCTCATCTCCTTCCATATCAAGATAAAGAAGTCTGTCTATAACGTGTTTGGCTGATTCATCGTTGACTTCACCCCAAAGAAATACTTTACGTTCTTTAAGGAATTTTGCGTCTATTAGGTCCTGGGTTTTACCGGGTTTATTACTCATAAGAAATTGATTTAAGATGTATTCTGTTAGGCATTAAAAATAAGATTTATTTGTCGGAACACTTGTTTTTTAATTACCCATTTAACAAGATTTTATCGCTTCATTTTATTTTTACTCTGAATATTAAGTAAATAGGATAGCAGAGTCTAAAAAGTTTAATTTTCCTTTGGAAATTGAAGGGTTTAAACTTTATATTTGCAGAACAAATGCGGGAGTAGCTCAGTTGGTAGAGCGTCAGCCTTCCAAGCTGAATGTCGCCGGTTCGAACCCGGTCTCCCGCTCTAAAAAGAACCTTCACATTTAGTGAGGGTTTTTTTATGCAAAAGAATGATGAAAATTCGCCGGGTGAGAAGCCTGTCCCGATCGGAGCCTCCTAAGGCGTAATATCGGGAAACCCGGTCTCCCGCTCTCAGAAGAGAAGTTGTTTGAAAAGTATAGTTTCGTCAAGCTGAACTTGTTTCAGCTTCTAACTTGTTCTGATTATCGACATTTTAGATCTCCGAATAAATTTCGGAGCAAGCTCTGAAATAAATTCAGGATGACGGTTTTAGAACTTTTTACGTGACATCTTTTTTCTGTCAAAAACGATGAAAATTCGCCGGGTGAGAAGCCTTTCCTGATTGGAAATTAATAAGACCAGAGCCCTGATCTTTTAAAAAGAATCATAAAAAAATCCGGAAACTAAAAGCTTCCGGATTTTTTTCAATTTATAACTTAAGAAGGGTTTACCCGTTCATAGAGATCAGGAACTCTTCGTTGTTTTTGGTTTGTTTAATCCTATCGTTAATAAATTCCATAGCTTCTATAGGATTCATATCGGCAAGATATTTACGCAACACCCACATTCTTTGTATCGTGTTTTCATCAAGTAATAAGTCGTCTCGACGTGTACTCGAAGAAGTAAGATCAATCGCAGGGAAAATTCTACGGTTCGCAATTTTTCTATCTAATTGCAGCTCCATGTTTCCTGTTCCTTTAAATTCTTCAAAGATCACTTCGTCCATTTTAGAACCGGTATCGGTAAGGGCGGTAGCGATAATTGATAATGAACCACCGTTTTCAATATTACGGGCAGCACCAAAGAAACGTTTTGGTTTATGTAGGGCATTTGCGTCTACACCACCACTCAATACTTTTCCACTTGCAGGCTGTACGGTGTTGTATGCACGCGCCAAACGAGTAATAGAATCTAAAAGAATCACAACATCGTGACCACATTCTACCAAACGCTTTGCTTTTTCTAAAACGATATTCGCAACTCGCACGTGTTCGTGAGCTTCTTTATCAAAAGTAGAAGCTACCACTTCACCTCGTACATTACGTTGCATATCGGTAACCTCTTCAGGGCGTTCATCAATAAGTAAAACTATTTGATAAACCTCAGGATGGTTCGCTGCAATTGCATTAGCAATATCCTTAAGCAACATTGTTTTACCAGTTTTAGGCTGGGAAACTATCATACCACGCTGGCCTTTTCCAATAGGGGAAAAGAGGTCCATAATACGGGTAGATAAGCTGCTTTGCTTTTCAGCAATATTGAATTTTTCCTTTGGGAAAAGTGGAGTTAAGTGTTCAAAAGAAACACGGTCTCTCACAACCTGAGGATCCAATCCATTAATTTTGTTGATCTTGATTAATGGGAAATATTTCTCACCTTCTTTTGGAGGTCTTATTTGCCCTAATACGGTGTCTCCGGTTTTTAATCCGAATAAGCGAATTTGCGACTGGGATACATAAATATCATCGGGAGATGTAAGGTAATTGTAGTCTGAAGATCTTAGGAAACCATAGTTGTCCTGCATAATGTCTAGTACACCTTCACTCTCAATAATCGCATCAAACTCATAATCTGGTTCGCGGTAGCGATTACGGCCATCACGGTTTCCGCTCTCGCGGCTTCCGTTATTTTTACTGCGTGTATCTTTTTTATGCTCACGAGGATTGTTCTTCTGGTTTTTAGAAGAATTATCGTCTCTTGTGTCCTTTGGCTTTTGCTCCGGCTTTTTATTTTCTCTTGGCTTTGAAGGTGTTTCTTCTTTTTTAGGAGAATTGCTTTCCTTTTTTGCCGGACGCGAATCTTTGGTCTCTGCGGTTGCAGCAGCCCTGGGTGGCTTTTTATTACTCCCTACTTTGCCACCTTTTTTAGCCTGTGGTTTTTCTGAAGATTTACTTTGTACTTCACTTTTTGGAGTTTCCTCCTTTTTTGTGTCGTCTGTAAGTGCTTCTTTCGCCTTTTTAGGGTTGGCAGCCTGATAGTCCAGGATTTGATATACCAGATCTAATTTTTTCAAGGTCCTGAATTTTGGGACATTTAAAGATTTAGCGATATCCTGCAACTCAGGAAGCTTTTTAGCTTTTAATTCTGAAATTTCAAACATGGATAATTAAAAATAAATTTGTGTTTGGGTTGATTGTTAAACTTCTCGAGGAAGAATCGAAAAAAATTTGGAGACTTAAGTAACCTGTTTTGAATTGGTTACGAAATGTTCCTGCAAGTATACAACTTTATTTTAATATTTTGAATAGCAATTCTAAAAAGAATCTTTATTTTTGTTCGCGAATTTCACTGGAAGATATGCTACAACGAATCCAAACTATATATTTACTTATTGCTGTTATTGTGAGTGGAGGGCTAATTTTTGCTTTTTCGCTCTGGGAAAATTCTGAAGGAGTTGCAATGTATGCACAAGATTATCTTATGGTTTTTATTGCATTTCTTGCTTCAGCTTTGTTATCTTTGGTGAGTATTTTTATGTTCAAAAACAGAAAGCTTCAATTTGTATTGGGGCGTCTAAATATCTTATTAAACTTTTTTTTACTAGGAGTGTTTGTTTATTGGTCGCTAAGTTTACCTGGAGAAATGGATATTTCAGAGAAGGGTATTGGGATGTTTCTTCCAATCATTTCTATCGTTTTTCTTGTTTTGGCCAATAAGGCCATTAAAAAGGACGAAGATCTCGTAAAATCTGTGGACCGATTACGATAAGCCTATCATCTTAGTAGTATTAGTGCGTGAAAACCCGAAGTGAAAGCTTCGGGTTTTTTAGTTTTTATAAGCATTAATAAGATGCCACTAATACACGAATATCTTTAATTATTGTACTTGTTTTTACAAAAACAATAAAAGTTCCTTCCCTTTTTCAAGGGAAGGTGGCACATCATAGATGGGACGGAAGGGTTCATTACGGAGTCAGGAAGACTCTTATATTAAAAGAGCTGATGCGGAATATTACTCGGAGCGTGGTAATCTTTAGATCAAAAGTTTTTATTGAATTTATTAGAAGAGATTGCTTCAGTCGTGCCTCCATTGCAACAACTAGAGTTTCAAAATGCATATTGGTTACTGCGACTGCCCGCTGCAAACTGATACTGTATACTGAAACTGCTTACTGCCACCTAAAGAACTGCCTACTAACTCTTGAGTTCTATCACTTCTAAATCCTTGATTTCTCCTGCGTCAATTTTAAATCTAAGCATAGTACGTTTTTTATGGAATCCCTGCTTTCCTGCTGCTCCCGGATTCATATGAAGTAATCCCAGGGTTTTGTCGTTCATAACCTTTAAAATATGGGAGTGCCCGCTAATAAAGAGTTTTGGCGGATTTCTTTTAATTTCTTCCCTAATTGCAGGTGAGTATTTGCCGGGGTAACCGCCAATATGCGTAATCCAGACATCTACTCCTTCACATTTAAAACGCTGGTGAAGCGGAAACTCTTTTCTTATCTCTGCATCGTCAATGTTACCGTAAACTGCTCTTAAGGGTTTTACTTTTTTTAATTCATCGGTAATATCGGTTATGCCAATATCGCCGGCGTGCCATATTTCATCGGCTTCCGCTGCGTAATGTAGAATTCTTTCGTCAATATGACTATGGGTGTCGCTTAACAGCAATATTTTTTTCAAATCGGGATTGTTTTTGTTTATAGAATCATTTTGAAACCGATGCCTTCAAAGGATTTAAGCTTCTAATAAATGCCTTATCTTTGCAGTTCGCAAATATAAAAATAAAGAACTCGGTTGAGGTATTTTTTAGAACTGGCATATTTTGGAAAGGCTTATCACGGTTGGCAAAATCAACCAAACGCAATTTCGGTTCAGGAAGAAATAGAACGGGCTCTTTCGGTTGTTTTTCAACAAAAAGTAGCTATTGTTGGCGCAGGAAGAACAGATGCCGGGGTGCACGCCAAACAGATCTTTGCACATTTTGATACCGATAACGAACTTGAAAAAGAAGCTTTTCACTTTAAAATGAATTCCTTACTTCCGGCAGATATAGCTTTACGGGATTTCTTTGAAGTAAAACCTGATGCACATGCTCGTTTTGATGCTTTAAGCCGGAGTTATGAATATCATATCGTTCAGCATAAAGATCCTTTTTTAGAAGATAGAAGTTATTTTTTGAAGAATAAGCTGGATGTTGAAAAAATGAATAAGGCCGCAGAAATCTTAAAGGATTATACTAATTTTAAGTGTTTTTCAAAGTCTAAAACCGATGTAAAAACCTATAATTGCAAGATTACTGAGGCGGTTTGGAAAATTGAAAATGGAGTGTTGGTTTTTCATATTTCAGCCGACAGATTTTTAAGGAATATGGTGCGTGCAATTGTGGGAACCTTACTGGAAATTGGTTTGGGGAAGCAACCTATTGAAAATATGCACGAGGTTATAAAAAGTAAAGACAGGAGTAAGGCGGGAACTTCGGTGCCTGCAAAAGCATTATACCTTACCAGGGTTACTTATCCGGAAATAGCAATAAAATAAATGGCATCTAAAACAGGTAACGCATTCGATTTTGATTTATTTAAGCGCCTGCTTAAATACACTAATCCCTACAAAGTAACTTTCTATTTTGTGGCGGTTGCTGCTATTTTACTTTCATTTTTTGCTGTTTTAAGACCCTATTTATTGAAGGTTACTGTAGACGATGCAATTACACCTCAGGATTATGATAACCTGGTTTTTTATGTGGGTTTAATGGCCGGGGTTTTAGTGCTGGAAGTTATTTTTCAGTTTCTATTTGTGTATTTCGCCAACTGGTTAGGGCAGGAAGTGGTTAGAGACCTTCGTGTAAACCTTTTTAAACATATGCTCGGTTTTAAAATGACTTATTTCGATAAGTCGGCAGTTGGGCGTTTGGTAACCCGTGCGGTAAGCGATATTGAAACTATTGCCAGTATTTTTAGCCAGGGGCTTTTTATGATTATCAGTGATATTCTAAAAATGCTGGTGGTAATAGGCTTTATGTTTTACCAGAGCTGGCAGTTAACCTTGTTGGTATTGACCGTGCTTCCGCTAATTATGTACGCTACGCGTGTTTTTCAGAAGAAAATGAAAGTCGCTTTTGAAGAAGTAAGAACACAGGTTGCCAATCTAAATACCTTTGTGCAGGAGCGAATTACCGGGATGAAGATCGTGCAGCTCTTTACCCGCGAAAAAGAAGAATACAAGAATTTTAAAGAAATTAATAATAAACACCGAAATGCCTGGGTAAAAACGGTTTGGTATAACTCTATTTTCTTTCCAATTGCTGAAATGGCAACTTCTATAACCATTGGTTTAATCGTTTGGTTTGGTGGTTTACGTGCGGTTGCAGACGATGGAATTACACTGGGTGTGATAATTGCCTTTATTGAATTATCTCAACTACTTTTTAGGCCGCTACGTCAAATCGCCGATAAATTTAATACGTTGCAAATGGGGATGGTTGCTGCGAATCGTGTTTTTGGAATTTTAGATACCGATTCTTCTATTAGTAACGAAGGTAAAATTGAAGTTGAAGACCTAAAAGGCGAGATAGAATTTAAAAATGTTCGTTTCAGCTATACCGATGATGAGGAAGTTTTAAAAGGCGTTTCATTTAAAGCAAATGCCGGCGAAACTATTGCTATTGTTGGTGCTACCGGCGCCGGGAAATCTACGGTAATCAATTTACTGAATCGTTTTTATGAAATAGATAGCGGGCAAATTCTTGTAGACGGCATTGATATAAAAGATATTACCCTGGAATCTTTACGCTCTGAAATTGCGGTGGTGTTGCAAAACGTTTTCCTTTTTGCTGATACTATTCTTGCCAATATAAACTTAAGTAATCCAGATATCACTGAAGAAGACGTGATTAATGCAGCCAAACAGATTGGTATTCACAATTTCATCAATACCTTGCCTAATGCTTATCATTATAATGTAAAAGAGCGGGGAGCCATGTTATCTTCTGGGCAGCGCCAGCTTATTTCTTTTTTACGGGCTTATATGAGTAATCCAAGTATTTTAATCCTGGATGAAGCAACGTCTTCAGTTGATACTTATAGCGAACTTTTAATCCAAAAAGCCACCGATAAGATCACGAAAGGCAGAACCTCAATTGTAATTGCCCATAGGCTTGCTACTATCAAAAAGGCCGACAAAATTATGGTAATGGATGCTGGTGAAATTGTGGAAATAGGAACTCATACCCAACTGCTTCAGAAGAAAGGTGGATACTACAAAAACCTTTATGAAGTTCAGTTTATGGCAGAGGAGAGCTTATAAACTCGAGGAAATTTAAGGAAAGCAATTAGGGATAATTCGGAAAATTGTTATAGAATTTCAAGAGTAAACCTTTTGAAATTAAACCTTCTATGAGCGATTACAGAAGATCTTCTTTAATTCGATCTATAAGTTCGTCGTTGCTTTCAAACATTACAAATTCCCCGTCTCGTACATAAGAAATCTGACCCGTTTCCTCGCTCACTACAAGTGCAAGCGCATCGGTTTTTTCCGTAATTCCAACAGCCGCACGGTGACGTAACCCAAATCTAAGCGGAATAGACCTATCGTTAGAAACCGGAAGAATTACGCGAGTGGCGGTAATCTTGTTATCTTCTATTACCATTGCACCATCGTGAAGTGGTGAATTCTTGTAGAAAATAGATTCTATAATAGGTTGATTGAGTTCAATATTCATATCGTCTCCGGAATTTTTTACAAAATCCAGGTTCGTGTTTTTCTGAATAATAATTAAGGCACCCGTATAACTTTGTCCCATGGCTTCACAGGCAGAAATAATGTCATCTACATTGGTGCTGGTTTCCAGGTCACCTTTTAAAAATCTAAGCTGAGTAAAGAATTTTCCTTTTTGCGTGAAATTTGTTGACCCAATCATTAACAGGAATTTCCTGATTTCCTGTTGAAAAACTACGATTAGGGCAAACATTCCCACTCCTATAAACTCACCAAGAACGCTGCTTAGAAGCTCCATTTGGAGTAATTCGGTAAGGCTTCCCATGAGGTAAATAATCACGATTCCTATAAAGATATTTACCGCAACTGTTCCTTTTACTAATTTATATAGATAATACAGCAGGAATGCGACAAATACAATATCCAGCACATCTAGAAAACGAAGATTGATTATATCCAAATTAGTGGGGTTTTTTGTAAAAATAGAAAATATGCGGCTACTTATTAAGTTCTGCAAATAATTTAGTGCATTCTACCGCTTCTTTTACATCGTGTACTCTCAAAATATTGGCGCCTTTAGATAGAGCTATGGTATTTAAGAAGGTAGTTCCGTTTAAAGCTTCTGCTGCCGATGTTTTTAAAGTTTTATAGATCAATGATTTTCTTGAATGTCCTGCCAATAAAGGGAGTTCTAAAGTTTTAAAGAGTTCCATTTTAGAAAGCAATTCAAAATTCTGATCAATATTCTTAGCAAAGCCAAAGCCTGGATCTACAATAAGATCATTTATGCCTAAAGCTCTTGCCGCACTTATTTTTTCTGAAAAATAGAATAAAATATCCTGCAAAAGATCATCATATTGGTTGAGGTCTTTCATAGTTTGTGGTGTGCCACGCATGTGCATCATAATATAAGGCACTTGGTGCTTTGCCACGGTTTTCATCATTTCAGGATCTAAATTTCCTGCAGAAATATCGTTAATTATGGCTGCGCCGGCTTCAATACTTTGTTCGGCTACATTTGCGCGAAAAGTATCTACAGAAATTAATGTTTCCGGGAAATGTTTTAAAATATTTTCTATTGCGGGAAGTACACGTTTCAACTCTTCGGTTTCCTCAACTTTGGGTGCTCCGGGCGGAGTACTATAGCCACCAACATCAATAAAATCGGCGCCATCTTTCAGCATTTTTTCTACCTGTTTAAGAATATCTTTTTCCGAAGTTTTTCGACTTTCAGCATAAAAAGAATTGGGAGTGGTATTAATGATCCCCATTACTTTAGGGTTGTTAAGATCTATAAGTTTGCCTTTGCAATTTATGGTCATTTTCGTGAGATTTTAATTGAATATTCTGAAGTGAAAAACAATGATTTTTAAAGTTCAATTCAGAAATTATAAAATGTGGTTTTAATATTAATTCTGTTTTAAATAATTTATGCTTGTTCTTTTTTCCATTGATGAAAAAAGAACCAAAAAAATCTAGGCTTACGAAACTTTATCTAAATTTATCGTTCAGCGCCTAAATTTCAGGAACTCGCTATAAGAAATCAACTAAAAAAAAGAAATTAATTTAGCTCAAACAGCCTAAAATTTCACGGTGCATCACTTCAATTTTCACGATAAATTTTCGGTAGGCCGCTTAAAAATCCACATTACAAAGTATAAAAAAATAAAACCTCAATATTAGAAAGTAGGAGGTTATACATAATTATTAATATTTGAAAGGATTTGTAAAAAACGATTAGATTAATATTGTTTTACTATCTAAAATATTTGCACGAAATTTACGGAAATTAGATCTCTTTTATGCAGAATACCTCAAAACAGTATGACGCGGTGGTGGCTACCTGCCGCAGCCTGTTTATTAACAAGATGAAAGATTACGGAAGCGCCTGGAGAATTCTTAGGCTTCCGTCACTTACCGATCAAATTTTTATAAAAGCCCAGCGCATAAGAAAACTCCAGGAAAATGGAGTGAGAAAAGTAGATGAGGATGAGAAATCTGAATTTATAGGAATCATCAATTACTCGATCATGGCTTTAATTCAGTTAAAAAAAGGCGTTGTCGCCCAACCAGATCTTGGGGTGGAAGAAGCTGCAGAGCTTTATGATGAAAACATAGCTGAAACCAAAGCCCTGATGATGAATAAAAATCACGATTATGGCGAGGCCTGGCGAGATATGCGGGTAAGTTCTTTAACCGATCTAATTATTCAAAAATTATTGCGTGTAAAGCAAATTGAAGATAATAAAGGGAAAACCTTGGTGAGCGAAGGGATTGATGCGAATTACCAGGATATGATAAATTATTCCATATTCGCAATGATTCTAATGAGTGAAGAAGAAGCATAGGTTTTATAACTTTTCAGAAGATAAAAGCATTTTATAAATAAAGGAGCATGAAATTATTAGTAGGAATTTCCAGAGTACTGGTTGGAGTATTATTTATTTTTTCAGGATTTATAAAACTCAATGATCCACTGGGATTTTCTTATAAACTACAGGAATATTTTAGTCCGGAGGTTTTAGGGCTTGATGTTCTGGTTCCATTTTCACTGGTAATCGCTATAGTATTGGTGGTTTTTGAGCTGGTGGTGGGGATTATGCTTCTAATTGGTTACCTGCCTAAATTTACCCTCTGGAGCTTGCTTTTAATGATCGTTTTCTTTACGTTTCTTACCTTTTATTCGGCTTATTTCAACAAGGTTACAGATTGTGGATGTTTTGGAGATGCGATCCCGTTAACCCCCTGGCAGTCGTTCATTAAAGATGTTATTCTGCTGATTTTTATATTGATACTTTTCTTTAACCGAAAATTGATCACTCCCGTTTTTAATCCTATTTCACATCGCTGGATCATTTTTTTATCCTTTATGCTTTGTTTTTGGTTTTGCTACCATGTATTGATGCATTTGCCGGTCTTTGATTTTAGGGCTTATAAGATTGGAAATAATATTGAAGAATTAATGCAGGTGCCTGAAGACGCTCAAAAAGCCGTCTATGAATATGAGTGGACTTTTAATCAAAATGGCGAAGAAGTAAAAGTAACTACAGATGGTACTTATCCTAATCAGGAAGGGGAATTTGTTGGCGTGGAAACTACGATGATCGAGGAAGGATACGTGCCTCCAATCCAGGATTTTGAAATTGAAGACAATGGCGAGGTGATCACCAGTCAAATTCTCGATGCTGAGAAGCTTTTTATGGTAGTAGCCTATGATCTTTCACATACCGAGCAGGAAGGTTTTAAAGCCATTCAGAAACTAGCAGCAGAAGCTGAAGAAAAGGGCTATAAAGTAGTTGGTTTAACTGCTTCAAATGATGCAGATCAGCAAAAAATCATAAATAAATTCAAGCTCGATTTTGAATTTTACCAGGTAGATAAAAAAGTTCTACAAACCATTGTAAGGTCTAATCCCGGACTTCTGGTTTTGGAAAAAGGAACAATTACCCAGAAAAAGCACTGGTTTGATGCAGGCGATATAAAATTATAAATCATCCTTAAGATTTTTTAAAATATTGGTAAAAAGCCAATCTTCAGTCGGCTTGGGCACAGCTATGTTTATACTTATCGATATATTTGTAGGAGTGCGGATTTTTTCCGCGGAAATAATTAAAATCAACTAAGAAATTATGAGAAAAAAGATAGTAGCCGGAAACTGGAAAATGAACAATGATCTTGCTGAAACGCAAGATTTGCTTT
Organism: Salegentibacter salarius; assembly: GCF_900168265.1. Lineage (GTDB taxonomy): Bacteria > Bacteroidota > Bacteroidia > Flavobacteriales > Flavobacteriaceae > Salegentibacter > Salegentibacter salarius. Next base: position 6,122 of record NZ_FVZF01000030.1, on the reverse strand, counting down.
CACATTTAAAAATGCAATTGGTAAAAGAGCCTGAAGCCGAAGTTATGGTGGCGCCGGCTTTTACTAATTTATATTCAGCTTTTCAAGGTTTAAAAGATACTCCTGTACAGGTTGTGGCGCAAAATATGCACCAGGCAGAGAACGGAGCTTATACCGGAGAAGTGTCAGCAAAAATGCTTAAAAGTATTGGTGTAGATACGGTTATTCTTGGCCATAGTGAACGCCGTGCCCATTTTGGAGAAACCAACGATATTCTTGCCGAAAAAGTAAATTCAGCGCTTAAAAGCGAGATGAAAATTATTTTTTGCTTTGGGGAAGAACTTGCCGATAGGAAAAGCGATAAGCATTTTGATCTTGTTGCGAAACAACTAGAGGAGAGTTTATATCAAATTTCAGAAGCAGATTGGAAAAATGTGATCTTAGCATACGAACCGGTTTGGGCAATTGGCACCGGGGAGACCGCTTCGCCAGAACAAGCGCAGGAAATGCACGCTTTTATCAGAAAGAATATTTCAGAAAAATTCAATGATAAAATCGCACAAAATGTTTCTATCCTTTATGGAGGAAGTGTGAAACCAGCAAATGCCAAAGAGATCTTTGCAAAAGAAGATGTGGACGGCGGACTTATTGGTGGAGCTAGTCTTAAAGCGGTAGATTTTGTGGAAATTATAAATGCCTTTTAAGTATGTCTTCAAACTATCTCGAATTCAAGTTTAAAATAGAACCGCTGCAGCCTGCCTCGGAAATCCTTGTAGCAGAGCTGGGCTATTTGGGGTTTGAGAGTTTTGTGGAAGAAGAAGATGGCATTACAGCCTATATCCCTGCCGAGGAATACGAAGATGATCTCCTGGCAGGGGTTCATATTTTACAATCAGAGGATTTTGAAATCACCTATTCTAAAGGAGAAATAGAACAGGTAAACTGGAATGAGGAATGGGAAAAGAATTTCAATCCCATTATGGTAAACGATATTTGTAGTGTGCGAGCACCCTTTCATCCCGAGCCCGATGTTGAATATGATATCGTAATTGAACCAAAAATGTCTTTTGGAACAGGTCATCACGCTACCACGCATATGATGATTCAGCATATATTAAAAAATGACTGGAACGATAAAGCTGTGCTCGATATGGGTTGCGGCACCGGTGTGTTAGCTATCCTGGCAAGTTTAAAAGGGGCGAAGTTTGTTGACGCTATTGATATTGATAATTGGTGTTACCAGAATACCATGGAAAATGTAGGCAGAAATGATTGCGATAATATTAATGTAGAAGAGGGCGGAGCCGAATTACTGCAGGATAGAAAGTATGATATGATTCTTGCTAATATTAATAGAAACATTTTACTAAGGGATCTTCCTATTTATGTAGACTGTCTTAATAAGGGTGGAGACCTCTTTTTAAGCGGATTTTATGAGGAAGATATTCCGGTAATTAAAGAAGCCTGTATAAAACTTGGGCTAACTTATATAGAACATTTCGAAAGTAGTAATTGGGTGGCTGTAAAGTTTTCAGCATAAGCATTTTATAGATAATTTGTATCTTTGAGGTTTTAAAATTGTAAATGAAGATGAGTACTAAAGAAGAAGTATTAGAAGAGGTGAAGACCACCACGCAGAAGGAGAATGAGATCGTACTTTATAATGACGATTACAATACGTTTGATCACGTAATAGAAACTTTAATATATGCCTGCGAGCATACTCCAGTGCAGGCTGAACAATGTGCTATTCTGGTGCATTATAAAGGGAAGTGTACGGTTAAAACCGGTTCTTTTGATGAATTAAAACCCAGATGTTCAAAATTATTAGAAGAAGGACTAAGTGCAGAGATAGTTTAGACTAAAAAAATCAAAGATTTATTTCCAGATTATAAAAATAATAATATATTTGCAGCCGCTTAACCGCTTAGGAAAAGCAATGATTTAATGGCCTTGTGGCGCAACTGAATAGCGCACCTGATTACGGCTCAGGAGGTTCCAGGTTTGAATCCTGGCAAGGTCACTTAAAAGATTAACAAATCTTTTTAAAACCGCGCAAATCTTATGATTAGCGCGGTTTTTTAGTTTTTGGGTTTTTATTTTATTTGATAGTATTCAAATTGTAATGAGAACTAAAAGGTTACCTTAATTTTCAAATGTAACCTAAGGTTACGTTTAAGGTAAAAGCTTATATTTGAACTTGTATTGTTGATTTGACTTCATCTAAATTTTAAATGTTTAATTTAAAGATGACAGCAATGCGAACTAAAAACACATTTTCAGTACATTTTTGGGTGAAACCCACAAATGAAAAGGTTAACCAGGGAATTATCTATGCCAGGATAACTGTGAACCAACGAAGGGTCCTCGTCAGTTTAAAGCGTAAAATTTCATTTGATTTATGGGATTCTTCGAAAAAGAAAGTAAAGGGAACTTCTTCAGAGGCAAAACAAATAAATCACTATTTGGATTCTACTAAAGCCCGAATTTTCCAATGTTATCAGGATTTAAATTCAAGTGGTAAGAAAATTACTGCCCAGCTAATCAAAGCGACTTACCTAGGAGAAGATGAGAACTCTAAATCACTTCAGAATCTTATAGATTATCATTCCAGAAAAATAGAACATACCTTATCTCCTGGGACTATTAAAAATTTCAAAATAACTGAAGGTTATATTTTTAAATTTTTAAAGAAAGAAAAAAAGACAACCGATGTATATCTAAGAGAATTGAACTATAAGTTCCTCTGCGATTTTGAAGATTTTCTAGGCTCTTACTATCCAAAAGGGCATCCAAAAGCTATGGGGCATAATACTATTATGAAGCATATTCAGCGCTTACGAAAAATGGTTACACTAGCTTATAATATGGAATGGATAGATAAAGATCCCTTTCGCCGTTGGAAAAATACTTTTGAGAAAAAAGATCGGGAATTCTTGTCAGTTGGTGAGTTGTCCAATTTGGAAACTTATGAGTTCCCGGTAGAAAGGCTTGATCGTGTTCGCGATCTATTTGTCTTCAGTTGTTACACAGGTATCAGTTATGTTGATATAATGAAGCTTACTAAAGATAATATTTCCATTGGTTTAGATAGAAATAAATGGATTATTTCTAAAAGGCAAAAGACTAATACACCAATTAAAGTTCCCTTATTAGAGCCTGTTATGGAAATGATTAAGAAATATGAAGAACACCCTATGACCATTGTCTCAGGAACCTTATTACCTAAAATCACGAATGAGAAATTAAACGTTTATTTAAAAGAAGTTGCTATTCTATGTGGGATAAAGAAGATTTTGACCTTTCATATGGCCAGGCATACCTTTGCAACTACAGTTACTTTAAGTAATGGTGTGCCAATAGAAACAGTTTCTAAACTCTTAGGGCATACCAAAATTTCTACAACTCAGATTTATGCCAGAGTTTTGGAAAACAAGATTAGCCAGGATATGAATGCTTTACGTGGAATTCTGAAACAGAAGAAAGATGAAGATTCCACTCAAAATCCAAATGTGGCATCTTGAATTCACACATAAAGGGGCAATACTTTTTATTGTTTGCCCCTTTTTATATCACTTTGTTATTTTAAAAATTTCTCTTTTTGCTAATAAAATTTATTTAAAACATATTATTTTATTTCTTAAATTTCTGCTGCCCAATCGATTGGAAGTCTTAAGCATACCCTCGATTAAACAAATCTTATAATAAGCGACATTACAGGAAAAGATATCCCCTATCTCTATTCCAAAAGAACGTGATTTATAAATCAGCGATTATTTGAGATGGAACCTAATCAATTCCAAATTAAATTTAACTGTAATTAGTTTCATTTGTTATGTTTAGGACTATCGATTTTCCCGTTTATCGTCAAATGGATCAAATGGATTGTGGGCCATCTTGTTTAAAGATGCTCACAGAATTCTTCGGAAAAAAATATGATCTGCAATATTTAAGACAAATCTCTTTTTTGCAAAAGGATGGAGCGTCTTTGGGAGGACTTTCCGAGGCATTAAGCAAATTGGGAATAGAATCAGTCGGAATCAAAGTAAATTTTCAGGAATTAATTTCAGAAATTCCCCTTCCTGCTATTGCACATTGGGAGGGGAATCATTTTATAATTATTTATAAGGTTAACCACAAGTTCATTTATGTCTCCGACCCGGCCTATGGCAAGTTGAAATACCGCCATAATGAGTTCATCAGCAAATGGACTGAGGCAGAGAATAAACAGGGTGTTCTTCTTTTGGTAGAACCCAATAATAATTTTTTAGATGAGGAACCTCCAGAAGTAGGGCAGAGAAATAGTCTGGGTTTTCTTCTTCACTATCTCAAACCTTACAAAAGATATATAAACCAGCTATTTCTGGGTTTAATAATTGCCGCTACCATTCAGTTAATGCTTCCTTTCCTTACCCAGAGCCTGGTGGACTACGGAATTAATTATGAAGATTTTGGTTTCATCAACCTTATATTATTATCACAGTTCTTTCTATTTCTAACGCGATCCGCATCAGAAGTGATCAGAGACTGGATCCTGTTGTATATAAATTCACGAGTAAATATTCAGATGCTTTCAGATTTTTTGGGAAAACTACTAAGCCTTCCTTTAGCATATTTTGAATCAAAAAACACCGGTGATTTTATGCAAAGAATCTATGATCATCAAAGGATAGACGAGTTTCTAACCGGCCGTGGCTTAAATATTCCTTTTGATATCTTTTCTATAGTAGTATTCGGATTAGTGCTGTTTTACTTCCATCCCCATATTGCACTTATCTTCTTTACCGGCACTTCTTTGTTTTTCGGTTGGTCATTATTATTTATGAAAAGAAAGGAACTTTTGGATAACCAGCTTTTCGACCTTAACAGGAAAGACCAATCCCTATTTCTGCAGATCATTCTGGCTGTTTCCGAAATTAAATTAAACAATTCTGAGAACAGGAGGAAAGGGGAGTGGGAACTTAACCAAAATGGTCTTTTCAGGATAAAGTCAAAGATTTTAAGCGTAGGGCAGGCTCAAATTAAAGGCGGTTTATTCTTAAATGAATTAACCAATATTTTGATAATTTTCTGGTCTGCAAAAGCCGTGATCACAGGTCAAATTACTTTAGGGGCTATGCTGGCTATCCAATTTATTATTGGCTCACTGTCCTTGCCTATATCGAATATGATCAATTTTCTTACAGATTACCAGAGCGCCAAACTCTCTTTTAATAGATTGTCTGAAGTACATAATCAAAAACCTGAAGATAACAGAAGAAGGTATGACAATACCATACCCGAAGGAGATCTTCGGCTAAGGAATCTAAGTTTTGGATATGGAAACCCTTCCTTACCTCCTTTGTTAAATGATTTGAATATCACGATTCCTAAAGGAAAGATCACTGCAATTGTTGGGTCAAGCGGTTCAGGAAAGACAACTTTATTAAAAATGCTTTTGAAATTTTATAAACCCTGGAAAGGTACTTTGAAAGTCGGAGATGAAGATCTTCGTGATATTAATACATCTTTTTGGAGAAGCAGGTGTGGAGTGGTAATGCAGGATGGTTGTCTTTTTAACGATACTATTGAAAGAAATATTACAGAATCACAACCAGATATTCCGGTGGATCGAATCTCCTTGCGAAAAGCTGTAGAAATGGTTAATCTAAATGAATTTATTGAAAAACTACCTCTTGGGTACCAGACAAAGATTGGTGAAAATGGGCAACTCCTTAGTGGCGGAGAGAGACAAAGAATTTTACTTGCAAGGGCAGTTTATAAAAATCCAGATTATTTATTCCTTGATGAGGCCACCAGCTCCCTGGTGGATGAGCCGGTCAAAGTGAACCACGTGCGCCGGATGAAAGTGAGCATAGCAAACTAAGTGCTCAAAATCGATTCTATTATGGTTAAATTTACTATTTATTTTTAAGTTTTTTCCTCATTGATTCCCCCTTGATATCTATTCTGTGAGCGGTATGAACTAAACGATCCAGTATGGCGTCTGCAATGGTCTGTTCTCCGATAATCTCGTGCCAGGCCTCTACCGGTAACTGGGAGGCTATTATAGTAGATTTTTTTCCGTGCCTATCTTCAATAATTTCCATCAGGGAGTGTCTGTTAATATTATCCAGACCTTTAAGTCCAAAGTCATCAAGTAT
>NZ_FVZF01000028.1 GCF_900168265.1 Salegentibacter salarius | reverse complement strand
GCTAGGAACCTACTATTAAGTGAAGCGGGAATAGCACATCGTAAACGTCGGTGCTGGGATGTGGAAGCCGTTTTTGGGAATATCAAGCAAAACATGGGCTTCAAGCGATTTATGCTTCGGGGAATGGAGAAAGTAACTACTGAAATAGGGTTAATCGCTATGGCGCACAACTTAAGAAAATTCAGTATAGCATAGGAAGGGGGCTTCCTTCCTTTTTTATCATTAAGAATATCTACAAAAGAAGAAGCGCTTCTCTCACAAAAACTTTTATCAATAAAAAAGGCCATCTAAATACTTTTTAGACGGCCTCTTTGTTATTATTCGTCATCCTGAACTTGTTTCAGGATCTAAGTTGTTATGAATCTAAACATATTAGAAGCCTAACCAAGTTCCTTTAAACACTAGACTTTTCAGTCCGTAATTTTCTAATTACTTTTCAATTTTCTTCTTAGGCTTTTTCGCATAAAACTTCTGAAATCTCCAGTAAGATACAGCTCCCAATAATGCAACTATTGCTATTGCATAGTAAATAAAAGTAGGTGTGATTACTTTGTCTCCGCTAGCATAAGAGTGTAATCCGGCCAGGTAGAAGTTCACCCCAAAATAAGTCATCATAATACTGGCAAAAGCTACAATAGCCATAAAATTAAAGAACCATCTACTTCTAAGCCCTGGAACTAAACGCATATGGATTACAAATGCATATACCATAATACTTATTAAAGCCCAGGTTTCTTTTGGATCCCAGCCCCAATAACGTCCCCAGCTTTCGTTGGCCCATTGTCCTCCAAGGAAGTTTCCAATGGTTAGCATTACAAGGCCTACCGTTAAAGCCATTTCAGTAATAATGGTGATCTCCTTTATATTGAGATCCATTTTTTTCTTATTGCTTTCTGTGGTGAAAATCATTAATAGTAAGGCCACAGCACCAAGGATCATTCCCAGGGTAAAAGGACCATAACTTCCTACAATTACCGACACGTGAATCATTAACCAATAAGAATCAAGCACGGGCTGTAAATTAGCTATAGAAGGATCCATCCAGTTCCAATGTGCGATCATTAGAATCATTGAAGTTACAAAAGCCGTAGATGCAACAGTTAAGCTACTTTTTCTTCCGAAAGCTAAACCAAAGAACATAGTGGCCCAACCTACATAGATCATAGATTCATAAGCATCACTCCAGGGAGCGTGTCCAGAAATATACCACCGGGCAATTAGTCCCAAAGTATGCAGTATAAAAAGAACTACAATAACACCGCCACTAATCTTCACCAGCCATTTTGTTACACTATTTTCCTTAAAGATCTTAACAATAACAAACACCAACATAAGTAGTCCGGCTGTCATATACATCCAGAATAAGTTCTTAAAAATATCGTATTTGTTATAAGCGATCTCAGCATTGATCTTATCTTCTGAAGGCATTACTTCTTCTCCGAATTTCTTCTGAAATCCTTTTATACTTTCCAGAAATTGATTCGCTTTTGTATAATCTCCGGTTTCACTGGCCTCAGAAAGTGAGGTCATATACAAGGGAAGAATCTGTTTAGTGTACACCGAATCCATTCCTTTAAAAACTACACCTTCATCCTCTAATTCAGGATAAGAAACCCACTTATTATTATCATCTCCCGGAATTGGGAAAATGCGAAGTATTTTACCCTGAAGCGCACGATACAATAAATTCACTTTTTTATCGGTATTGATAAAATCCTTTTGAAATTTATTGGGAACCGCTGCCTGGTAGGCATCTTCCAGTAATGGCGAGAGTTTATAACTTCCAGTTTCATCAAAGAAACTACTTAGCGTTAAATACTTTTTTCCTTCATCTACTCCTAAAATATTATGCAAGCTATCATTATGTTTTTCAACATAAATAATAGGCACATTGTACCAGATCATTGGATTTTGGGTTAGCGACACCAGAACCTGATCTGAGCTTAAACCTTCATATTCATCAGACTTACTTAATTTCCGAAGTAATTCAGAAGAATACGTATTGGCCGGTTTCATCCTACCACTGGCATCCTGAATTACCAGTCTACCAAATTTAGCTGCGTGTTCTTCACTTACAGCGTTACTTTTAAGAATGGAATCTACTTCCTTTTTAGCCGATTGAGCGTGTTGGTGATCATCTTCAGGCACCTGGGCAAACATAGAACCTGCAGCCATAAAGAAAATAAGTACCGTAGTTAACTTTTTCTTTTTGTCTTTTACTTTTTCCAGCATTTCCTTAAGATTTCCAAATCGAGAGCCTTTATCAAAAAGGATAAGCATTAAGCCTAAATAAAGCAGAAAATACCCAATGTAAGTAACCCAGGTTCCCCAGAAATCGTGGTTTACAGAAAGTATAGTTCCTTTTTCATCTGGCATAAAACTAGCTTGAAAAAACCTAAATCCTTTGTGATCTAAGACGTGGTTCATATAAATTTCATAAGGTCTATTCTCTTTTCCTTCCTCAACTATCTCTACCTTACTTTTAAAAGCCGAGTAACTATTTTCTGTACCGGGATATTTGTCAGCTATAAAATCATTAAGCTTTATGGCAAATGGCAATTCTATTTCTTTACTGCCGTAATCCAGGTAAAATTCTAGTCCGGCAAGTTCTACCTTTTGAGGTTCGCTGGTAATTCCCTGTCCACCCATTAAGGTGACAGTTTTAGATTCGCCTTCAGAAGAAACCCTTAAGGTTAATGCATCAGATTGACCATCGGCTTTTTCTGGGGTTCTTACAATATCGTATTTCCCTTTCACCACCGGTTCAGGAATTACAAACTGCATATTCCCAATATTGTATAAAGACCGAAGCATCAGGTTTTGGGTAGAATCTTTTACTAAATCTCCACGCTTCTGGTCTGCCATTCGCATATAATCTCCCTCAAAAGGAGAATCTATGGTGTATTTCCCGCTAGCTTCATCGTAGGTTATATTAATTGCGCCTTCGGTAGGTTCGTTCAATGAGAATAAAACATTATGAATATTTTGAACTTCGCCTTCCTTCAAATAATGATCGTGACGCTCCCCGCCTCCTGCTTCAACAATTTTAAGATGATTTATCCCATCTTCAGCCGGCACTAATTCTTCTTTAGCACCGTAAATAAAATTAGTCGCTTCAATAGTAACCGGTTGGCCATTATAGTCGGTGTTCAGCACATACTCGTTTTCAGTCTCTGGAGCAAAAAGCACCGGTTCCTGCAAAACCCTACGCCTAGGCTCGCCATTAATTTCGCCGTCAATAAAAGTGGTGAGAAAAGTTTTTTGGGAAAGCATAACATTGGTAGTTTCGCCTTCACGTATTGGCATAACCCCTTCGTAACTAATATAACGCGTAATAAACGCCCCAACCAGGATTAGCACAAAAGATAAGTGAATTAAAAGGGAAGACCATTTTTCGCGTTTATGGAGGTTGTAACGCTTAATATTTCCGGCGAAATTAATCACAAAAAATACCATAATAGCTTCAAACCACCAGGTGTTGTAGATTAACACTCTCGCTGTTTCAATACTATACCAACTTTCAATAAATGTCCCGAACGCCATGGCCACTGCGAAAACCACAAACAAGACTGCCATTATACGTGTAGAAAATATGACAGACGCTATTTTATTCTGCATGAAGTAACTCTTTTTACGGCTGCAAATTTAAGGATTTTTAACGGTTTGGGAAGGTAAAAACAAAGACAATCTCCTACACGAATGTTAATTTTATTGCCTGATTATTTTTAATAATTTAGCCGAATGATAGAAGTGGTAATTTTAGGCACCGGGAACGTAGCTTTTCATTTGTTCAAAGCCTTTTCTGAAGCGGAAAATATCCGCGTGATCCAGGTTTATAATCATAAGCAGGAAAGCCTGAAGTATTTCCCAAATGTTACAGCTACCACCACTAATATCAATGACTTAAAACCTGCTCATTTTTATTTACTTGCTTTAAAAGATGATGTTATTCCTGAAATAGCCAAACAACTTAGAAGTTATGACGGTATCATTTTACATACATCGGGCGCCGTTGGTTTGAATGCACTGGAGGGCGCAACTAATTTTGGCGTGTTTTATCCATTACAGACCTTTTCGAAAAACAAAGCAGTAGATTTTGCCGAAATACCGGTTTGTATTGAAGCAAATTCAGCCGAAAATTTAGAAAAAATAAGAAGTCTGGCTTCAGGAATCACAAAAGATGTACGGGAGATTGATTCTGAACAACGCAAAGCTTTACACGTTGCAGCAGTTTTTGTGAATAATTTCAGCAATCATTTATATTCAATTGGAGCTGAAATTTGTGCCGAGAATAAAATAGACTTCAGCATTTTAAAGCCACTTATAGCAGAAACTACCTCGAAAATTGAGATTTTAAGACCACAGGAAGCCCAAACAGGCCCGGCTTTAAGGAATGATCAAAAAACAATTGAAACACATTTAGCATTTTTATCTAAAAAACATAAGGATATTTACAGCCTTTTAACCCAATCTATTCAAGATTTACATGGAAAAAAATTATAAAGAATACCTAAACCAAATCAACACCTTTGTATTTGATGTAGATGGTGTACTCACCGATGGTAGCATACAAATTAGTACCGCAGGAGAACTTCTGCGTACTATGAACATTAAAGATGGTTATGCGCTTAAAGCAGCAAAAACGGCTGGTTACACGGTTTGCGTTATTTCCGGAGGAAAAAATGAAGGCGTTAGAAAAAGGCTAAGAGATCTTGGGATTAACGATATCTACCTGGGCATTCACGATAAAGTGGAACAAATGGATGAATTCTTCGATATTTATGAAATCAATGCAGAAAACGTACTCTATATGGGCGATGATATTCCGGATTATTATCCAATGAAATTAGTGGGTTTACCTTGCTGCCCACAGGATGCTGCCGCTGAAGTTAAAGAGATCAGTAAATATGTTTCTCACAGAAAAGGCGGGAAAGGCTGCGTTCGTGATGTTATAGAACAAGTGATGAAGGTGCAGGGAAAATGGATTGATAAAGCCTAATGAACTGGATTCTACTTATTCTCGCCGGACTTTTTGAAGTTGGTTTTGCATTTTGCCTTGGCAAAACCAAGGTGACCACCGGTCTCAATTCAAACCTTTGGTTTGCCGGGTTTTTAATTTCGCTAAGCATAAGTATGCTTTTGCTTTATAAAGCCACACAAACATTACCTATTGGTACAGCCTATGCCGTTTGGACAGGAATTGGCGCAGTAGGCACTGTTCTATTAGGAATTTTCATTTTTAAAGAACCTGCTAATTTTTGGCGTATTTTCTTTCTAAGCACACTAATAATTTCAAGTGTAGGTTTAAAATTTGTTTCAGAATAAACTAGCATATGATCGCATACTTAAAGCTACTAAGATGGCCTAATCTTATTTTTATAGCCCTTACCCTAATTCTAATAAAGTTTTCATTTTTTGAAGAATTTGGTGCCGCAATTACGCTTAATGCTTTTGGCTATGCCCTATTAATTCTGGCTACGCTATGTATCGCGGCTTCGGGATATGTAATTAATGATATTTATGATATCCAGGCAGACAAAATTAATAAACCCGAAAAGCTGATCGTTGGAAATAAGATTTCAGAGAAAAATGCTAATAATTTGTTTATCACTCTAAATGTTATCGGAGTGGCAATAGGTTTTTACCTGGCGAATTTGTTGGAAAAACCTGCTTTTGTAGCGATTTTTATCTTTTCTTCAGCTTTACTTTATTTGTACGCGAGTTACCTGAAGCAAATTCCGGTTTTAGGGAATGTTTTAATAAGTTTCCTCGTAGCTTTTGTAGTGCTATTACCAGCAGTTTTCGATCTTTTTCCTGCTATTTCCCCTCAAAATAAAAAAATTCAGTCTTTACTATTTTCTATTCTACTGGATTATGTTGTGTTTGCATTTTTATTGAATTTATTGAGAGAAATGGTAAAAGACCACGAAGATATAAAAGGCGATTACAACGCAGGCATCAAAACCTTGCCTATTGTGCTTGGTCAAAGTCGTACTAACAAAATAATTTTTGCGATTGGTATTTTACCTATAGCCGCAATGGTCTATTATATTTATAATTATCTTTTTGAGAATACTTTTCTGGTAATTTACTCGCTACTTTTTATTCTTGCGCCCCTGCTCTATTTTCAGGTTCGTCTCTGGGAGGCTAAAAAGAAAAAAGATTACACGCACTTAAGTTTAATGCTGAAAATTATTTTATTTTTCGGACTCATCTCTATCGGATTTTATCAATTTTTACTCTAATGTATTATGTTGAAAGAACTTTTAAAAAATAAAGAAATTATTCTTGCATCAGGCTCTCCAAGGAGACATCAATTCTTTAAAGATCTAGACATTCCTTTTAAAGCAGATGTTAGACCGGTTAAAGAAGTTCATCCAGATTACCTTCAGAAAGAAGAAATAACCGATTTTTTAGCGCAATTGAAAGCCGAAGCTTTTCAGAAAGAATTAAAAAAAGATCAAATTTTAATTACCAGCGATACCATTGTTTATAATGAAGGAAACGCAATGGGAAAACCGGAAACGGCACCTGAAGCCAAAGAAATGCTTAGATCACTTTCAAGCAAAACCCATAGTGTCTTTACATCGGTTTGTTTTACAACGCACAATCACCAGTCTACAGTAAATTGTGAAACCCGGGTAAGCTTCAAAGAACTTACCACCGGTGAAATTGATTATTACGTAGAAAACTTTAAACCTTTTGATAAAGCAGGCGGGTATGCTATCCAGGAATGGATTGGCCTTATCGGGATAACTAATCTGGAAGGAAGTTACTTTAATGTAGTTGGTCTTCCCACCCACCTGGTTTACAACGAACTGATTAATCTTGCTTCTATTCAATAATAACTATTTAATTTTAAGCATGTTAAAACACCCCGTATAAAGTTTTTAATTAATTAAAAGCTTACAAATAAAAAACCTAAAACAGCTTATATTTATTCGTTAAAAAACATCTTTTTGGAATTACCTTTATATAAAATTTGAGAGTAGATATGTATGAAATCTTTTCATTGTATAGAACTGAAATCTCCTACACGGTAGTAACAGTTTTCGCCTTATTAATTGTTCAGTTTCTACTAAAGAAAGCCGCACATAGAGTTGGTAAACGCAGTGAAATAAACTTCACCCGAACTAAATTAATGTTTAAATACATTAATATTCTTATTCTGTTTATTGCTTTTTTCCTTTTAGCTATCGCCTGGGGAATGGGGCTTACAGAACTTTCACTTATATTTTCTTCTGTTTTCGCGGTACTTGGGGTTGCGTTATTCGCCATCTGGTCTATTCTAAGCAATATTACTTCCGGGGTTATTCTTTTCTTTTCTTTTCCCTATAAAATAGGCGACAAGATCAAGATTCATGATAAAGATCTTCCTATTGAAGCTATTATTGAAGACATAAAGGCCTTCCACTTACACCTCAGGACTTTAGAGGGCGAATTAATCACTTATCCAAATAATCTTATTCTACAAAAAGCAGTCTCTTTGGTAGAAAAAGATGTTTACCTAGATGAGGATAAAAGTAGCCTCTAAGTAAATCACATTAGAAGATTCTTCGAGGATTTAATTAAGAACAATATTTTAATTTGCCACTAGCTCCGGATCATATAACTTCGATTATCGAGTAAATTCTTATCTTCAGGCGGCTAAAGTTTTTATATTTGGTCATCTTTATTTAATCGCCTTGAGATCTATGCGCAAACTACTTAGTTTCCTTTTCTGTTTTTTTCTGTTGAATTTACACGCACAGAAGCCTGAAAAATTAAACGCTGCTGAAATATTTCAGGAAATAAAAAAACTTAATTTCCTTGGCTCTGTGTTATACATTGGCGCCCATCCAGATGACGAAAACACCCGGTTGATCTCTTATTTTTCAAACGAAAAAAATGCTCGAACTGCTTATCTCTCTTTAACTCGTGGCGATGGTGGACAAAACCTTATTGGCCCTGAATTACGAGAGCAATTAGGCCTAATTAGAACTCAGGAACTACTTGCGGCAAGAGGTATAGATGGTGGAGAACAATTTTTTACTCGTGCCAACGATTTCGGTTATTCAAAAACTCCAGAGGAAACCTTGGAAATCTGGAATAAAGAAAAAGTACTTAGTGACGTGGTTTGGATCATTAGAAATTTTAAACCCGATGTTATTATCAACCGGTTTGATCATCGCACTCCCGGCAGCACTCACGGTCACCACACCTCCTCTGCCATCCTAAGCCTTGAAGCTTTTGAAGCTGCGGCAAATCCTGATAAATTCCCTGACCAATTAGAATTTACCGAAACACATCAAGCCAGGCGAGCGTATTTTAATACTTCTCCCTGGTTTTATGGGGGGCAGGAAGCTTTTGAAGAAGCTAATAAAAACCAATTTGTAAGCTTTGATACCGGAGTTTATTTTCCACTCCTTGGACTTTCAAATCCCGAAATTTCCTCTTTAAGCAGAAGCCAGCACCAATCTCAGGGCTTTGGCAGTACAGGTTCCCGGGGAAGTCAAATGGAATACTTGGAGCCAATTAAAGGAGATACCATTCGCTCACAAAACGTTTTTAAAGGCATTGATACTTCCTGGGAAAAGTTAGAGGGCGGCGCAGAAATTGGCGAAATCCTGACTCAAGTTGAAAAGAATTATAATTTTAAAGATCCTGCTGCTAGTTTACCAAAACTGGTAGAAGCTTATAAATTGATTCGCGAATTACCCAATGAGCACTGGCGTGAACTAAAAACCAAAGAAATTAAGAACATCATTTATGCCAGCTCAGGTTTATTTTTGGAGGCTGTGGCAAATCAAGCTTCGGCTACAGCAAGGGATAGCGTTCAGATAAACCTGGAAGCTATTAATCGCAGTGATTTCCAGGTTACTTTGAGTTCGGTTGAATTAAATCCGAATAATGCTAAAATTAAACCAGAAATTACACTGGGAAATAACGAAAATTGGCAAAATGATATCACGCTGAAAGTTCCGGAAAATACAGCATACACAACTCCCTATTGGCTAAAAGAGGCCGCTAATAATGGAATGTATAAAGTAGAAGATCAACAATTAATAGGTCTTCCCGAAACACCCACGCTTACAAAAAGCCTTTTTCACCTTGATTTCAATGGAGTTACGCTAAGTTTCGAAAAACCCATAGTCTACAAATACAACGACCCTGTGCTGGGGGAAACTTATCAGCCATTTGAGATTATCCCCGAAGTTTCGCTCTCCTTTGAAGACGAAATGATAATTTTTGAAAACGATGAACCCAAAAACATTTCAGTAAAACTCACTTCAGGAAAGGCAAATGTACAGGGTGAAGTGAGCCTTTCAGCCGAAGAAGGCTGGATAATAAAGCCCGAAACTCATATGTTTAAGCTTCAGCAAAAAGGAAGTAACACAAACCTTTCTTTTGAAGTCACGCCTCCAAAAGATCAGGATGAAAGCTTTATCATTCCAACGGCAACAATAGACGGCAGGGAATTTTCAGAAAAACTTATCTCCATAGATTATACTCATATCCCGAAACAAAACCTGGTAGTTCCTTCAAAATTAAAGGTTGCACGCTTAGAGATTGAGAAAAAAGGAGAACTCATTGGCTATATTGAAGGTGCCGGCGATGTTGTTCCCGAAAGTTTGGAACAAATCGGTTATCGTGTAAATAAATTAAATGCTGCGACAATTTCCAGGTCTTCTTTGCAAAAATATGATGCTGTAGTACTGGGAATTCGTGCTTTAAATACGGTTGAAGCATTAAAATACAAACAACAGATACTTTTTGATTACGTAAATAACGGTGGGAATTTAATTGTGCAATACAATACTAATCGAGGTTTAGTGACCGAAAATATATCTCCATTACCGCTGGAATTATCACGTGACCGCGTGACCGACGAAACTGCTGAAGTTAGATTTCTAGCTGAAAACCATCCCGTTTTAAATTCCCCGAACAAAATCACTAAAAATGATTTTGAGAATTGGGTACAGGAACGCGGACTTTATTTCCCGGATTCGTGGAGTGAAGAATTTACACCAATTCTCTCTATGAACGATAAAAATGAAACTCCCAAAAATGGAAGTTTGCTTGTCGCCCAGTACGGAGAAGGCTATTTTATTTATACCGGGCTTAGTTTTTTCAGGCAGTTTCCTGCGGGCGTTCCGGGTGCTTATAGACTTTTTGCAAATATGATTTCAATAGGAAAAGAATGAAAAAGCCCGAAAAATTTACCTGGAGTAACTCATACACCTACGTTCTTTTGGCCAACGCCGCTTACATCATAATCTTTTACCTCATAATGTCCCTATTCTCATAATATGCAATTAATAGACTGGATAATTCTTCTTGGTACCCTGGCTTTTATTGTAACCTACGGGGTTTATAAAACCCGAAATAATAAAGGCGCCCAGGATTATATTCGTGGTGGTAGCGAAACCCGTTGGTGGACCATCGGACTTTCTACTATGGCCACACAAGCTAGTGCGATCACTTTCCTTTCTACACCTGGACAGGCCTTTCACGATGGGATGGGTTTTGTACAATTTTATTTTGGGTTGCCACTGGCGATGGTGGTGGTTTGTATGTTTTTTATTCCAATTTATAAAAGGCTTAATGTATACACAGCTTACGAATATTTAGAATCCCGTTTCGACAGAAAAACGAGAACTTTAACCGCAATTTTATTCTTAATACAGCGAGGTCTCGCCGCCGGGCTTACCATTTTCGCACCGGCCATAATCTTATCGGCGGTTTTAGGTTGGAATCTTTCTGGACTTACTGTTCTTATAGGTTCCCTGGTAATTATTTATACCGTTGCTGGCGGTACCACAGCGGTTAGTGTGACCCATAAACAGCAAATGGCTGTAATCCTTACCGGGATGTTTGCCGCGTTTTTTATTATTTTAAGCTATTTACCCGAAAATATTAATTTTAATAATGCCCTGGAAATCGCGGGTGCCAGCGGTAAAATGGATATCCTCGATTTCTCTTTCGATTTTGAAAACCGTTATACTTTTTGGAGTGGGATTATTGGTGGTGGCTTTCTAGCACTTTCTTATTTTGGAACAGATCAAAGCCAGGTGCAACGCTATTTAAGCGGAAGATCAGTCAAAGAAAGCAGAATGGGAATGATTATGAACGGAATGCTAAAAGTGCCGTTACAGTTCTTTATTTTGCTGGTTGGTGTCATGGTTTTTGTATTTTATCAATTCAACAATGCACCACTCAATTTTAATCCCGCCGCGACTGAAACCGTTCTGAATTCAGATTATGGCAATCAATATGAAGATTTAATGCAGGAGCACGATGCGCTTCAGCAGAAAAAACAGAATCTACATTTCCAATTTGCAGAAAACAACGATTTTACCCCTGCCAATAATTCATCTTACCGTGAAAACCTAGCTTCTTTAAATGCTTCTGAAAGAGAAACCAGGCAAAAAGCAAGAGACTTAATTGATGCTTCCGATAAAGACGCCGAAAGCAACGACAAAGATTATGTTTTCATCCATTTTATACTGAATAATCTCCCACGAGGATTAATTGGTTTACTTCTGGCAGTAATCCTTTCTGCCGCGATGTCTTCTACCGCCTCAGAATTAAACGCATTATCCTCCACTACTTCTATAGATCTTTACAAAAGAAGCCGGCGAACAGAACAATCTGATCAACATTACGTAAAAGCTTCGAAGTGGTTTACACTGCTTTGGGGACTTATAGCCATTGCTTTTGCGAGCTTTGCCAATTTGTTTGATAATCTTATTCAGCTGGTAAATATCATAGGCTCTATTTTCTACGGAAATGTGCTGGGTATATTTTTACTCGCCTTTTTTATAAAAATCGTAAATAGTAATTCGGTGTTTATCGCAGCAATAATCACACAAATTTTAATTATTATCATTTTTACATTTGATGTTATGCCTTATTTATGGCTCAATTTAGCGGGATGCTTGCTAGTTATAGCACTTGCTTTAATCCTGGAATTATTTATAAAAACACCAGAACACAAAATTAAAAGGACATAGCCAATAATGGTTATTTCGTAAATTGTTAGATCAATAAGAACCAATATCTATAACTCGGGAATAAAATCTATTTGAGATGAAAACAATAAAATGGGGCATTCTTGGCCTTGGTAAAATAGCCGGAAAATTCGCAACTGGATTAAAAGATGTGGAAGGAGCAGAACTATATGCTGTAGCAAGCCGATCTAAATCTAAAGCAGTGGATTTTGTCAAAGAATATAGCGCCACAAAATCGTTTTCCAGCTACGAAGCGATGTTAAAAGATGATGAATTAGATGTCGTGTATATCGCCACACCACACGTTTTTCATCATCAACAAACCTTACTCTGTTTAGATCATAAAAAGGCGGTTTTATGCGAAAAACCTTTCGCGATTAATAAGAAACAAGTTGAAGAAATGATCGCCAAGGCCAAAAAAGAAAAAGTGTTTATTATGGAGGCGATGTGGACAAAATTTCTTCCGCATTTTAATTTCGTACTTGACCTAATAGAGTCAGAGAAATATGGTAAGATCAAAAACCTGAAAGCCGATTTTGGCTTTCCGGCGCCGGTAGATCTGGATAAGCGACTTTACAACAAGAACCTGGGTGGCGGCAGTTTGCTAGATATTGGAATCTATCCTATTTTCATGGCGATGAGTGCCCTGGGAACTCCTGAAAATATTCAGGCAAGTGCTAAGTTTAGTGAAACCGGTATCGATACCGAATGTGATATGGTTTTTGAATATAAAAACGGTGTTGAAGCTGAGCTGGGAAGTTCTATTATAAAGCAAACCCCTACTGCGGCTATTATTCAGTTTGAAAAAGCTACAATTACACTAAACACCAGGTTTCATGAACCTACCAGCGTAAGTATTCAAACTCCGGAAGGTGAAAAAACCAAAGAGTTTAAAGTGAATTCCAACGGATATAATTTTGAAGCTGAACACGTTCAAAAAATGCTGCTGGAAGGTAAAACCGAAAGCACCCAAATGACCTTCGAAAAAAGTTTGCAGTTAATTGAGTTACTGGACAAAGTTAGAGATCAAATTGGTTTGGAATATTAAATTCATAGCTCTGCAATTCATATTTAGCTCGTCTTAGACCTCCGATAGAAATCGGAGCAGGCTCTGAAACAAGGCTGACCATAAATTTCAACCAAAAACAAAAAACCTCACAAATCTAAAAGACCTGTGAGGTTTTTTTATATAAAGTCTTAGAAATTAAGCTTCTACCTTCTTTGTAGTTTTCACTTCTTCTCCTTCTTCACTTTCAACTACGGCCAAATAACGCTCAGCATCTAAAGCGGCCATACAACCGGTTCCTGCTGCAGTTACTGCCTGGCGATAAATCTTATCCTGTACATCTCCAGAAGCAAAAACTCCCGGGATATTGGTTTTAGTAGATTTACCTTCGGTAATTAAATATCCGGTATCGTCCATCGTTAATTTATCTTTGAAGATATCGGTATTTGGTTTGTGACCAATCGCTATAAATAATCCGGTAATATCGATTTGCTCTTTTTCACCAGTTTCCTTATTCAGCATTCTAAGGCCTTCTACCACTTGTTCGCCAATTACTTCATCTACTTCTGTATTATACCGAAGATCTATATTTTTAGTACTTGTTACGCGGTGCTGCATAGCTTTAGAAGCACGCATCTGGTCACCACGAACCAACATAGTTACTTTATTACAAATATTAGCCAAATATGTTGCTTCTTCAGCAGCCGTATCTCCACCACCAACTATGGCAACATCCTGACCTTTATAGAAAAATCCGTCACAAACGGCACAAGCTGAAACTCCCCCGCCACGTAAACGTTGCTCACTAGGTAAACCAAGATATTTTGCTGTAGCGCCAGTAGAAATAATAATAGTTTCCGCTTCAACCCATTTAGAATTATCTACACAAGCCTTATGGATTCCACCTGCTTTATCGCTAAATTCAACTTCGGTCACCATTCCCATACGTACTTCGGTTCCAAAACGTTCAGCTTGCTTTTGCAAGTCCATCATCATTTTTGGCCCGTCAACACCATCAGCATAACCTGGAAAGTTATCAACCTCGGTAGTTGTGGTTAATTGCCCGCCCGGCTCAAGCCCGGTATACATTACAGGTTTAAGATCGGCTCTGGATGCATAAATTGCCGCGGTATATCCCGCAGGACCAGAACCTATGATTAAAGTTTTTATTCTTTCTATTTTATCACTCATTTTATCTTGTTTTTCTGTCTTACAAAAGTAGTAACTTTCGTTATAAACTTACATGAATCTTATTAAGATTTACTATTTAGTAATAATTCCAGGGTATAGCCTTCATTCCTAAAATAAAAATTACCGGCTTCTCATAATTAACTATACCTTTGTCTTAAAATTCTCTATCGTGAAACCCTTAGATTTTCAGGATAAATTTTTTATTTCGGGGAGTCCCCAAAAATTTTAAAATCTCGATTATCGAGTAAATGGAACTTACTTTATTCAATATACTTGATATTTTAGGAACCATCGCCTTTGCTATCTCCGGTGCATTGGCGGCTATGGACCGCCGTCTTGATCTCTTCGGTATCTTTATTATTGGTTTTGTAACTGCCATTGGTGGCGGTACATTACGGGATACTTTAATTGGCAACACGCCTGTTACATGGATGGAAAATACCATATATATTTACCTAATTGGTGTCGTGACTATTCTTGCCATCGTTTTTAGAAATAAAATTAATTACCTTAAAAAATCCCTCTTCCTCTTTGATACCATTGGTTTGGGAATTTTCACTATAACCGGCGTTGAAATAGGAATTAGAAACGATCTCGATCCCATAATTTGCATAGCCCTAGGTGCGATGACCGGTACTTTTGGAGGAGCCATACGTGATATCCTTTGTAATGAAATTCCCGTTATCTTTAGAAAGGAAATCTACGCAACTGCTTGTATTTTTGGCGGACTCGTTTTTGTAATTATGCACGATCTGGGTGTTAACCAGGATATTATTTACCTTACCACCTCGCTAATTGTGATATCAATTAGGCTAGTTGTAGTAAAATATCATATCTCACTCCCCTATTTCTATATTTCTTCGGAAAGTAAAAATTAGATTTCTACTTCTGAATTATGCTAAAATTAATGCGGAAGTTTCTTCCGAAGCAATCCGTACAAAAAAGTACCTAAAAGTGATCCTGCAAATACAATTAATATTGGCATAAATCCTGCGCCAATTAAAGTAAAAATAGGTCCCGGACAGGCTCCTGCAAGCGCCCAACCTAATCCAAAGATAATCCCACCATACATATAACGGCTAAAACTTTTTTCCTTCGGAATAAATGTTATTCGCTGCCCGAAAAAAGATTTCAGGTTTTTCCGTTTTATAATTTGAACGCCTATAACTCCTAAAACCAGGGCTGAACCAATAATTCCATACATATGAAATGACTGGAACTGGAACATCTCATAGATCCTAAACCAGGAAGCAGCTTCAGATTTAAACATTACGATTCCAAAAAATATACCTATCAATAAATATCCTATACTTCTCATAATTTCAATTTAAAATATTAACGGAAATAATAAATGCACCATTACCAAACCACCAATAAAAAAGCCTACTACAGCTATTAAAGAGGGTAATTGCAAATTACTTAGTCCTGAAATTGCGTGTCCTGAAGTACAACCTCCGGCATAACGCGCTCCAAAACCAATTAAGATTCCGCCAACTAATAGAATAATTAATGCTTTAATCCCGCCTACGGCTTCCCAGCTATAAAGTTCGGTAGGAAGATAAGCTTCTCCCGCACTGCTAAAGCCCAGTTCTTCGAGGGTATTAATCGTATCAGGATTAATAGCTACCGATAGATCGTTACTTAAGAAGTTTGCTCCTATAAATCCGCCAATAATAGCGCCGGTTACAACAATAAGATTCCAGCGTTGTGATTTCCAGTCAAAATCAAAAAAATCGGCTTTAGAATCTGCACCACAAAGCGTACACATCGTTCTTAGGTTGGAAGACATTCCAAAACCTTTACCGATAAAGATGAGTAAAAACATTATTAAAGCTATTAGCGGGCCCGATACATACCAGGGCCACGGCTCAAAAATCCATTCCATAGTTCTTATTTTTTTCGAAGTGCAAATTAACTAGAATTTTTCCAGTAAGACAGTAACAATTGTTACAGCCTGAAACTATAATAATAAACCCTGAAAATAAATTCAGGGTTTCAAACAATATAAATAAAGATTTTTTCTAACTAATTGCAATAAGCTTTTAAATTCTCGAACACTTTTTCTGATAGTCTTCGTTGGGTTTCGGCGCTCCAGCCTGCACTTTTCTCATGAGAAATAACTCGATTTAACCTTTTTGTATTCTCGGAAAGTGAAGCTCCACCATCGCCATCAAAAATCGCAAAGTTACCTTCGGCTTTTATCCAGTTTACAAAAGCTTTTTCCTCAAAAGCAAGCCCTAAGGAGGTGTTGATCAAAATTTTTCCTGAACCCAAGCTTTCAAATTCCTGTTCTTCCAGCAATTTAGTGTTCTTTGGCAGGTGAAGTGAGATGATTTCTGAAGTTTTCAGTAATTCGTTTAGTGGCAAATATTGAAGTCCTTTTGCCTCAAAATCTTTCTTTCTACTTCTGCTAAAATAATAAACATCCGCCCCAAGTGGCAATAGCGCTTCTGCTAACAGTTGACCAGTAGTTCCCAAACCTATAATTCCAATCTTTTTATCGGTGAGTTCTACCGGCATTTTTCGCCACTGGTTTTCACCAAAACCGTGGAGCAATTGAATTAATTCTGAAATTATAAATTCTATCACTCCGGGATCACCATAGTCAAAAATACCTTTAACGCTAATTCCTTTCTCACTTGCAAAATCTACGGCCACATTTGCCGATTCATCGTCGTAAAGGCTGCAAGCCATCCCGATGTATTTAAGATGACTACATTTTTCAATAACACTTCTTGGAATCTGGGTTTTCCAGGAAACAATTATAGCTTCCGCCTCTCCTATTCGTTCTAAAAGTTCCTTTTCTGAATCTGGACTGTCTTTAAAAACCTCAACCTCAGCTTCACTGTACTGCTGGAGTTCTTCAATAGCCCAGTCTTCTAATTTAGTATGATCTACACATACAATCTTATTAAATTTTACTCCCATTCCGGTAGTATAGTTTCATCGTAAACCTGGTTCAGTAAAATGCCATCTTCACGAATCTTTCTGGAAATTTCAAATTCCAGTTCTAACTTTTTTCTTTCGAATTTTATATTTGATGCAGTAGTTTCAGACACGCTCATTAATTTTTTTAGGTTTAGTATGTTAAATATGATTAAAAACAAGATATTCTACAAAGGAATATTTCCATGTTTTCGCTCAGGTCTCAGTACTTCTTTATTTTCCAACATACTAAAACCTTTTAATAATTTTCTACGGGTTTCTTTAGGCATAATCACTTCATCGATAAATCCGCGTTGGGCGGCTTCAAAAGGATTAGCAAAAGTTTCTGCATATTCAGCTTCTTTCTCTGCTAATTTTGCTTCACTATCTTCGGCTTCTTTAATTTCTTTCCTAAAGATTATTTCACTGGCACCTTTGGCTCCCATCACCGCAATTTCGGCAGTTGGCCAGGCAAAATTAAGATCGGCGCCAATATGCTTGGAATTCATCACATCGTAAGCCCCGCCATAAGCTTTTCGGGTAATTACGGTTACTTTTGGCACAGTGGCTTCACTTAGCGCATAAAGTAATTTAGCCCCGTTTAGAATAATCCCATTCCACTCCTGGTCTGTACCGGGTAAAAATCCTGGCACATCTACCAATACTAACAACGGAATATTGAAACAATCACAATATCGGGTGAAACGAGCGGCTTTTTTCGAAGAATCCACATCTAAAACCCCAGCCAAACTCATTGGTTGATTGGCAACGATCCCAATACTTCTTCCGCCTAAGCGAGCAAAACCAACAATAATATTATCGGCATAATCTTTATGAATTTCAAAAAATGAATCTTCATCGATTATTCCTTTAATCACCTCGTGCATGTCATAAGGTTTTGTAGAGCTATCGGGTACAATACTGTCAAGCTCTTCCCTTATTTCATCTCCTAATTTATACGGAAGTTTTTCCGGTGCCTTTTTGTTGTTCTGGGGCATATAACTCACCAGTTTCTTGATATCTTCCAGGCAGGCGATATCGTTGAAAGAAGTGATATGCGTTACTCCTGATTTTGTTGCGTGGGTAGAAGCGCCACCAAGTTCTTCTGAAGTTACTTCCTCGTTAGTCACTGTTTTCACCACATTTGGCCCGGTAACGAACATATAACTGGTATCCTGAACCATAAGTGTAAAATCTGTCATTGCCGGAGAATAAACAGCTCCACCGGCACAAGGACCCATTATCGCTGAAATCTGCGGAATTACCCCAGATGCCTTTACATTTCTATGGAAGATATCGGCATAACCACCAAGCGATTTTACGCCTTCCTGAATTCGGGCTCCACCTGAATCGTTTAAACCAATCATTGGCGCCCCAACTTTTACCGCGAGATCCATTACTTTACAAATCTTCTCTGCGTGGGTTTCAGATAAGGAACCTCCAAATACGGTAAAATCCTGGGCGAAAATATAAACCAATTTTCCGTTGATGGTCCCATAACCGGTTACCACACCATCGCCATAAAATTTCTGATCTTCCATGCCAAACCCGGTAGTTCTATGGGTTACCAGAATTCCGATTTCTTCAAAAGAACCTTCATCTAATAAATAATCAATACGTTCGCGGGCGGTAAGTTTCTTTTTTTCGTGCTGTTTAGCTATTCGTTTTTCCCCACCACCAAGGTGCGCCTGCTTAATTTTATCCTGTAACTTTTCTATATTCTGACTCATCAATATTTTTTTAACTCGATAATCGAGATTTAAATACTCCGAGGCAAGCCTCGAAATTCAAAAATTTTTCCATTTAATTCCTCGTAGATATGCCTCAAGGTAATTTACTTCAACTTAAAAAGATTGGAACATTAGTTTTGAGGTATACGCAATTGTTGTTTGTCTTCCAGATATTTTTTTAAGGCTACCAGGGCGGCAAGTTTTGCTTCTTCCTGAATTTCATCTTCAAGTTTTTCGGCGGAATAATACTTTTTTACAAAATGTGTATCAAAGTTTCCGCTTCTAAAGGCTTCGTGTTCAAAAACAAACTTACCAAAGGGAAGCGTGGTCATTACCCCTTCAACTTCATATTCCTTTATGGCTTTAATCATTAATTGAATCGCTTCTTCACGCGTTTTCCCGTAAGTAATTAACTTCGCCAACATCGGGTCGTAATAAATAGGAACTTCCATCCCTTCTTCAAAACCATTGTCTACCCGAATATTTTCTCCTTTAGGAATAGTGTATTTTTCAAGCTTTCCAACACTTGGCATAAAGTTATCCATAGGATCTTCAGCATAAACCCGAAGTTCTACCGCGTGCCCTTTAATCTTTAAATCTTCCTGAAGCAACTTTAGTTTTTCACCCCTGGCAATTTTAATTTGTTGTTCTACCAGGTCTATCCCGGTGATATATTCGGTTACGGGATGTTCTACCTGCAAACGTGTATTCATTTCCAAGAAATAGAAATTCTTATTTTCATCGAATAAAAATTCTACTGTACCGGCACCAACATAATCACAAGCCTTGGCTACTTTTACCGCAGCTTTTCCCATTTGCTTCCTCAGTTTGTCATCAAGAACAACCGAAGGAGCTTCTTCTACCACCTTTTGATGCCTACGCTGAATGCTACATTCTCGCTCAAAAAGATGAAAATAATTTCCGTGAGAATCTGCTAAAACCTGGATTTCTATATGCCTTGGGGACGAAACGTATTTCTCAATAAAAACCGAACCATCTCCAAAAGCCGATTCAGCCTCGCTAATAGCGCGCTTCATTTGATCTTCAAGATCTTTTTCTTTTTCAACAATACGCATTCCTTTTCCTCCACCACCGGCAGAGGCTTTTATTAGAATTGGAAAACCGATCTCTTTAGCAATTTTTTTAGCTTTTTCAGGATCGGTGATGGCTTCGTCTATTCCGGGAACCATTGGGATATCGTAGGCTTTAACTGCATCTTTTGCTGCAAGTTTGCTTCCCATAATCTTAATAGCCTTAGAACCTGGGCCAATCCAGGTAATGCCATTTTTCTCTACATTTTCTGCGAAACCGGCATTTTCACTTAAAAAACCATAACCGGGATGAATCCCGTCTACGCCTAATTCTTTTGCTACTTCAATTATTTTATCGCCTTTTAGATAAGATTCGTTAGAAGGAGCTTCTCCTATGCAAACCGCCTCGTCGGCAAATTTTACGTGAGGTGCATTCCTATCCGCTTTAGAAAAAACGGCCACGGTTTTAATTCCCATCTTTTGAATGGTTTTCATTACCCGAAGCGCAATCTCTCCCCTATTGGCTACTAATATTTTTTTCATTTTAATGATTTTGAATTTGGATTCTGTTAATTGAATTATTCCATTTCAATTAACAACTGATTCTTTTCTACCGTTTCCCCTTTTTTGATCGAAACAGATTTAACCACACCGTCCCTGGGGGCAGTAAGTGTGTTCTCCATTTTCATCGCTTCTAAAACGAGCAAGTAGTCACCTTCCTGCACTTCAGCACCTTCTTCTACGTTAACTTCCAGAATAAGTCCCGGCATTGGTGCTTTAATGTCATTGATCATTTGTGCACTGCCAAGGGAAAGTCCCATCTCTTCAATAAGCAAATCCAGCTCGTTAGAAATAGCTACTTTATAAGTATTGGAGTTGATCTTAATATCATATTGTCGCTGAAGAAAATTTTCGGTAAAAACCTCAGCTTTAAAACTGCGATTTTCCTTTAGTAGGTGGTAATGCTTATCTCCAATTTCCTGAGTATCTAAAGAAGTAATTTGGTCTTTGGTAAATTCAAATTCATAAGAATCATTAACCTTAACCTTATATTTTTTTTCCATATTTCGTTGTTTTCAAATCTAATTTGAAGCTTGTTTTGTAAATATAGAAAATCGTTTGAAATTAGTTTTAAGATAAATCAGAATTACGGGATATAAATTCACAAAAAATTAAAATAAACCTGAATTACATTTCTTATTTTAGATTTAAACCAAAAAACTAAGAATTATGAAAAAATTATTTATAACAGGCTTATTAATGTTTTTCGGATTCACTTTTGGGCATGCTCAAAAATCTGAATTACCCGAAATGGTATCGGCCTATGTTTCGCAACTTTTTCCGAATGAAAAAATTAAAACAGTAGAAGTTGATAAAGAAGACAATTGGGAAACTTATGAAGTTAAAATGTCTGGAGGCACCGAACTTAGTTTCGACCAGAATAACCAGCCTACTGAGATAAAATGTAAAAACGGAATTCCCGCATCAGCATTACCGCTTAATATTGCGGGTTACGTGACTAAAAACCATCCTAATATTAAAATTGTAGAATATGAAATGGATGAAGAAGGACACGAAGTTGAACTGGAAAATGGAGATGAACTAGAATTTGATTCAGAAGGAAATTTTGTAAAACTGGATTAACAGGTTTTTCCTATTAAATTAAAAAATCCCCGTAGAGATATTCTACGGGGATTTTTGATTAAATAAGTACCTAAAAATTACTTGTCGTTAAATTCTTTAATCGCTTCGCTTAGATCGTACACTTTGGTATTCTTAAATTTATTTTCAAGAATACTGCTTCCAGCCGCAGAGCGATATCCACCGGCACAGTGCACCATAAATGGCTTATCTTCCGGTAACTCATCGGCACGGTCTCTTAGCTCGTTTAAAGGAATTGTCTCAGCATTTTCAAATATTTTACCTTCAGCAAGTTCTCCTGCATTTCTAATATCTACAATAGTATATTTATCCTTGTTTTCTTTGAAATCCTTTAGATCAAAATCATCTGAAGATTTAGAAACTTTTTCAGATAAAGTAAGAACACCTTTCATTTGCTTTTCGTAGCCTACTTTTGCTGTTCTTTCCAACAGCTCATCAATTTGATCTACGCTATTAACTACCAGGTAAAACTCTTCGTTTGGTTTGATGATAGCTCCCAACCAGGTTTCATATTTATCACTTTCTGATCTAGCCATAATATTGATACTGTTTGGCAAATGTCCATTTTTATAAGCATCACCATCTCGAGCATCTACTATGGTCTTTCCTTCTTCTGGTGCTGCATCTACATAAAGCTTTACTGGCACTTCATATTTCGCTTTCTGCACGTTTAGAGCTCCATTTCTATTTAGGTCTACATTGAAACCGAAATAAGCAGGAATAAAAGGCTGATCTTTTAAGATCTCTTCCACAAACTCTTCTTCGGTCTGATCTTTAAATGCCCAGTTTCCCTGGCGCTCATTTCCAAGTGTGCTGGAAGAAGCATCACTCATATTCTTCCCACAAAGCGAACCTGCCCCGTGAGCTGGATAAATTATTGTATCGTCTGGCAAATCGTTGAATTTGGTCTGCATCGTGTTATACATTTGCTTTGCAAGTTCTACACGTTTTGCCTTCATATTACCGGCTTTTTCACGTAAATCTGGTCTACCCACATTTCCTATAAAAAGGGTATCTCCACTAAACATAGCCGTTTCTCCTTTTTCTTCAGCAATAAAAGTTAAACTGTCTGGCGAGTGACCAGGTGTATGTAAAGCTTTTACACTTATACTTCCTATTTTCACCTCATCACCTTCATCAAAAGGAGTGTGCGGGTAATCTACCCCAACTTTTTCACTAATATAGATTTTAGCACCTGTTTCTTCCTGAATTTGTAAATGTCCACTTACAAAATCGGCGTGTGGGTGCGTTTCAAAAACTGCAACAATCTTTGCGTCGTTATCTTCAGCATATTTGTAATACTGCATAGGATTACGGCTGGGATCTACCACTGCCATTTCTCCATTACTTACAAAGGCATAAGAATAATGCGCCAGGGGTTCGTCTTTAAATTGTTTTATTTTCATTTTATGTCTCTTTTTAATTATTAAGTTGATTTCTGTATGTTCTTCTTTTTAAATGGAAAAGTCATCTGACTTTTAAAATCTTCAGGAAATTCCTCATCTCCTTCAAAACCAAGTTCTATATTTTTTCCTTCCTGCGGAATATATGCCGTACCAAACAAATAATCCCAAAGACTAAGGCTTAAGCCAAAATTCATCCCGTATGGTCTATTTTCCGGAAGCGCTTTAGAGTGATGCCAGATATGCATTTTTGGATTATTAATAAGATAACCAAAAATACCGTAATTCCAGCCCACATTGGCGTGGTTTAAATGTCCAATAAACACTGCGAACATATGTACCACAAAAAATTGCTGAATCCCAAAACCTATCATTGCAAGAGGAATATACTGCACCGATTTATAGATTACAGTTTCCATAAAATGAAACCTAAACTGCGCAGCAAACCCCATTTCTTTAACACTGTGATGTACTTTATGAAATTCCCAAAGCCAGGGCTGCTTGTGCAATTGGCGATGAACATTCCACTGTATAAAATCTGCGATCACAAACATAATGAGCAGCTGCACCCAAACCGGGAAATTTTGCACTTCTATGGCTACAATATTAGTAACTCCAAAAAGGCCCAGGAAATCATTAAATAGTTCTACGGCAACATTAGAGATCGCATTATAACCAACTAGCGAAAACAGGAAAAAATTAAATAAAATATAGAATGTATCCAACCAGAATCCTTTCCGAAAAATCTTTTGATCTTTCCTCCAGGGAATTACAATCTCCAATACCCAAACTAACAGCGACAATCCTATAAGCCAATAAAAATAATTGGTCCACGAAGGATTGCTAATTTCATTTACCAGGTAATTGAAGTACCCGGTAAAGGAATTGGCTATTATGTTAAAGTACTTTTCCAGACTGTTTTAATTTCTTGAGGCAAAAATATAATAATCCTGCACTTCAGGCAGTAACTTTTGTTACAGTTGCTAATTAGCAAATTAGTAAAAAACTTCGGAACAAGCTCACGCAGCATTATTGAAAAATATTATTTGATTTCGAGGAAAGCTTTGGAACATTTAATCTCGATTATCGAGTAAAAAAATATTTTTAGTAGACCTTAACATTCTTAAACGATGTAGTGTTAGCTTACGTTAAATACTCAATATTTCAGTCATTTCTGCTTAATTTTAATTCAGAATAAAGAACCAAAAAAGACGATTATGAGTAAGATGAAATTGAAATACAAGTATGGTTTAGGCGGTGTGGCCATAGGTCACGGCTTTAAACCTATAAGTAATGAGCAGGCAGAATCAACATTAAAAGCTGCCTGGGAGGCAGGTGTAAGATATTACGATACTTCTCCCTGGTACGGGCTTGGCTTAAGTGAAAGACGGTTTGGCCACTTTTTAAGCAGTAAAAAAAGGGAGGATTATGTTCTTTCTACTAAAGTAGGCAGGGTTTTAAAAGCAACTAAAAACATCCCCGAAGTAATGTGGCAAAAGCCTTCCCCTTTTGATTATAAATACGACTATTCTGCAGAAGCCGTGAGACGTTCTGTAGAAGATAGTTTACAGAGATTAGGAGTAGCTTATTTAGACTATGCCTTTATCCACGACCTTTCTCCAGATCATAATGGAGAATACGAAGATGGAGTAACCTGGGAAGATCATTTTGAAGTGGCAAAAAATGGCGCTATGCCAGAGCTTGAAAAGATGAAAGAAGAAGGCTTGATCAAAGCCTGGGGACTTGGAGTAAATACCATAGATCCTATTTTAAAAACCCTGGAGGTTGCCAAACCAGATGTATTCCTTTCAGCTATACAGTATTCTTTAGTACATCATAAAGATGCCTTAGAGCGTTTATTGCCGGCTATTAAACAAAGCGATGCTACTTTAATAAATGCCGCTCCTTTTAACGCCGGACTTCTTACGGGCCAAGAACGTTATAATTATGGCGGGGAAATGCCTGAAGATATTAGCGATCGTTATAAAAAGATTTTGAAAGTTGCTGAAAAGCATAATGTAAACCTTGTAGCGGCATCATTACAGTTTTCTTTAGCACCAAAAGCGGCAGATACCGTGCTGGCGGGTGCAAGTAAACCCGAACAGGTTCAGGAAAATATAAAAGCCCTGGAAGAAAAAATTCCTGCTGAATTCTGGTCTGATTTAAAACAGGAAAACTTAATTGAACAAAAAGCAGAAGTACCAGCTTAAAAAATAAAAGCCACGAATTCACGAATTATTTATTTTTCGTGAATTCGTGGCTTATTAATTTATAGTCTCAGAGAGGCAATTTTGAAAAATTACTTTTTGTGGCAGCATTTAATGCTGCATAATATTTCTTACGATCATTTTTTAAAATTATGGCCGGGGGGAAAGCCTTCTTTCATTAAAATGAGGTTCATCGCTATTTATCATCGGATAACATTATAATTAATCTACCCTATATTAATATTATTTTTTCATTTTAAGTAATTTAATAGCTTTATTATCATTATAACCCATTCGAAGAAAAATAATTCCGGCTGAAATTAAAGTTAGAATCCCAATTAACATAATCGCCGCTTCAATACTTACCAAATCCGCAATTACCCCTGTTAAGATAGCTCCTATCGCGTATCCCAGGTCACGCCAAAGTCTAAAAACACCAATACTCTTTGCACGATCCTGAGGATGGGTACTATCGGCGATGGTTGCGAGAAATGTCGGATAAACCATTGCGGTTCCCCAACCCAGTAAAAAAGAAAGTATCACAAAATGAGTCATTGATTCAGCCCAAACTAAAATTATCAGAACTATGGCCTGTAAAAGCATTCCTATAAACAGCATATCTTTTTTGCTGAAAATATCGGCCATTCTTCCGGTAAACAGTTGGCCTATTCCCCAAACTGCAGGATAAAGTGCGGTAACAATTCCTATTTCTTCAAGGTTAAAACCTTTTCCAGAAAGTAAAATTGGAAATAGGCCCCAGGCCATTCCATCATTCAAATTATTGATTAGCCCAGCCTGACTAACGGAACCAAGGTTTTTATCTTTCCAGGTTGTATCCCAGAAAATATTTTTCAATCGCAACATATCGCTGCTTCCCTCCTCTTTTGCAACGTGGTGTCGCGTATCTTTAATTAGGAATATACTAAAGAGTAAACCCAGAATCATAAGTCCAATTCCCAGGTAGAAAGGATATGGCCTAATGCCATATTCTGAAGCGACCCAACCCGTAAGAAAAGCTACAACAGCTACTGCAAAATATCCGGCAAATTCATTTAATCCCATGGCAAAACCCCGCTGCTTTTCACCCACCAGGTCAATCTTCATCACTACGGTACTACTCCAGG
The DNA here is from genome assembly GCF_900168265.1 of Salegentibacter salarius. Taxonomy (GTDB): domain Bacteria; phylum Bacteroidota; class Bacteroidia; order Flavobacteriales; family Flavobacteriaceae; genus Salegentibacter; species Salegentibacter salarius. The sequence continues at coordinate 28,590 of NZ_FVZF01000028.1, read as the reverse complement.
CCAATCCCTGGTTTATTCCAAGTAAAACATTGGCGGCGATTATCCAGTTCCAGTTTTCAGCATAAATCAGGATAAACGGAATTGGAATGGCAAAAATCCATCCTAAAACCAACAAGTTTTTCCTTCCAAACCTGTTGGCCAATGCGCCGGCGTAATAATTAGAAATAGCCTTTACCACTCCAAAAACTACGATAAATGACAAAATAGCACTGGTGGCGGCAATACCGAATTCCTTCTCAGCAATTTCGGGCAAAATACTACGTTCCAGCCCTACCATCCCGCCAACAAAGGCATTCACCAATACCAATAAACTAAATTGCTTCCAGTTCTCTTTTAATCCTAATTTTATATTTTTCATTCGTGTTTTATAACTTTAAAAACTGAAATTGGTAACAAAGTTTAACTGGTTAAAATTACTTCTGTTAAATATACTTTCTGCATCGGTATGGTTTTGATTTCTCCTATAAACCCATAAGATATCAAAACTCAATCCTTCAAAAAAACCCTTTGCCTGGTAATTTAAGTGACTATTTACCTGAAAAGACTCATCAACATTATATTTATTGAATTCAAAGTCATCAACTTTGGCGCCCCTAACTTGCTGCATTTCTATTCCAATATTAAAATCATCTCCAGGTAACCGGTATTCGGTTTTTAAAACAAAAACATCAACATCTCCCATTTCTTCCAATCGGGATCGTGAAATTGAAGTATAAAAGCGATCTCTCCCTAATTCCTTCGGAAATAAAAACCGGCCGGTATCAAAAGCGTGGGTATAGGCAAAAGCCAATTTAAATCCGGCTTGGTCCCAACCCAATTGCGAGCTTAGTACCTGCCCGTTTTCTCCGGGTTGTACATATCTATTCCTATAATTTAGATCTTCATTGTAGGCAAAAGGAGTTTGATAAACATATTGAACGCCAAAGTTAAAACCAGCAGGATTATACGCAACTTGCGCCCAAATTGTATTCATTACTTTATCCTGGTAAAAATCATACAAATTAAGTTGGAAATCCTTTTTACTTAAATTATAGTTTATGATCCCAATTCCAGAAGAAGGATAAAAATTATGGTAGTTGGCCTTTTCTCCGTTGGGTTGATAGCCGTTATAAAAAAGACCGAGTGCATCATCCAAAGCAAACCATTTAATCGTAGAACGAGGGGCAACCACTTAGCATATTTTCCCGTTACTGGGTCTTCCCTACCCAAATCGCTCCCAAAGCTTTTGTAGGTGAAACTCCCTTTTGCTCCAAGTTGAAAACCATAATAATTTCCGGTAGTAAGACCAACTGTGGCACCTGTTGCATTGCTATAATAGTCTTTTAGATCTCCCCTATTTATTGTGTTCATATAGAAATTTCTAATATTCCCACTAAGTGCTGCGTTGTAAAAAATATCTTGCAGGTGAAAACGTTCTTCTTCTGGTTGCTCATTAATTTGAGCATTAAGATTTAAGCTCAACATTAAAACAATGAGAAAAGAAAGTTTATCGAGGTCTTGCAAAACAAAATTTTTCAGGTTTGGAGTGCAAAATTCCTGAATAATAAAGGCAGCCGCAGTAACAAGGATTACTTTTAAAATTAAGCTTTGTAACATAAGTCACTTCCATTCCAAAATCTTCTAATTATCTTCGCCCATGTTTTAAGAACCTAAACTTGCCCTTCTCTTATAATAGTGAGATTCAAAACTTACATAGCAATTTTATTCACTGTAGTTTTCTTCGGAAAATTCCTAATGCTAGACGCAAAAGTGCTTAATAGTGTTTTGAATTCTGAAGGCATTGCGCTGGTAAATCCGTTTTGTAAGAAAAATGATCAGCAAACAGCCGGTGATAATATTTTAAGCCAGGATTCTTCTGTTTTGGTTATAAGTAGTGATGCAATATGTAATTCTTTCTTTTTTATTACAAATCCAGAATTCCAGGAAAATGAGGTTGAAGACAATTTTCACGACTTCAATTATTTGAATCCGGCTATAATTTCCATTTACTTTTCTAAAGATTATCCGCCTCCAAAGGCATTAGTGGCATAAACATATATAATTCCGAATATAACTTCGGAAGATATTTTTATTCACTAATTCTTAATCAAAATGAATTCACAAATTTTAGTGAGTCGTCGCTCTATACAATTGTTACGGGTGATGCTCAGCGGGATATTTCTCGTAGCCAGTTTACACCATTTATTCAATATTGAAAAAACGGTAAATAGAATTGACCAGGCCAGTTTCAAAGGAATCGCCTATTTTTTCGGAAATCCGGAATTACTGGTAATTCTCTCTGGCGTGATTATGCTTACTGCGGGTCTTGGCCTTCTTATAGGTTTCAAAACTCGCTGGACAGCCATAATTCTACTGGCAGTTTTAATTCCCATTACCCTTACCGTGCAGGTAGGACAAATTACAACACTGGGGCCGCTTTTTAAAAATATTGCAATAGCCGGCGGACTCCTGTTTTTTATCCTCAACGATTTTAAAGATCAACAAACAACAAAAATATAATCGGCTGTTTCAGCCATCAAAATTCAAAAAATGAAAAAATCAATTTTAATCTTTACAGCTTTTTTTATGCTGTTTTCAATAACAACAAATTCACAAAATCACAATCCTGAAAAGAATAATTATGTGGTTTTAACCAAGAAAATTCCGCAGTTACAACCCATTCTAATTACTGCGGAAGAATTACAGGCAGAAGATGCACATCATTTTGGTGATTTCCAGGTTATTGTTTGCGGCCAGACCGTAAAAGGCTTAACCGATAAAGAACAAATGCAAAAGTTTATCCAGCGAGCCAAAAAAGCTAATGTGGCGCTTAAAGCCTGTGGATTTTCCCTCAAAAAATTTGGTGTAGATCCTAAAGAAATTCCATCTGAAATGGAAGTTGTTGAGAATGGAATTCTATATGATTTTCAACTTCAGAAAAAAGGATATTTCAGTATAGAGCTTTAAAAAAAGTATTCTAAATCATATAAAATATCAAGATGATGAAAAAAATAGGAATTCTAATCTTAGTCTTTATGCTAGGCGTTTCAGGTTTTGCCCAAACAAAAACAGGAATTGAGAAGAATAATTATGTAGTCTCTACTTCCAAAATTCCACAGTTAGAGCCAATAATCCTTACTGCTGAAGCACTGAAACAAGAAGATGGTCACAAATTTGGTGATTTTCAGATAGTCCTTTATGGACGAAATGTTAAGGAGCTTACAGATAAAGAGAAGATGAACAACTACGTAAAAAAAGCTAAAGCTGCGGGCGTAGAGATCAAGGTTTGTAAACTCTCAATAAACTATTTAAAAATTGATAAAAAAGATTTACATCCCTACATAAAAGTAGTAGACCACGCCTTTACGCATCTTTTACAATTACAAAAGAATAAGAACTATTACAGTATAGAGCTATAAAAAGATAATTTATGAAAATTAGTTTAAAGACAGCAATGATCCTGTTTTCAGGCATTGCTACCATTGGTTTATATACCTCTTGCAACAATGCAAATGGTAAAAACCCGGAGAAAAATATAGATGAAACCACTAAAATCACCATTTTACAAACGGCCGATATTCACGGGCAACTTGATTCTCACCCCGAATTATTTTGGGAAGATGAAGAAATAGTATTTAAAGAACGTGGCGGCCTCGCACACATTCAAACCCTCTTTGAAGAAGAAAGAGCCAAAAACCCTAATACCATAATTTTTGATGGCGGTGATCTTATCCAGGGAAGTGGCTATGCCGCACTTTCTGAAGGAAAAATTTTTCCTGAAATTATAAAGAATATGGATTACGACCTTCTAGTGCCGGGTAACTGGGAAGTAGTCTATGGCAAGAAAGTAATGATGGATGTTTTACAGGGTTTTGAAACTCCTGTAATTGTTCAGAATATGTTTCACCAGGAAGATAAAAAAGAGCTTTTTCCACCCTACTGGACTAAAGAAATTGAAGATGTAAAACTTGGGTTTATCGGGATAAACGATCCTGATGTTCCTGTAAGGCAAAATCCGATTTTTAGTGAAGGTATTGACTTTAGCGGATTAGACGAGGGCGTGGAAGAACTAATTCAGAAAGTAAAAAAAGAAGAGAAAGTTGACGCGCTGTTTTTGGTAACCCACTTCGGAATTTTTAAGCAGGTAGAATTAGCTAACAATCCAATTGCTAAAGATGTAGATTATATCTTCGGAAACGACACTCACGAACGCGTTCGGGAGCCTATTAAAGGGAAATATGCGAAAGTTACCGAACCCGGAGCTTTTGGCTCTTTTGTAGGAAAATTAAATCTTTATTTTAAAAATGGCGAGATTGTAGATGAGGAATATGAGTTATTAGAAGTTGATCCGAAAAAATACCCGGCCAATCCTAAAATTGCTAAACTAGTCAGCAAGGCAAAGGAACCTTATAAAGAGCATTTGGAGACCGTAATTGGTTATACCGAAACGCCACTTTACCGATATTTAACGGTGGAAAACCCAATGGATAATATGATCACAGATGCAGCAAGGTGGAAAACCGGTGCCGATATTTCTATCTCTAACGGATTTCGTTTTGGAAATCCCATAGTTCCCGAGAACGGAAAACCTGCGCCTATAACCCGGGCTAATTTATGGAACGTGCTCCCGGTAAATGAAAAAGTAAAAACCGGGAAGGCTACCGGAAAGCAGATAAAAGACTGGCTGGAAAGTGAGATGCACAATGCCTTTGCCCAAACTCCTACCGAGCGTTTTGGCGGCTGGATGGTTAGATTCTCTGGAATGGAAGTAGATTTTAATTCTCAGAATGAAAAAGGGGAACGTATAAAATCGGTTAAGGTAAATGGCGAGAAAATCCAGGATGATGAGTATTACACTATTTCAGCCTGTGTGCGGCCCGGTGACCCCATTGATAATCTTTGCCGAATGCCGAACGTTAAAAATGTTGAGGTACAAGACTATACTATTCACGAAGTAGTAGAAGAATACCTGCAAAAGCACTCCCCGGTTTCCCCAAGACTGGATGGGCGTTCTTATTGCGAATATTTAGGTGAAAAATCTTTTTCAACGGTTCCCGGAACCGATTATGAATTCCACTAGATAAAACAAACCTCACAGGTGAAGAGAATAGCTTGTGAGGTTTTTTTATAAATCACGGCTTCGTAGCTACAAAACGAATTACCGCTGCTTTGCCATTATGGTATTTTCCTTCAGAAAGTTCTATTAATTTATCTTCAAATTCCTCGAATTTAAATCCGCTAAAGCTGGTTTGTAATTCTTCTTTTGAAAATAACATTTCAGCATTCTTAGGTCCGCCTGATTTTGGATTCTCTTTCTGAACATCTATCTGCTCTTTGCTGAAAGCTTCAAAAATAATAACTCCGCCAGGTTTCAATAGATTTCTAAATTCTGCAAAATAGCTTTGTTTGTCCTCCGGTGAAAAATGGGCGAAGATTAAAGCTATAACATCAAACTGTTCCGCTTTATAATCCATATCGGCCAATTTCCCAACTTGGTAATCAATTTCTACATCTTCTGAATTTGCCAACTTAAGGGCTTTCTCCCTTCCTTCTTTACTAATGTCAAAAGCAGAAACCTTCCAAGCTCTTTTGGCTGCGTAAACTGCATTACGGCCTTCCCCTTCTGCCGGGAACAAAATTTTCCCTGGCTGTATTTCATCAAGTTTCCTTTTGAAATACTTGTTGGGAGCTTTTCCGTAAACATAATCCGGTTCGGCGTAGCGTTCATCCCAAAACTCTTTCATAAAATTTCTATTTTTTTCTGAAACAACAAAACGTAAAATTCTGAATAGCTCCCGTTGGGGTTGTGTGATCTATGTTTTTACTTTCAACAAGATTAAATTTGGCTTCAAGTAAATTTTCAAGATCTTCTTTATCATATTGCTTAACCGTACGGCCGCTACATTTTGTAGGTCCATTCTTTGAAAAAGTTGCAATAATTACAAACCCACCGGGAATAACCGAATTTTCCAGTGTACGTATATAATTTTCAATTTGCTGATCTTCAGTTAAAAAATGAAACGCCGCTCTATCGTGCCAAAGGTGATAGGTTTGGGTTGCTTCAAAGCTTGAAACATCAGCGTTTATCCAGGTTACCTTTTCCGCTTCGGCGCCCAATCGGGCTTCAGCTTTTTCCAAAGCCTCTTTAGAAATATCCAGAACCGAAATATCGCGATAACCTTCTTTCATTAAAAAATCTACAAGATTAGAATCTCCACCACCAATGTCTATAATCTTCGAGGTATAGGGCAATTCTAATTGTTGAATAAAATTTAATGAAATCTCAGGTTTTTCCTGATACCAACTTGTTTCAGGATAAGACTTCTTTGCATATACTTCTTCCCAATGTGCTTTCATCTCTTTCATAATCTTTATTTCCTCTGAATTTGCAAAATAATTTGTGATCAATTTTTACCCGAAAAATTTCCTGGACTCAGGATAAAAAACAGGCTTTATAATCAGTTGTTTTATAATCATAAATCTACACCGTACAACAACTTACTCATATTTTTTCTCATTTTTCTCTAAAACCTTAATCATATTAAAAGAACGCATCAAATGAAAAAGTCCGGGTAAAATTATAAATCCTCCAATAAGAAGCATGATGGCCAGATTACTAATCGTAGCCTCTGGGGCCAGGTTTGCCAGCAAACTTACTTCTTTGTCTGCAGTAATAATTATATACGGAAAATGAGCGTAAAGTGCTGCAAACAGAACTAAAATCACCTGGAAAACAGCTAAATATCTACTGGCTATTCGGTATTCCTTCTTAATGAATTTCCACAACGGAAATAATAAGATTCCGGAAAAAGCCACACAGGCCAGGGAAACCGGATTATGTATAAAATCTTCGGCAAATTTTACATCGCTGAAATATCCAAAACTGATTAAAATAAATCCAAGCACCACCAAAACCGAAGTAAAGAATGCCGAGTTTCTAGCATAGTGCTTTCGGGCTTTACCTTCGGCTTCACCAATTAGAAGTGTGGATGCTAAAAATGCGCAAAGAGCCGCGTAAAATAAACCAACCAACAGGCTAAAAATATTGAGCCAGTGTTGCATAAAAAGATCATAAAAGCCGTAATTTTCATAATCTTCGGTAATAATAATTTTACCACCAATAAGTGCCCCGAAAGACATTCCCAGAAAAACTGGTGTAACAAAACTTCCTATTCTAAAAAGCCAGTTATACCAGAATTGAGATTTATCTACCACCGCATCATAATGCCTAAAAACAAAAGCCACACCTCGCAGGGTAATCCCCAGCAAAACTAAAGTTAAAGGAATATGCAAATAGATTATCATGATATTAAAGTAAGCGGGAAAAGCCACCCACAAAATTACAAGCATAATAATAAGCCAGATATGATTTGCCTCCCAAATGGGGCCCATTACCCTATAAATTGTATCTCTGGTATGCTCCTTATTTTTTGCAGAAGAAAACAATTCTACAATTCCAGCACCAAAATCGGCACCACCGAGTAGCACATATAAAAGCAATGAAAACAGCAGAAAAAATAACACTATATACAACATAACTAATCTTTGCTTTTATTCTTCATGTTAATAGGATTGTTTTTACGCGCTCTTTCACGATCAAAAGATTTCTGAGAGGAATTTTCCTTAGAACCGTCCTCGTTGGGTTCTTGATTAAGAGATTTTATCTGTCGGTTCATTAACCAGGTAACGGTTATTCCCAGCACCGTATATAAAAACAGGTAGAAAAAGAAACTATACTTCATTCCAGGCATAGGAGTTACGGCATCTTTGGTGCGCATTATCTGGTGAATTATCCAGGGCTGGCGTCCAACTTCGGTAACAACCCAACCTGCTTCTATGGCTACAAAACCAAGCGGAGCAACAACTATAAATAATAGCCAGTAATATTTATTATTAAGCAATTTTTTCTTCTTTAAACTGATAAAATAAATGAGCCCGGCAAACATCAATAATGTCCCGATCCCCACCATAATTTGAAAGGCATAATGCACAATCGCAACCGGAGGAAGTTCATCTTCAGGGAAATCATTTAATCCTTTTACTTCGGCATCAAAATCCCCAAAAGCCAGGAAAGATAAAGCATTAGGAATTTCAATTTTATTGGTTACCGTTCGGTTTTCTTCATCTACAATGCCTCCAATATAGAGCGGAGCACCTTTTTCGGTCTCATAATGTGCTTCCATAGCAGCCAACTTTACCGGTTGGCGTTCGGCTACATCTTTTGCCGAAAGATCGCCGCTTATTGGCTGCAAAAATGCGGCAACTGCTCCAAAAATGATTGCGATTTTAAAAGCTTTAGTATGTAATTCTACATTTCTTTTCCGGAAAATTTGAAAAGCATGAATTCCTGCAACTCCAAAACTAGTGGCTACAAAGGCAGCTAACGTCATATGCAAAGCTTGTGTAAACCAGGCAGGATTCAATAAGGCGGCAACAGGATCTATATTAGTAAATTCCCCATTAATATAATCGAAGCCTGAGGGAGCATTCATCCATCCATTTGCTGAAACTACTAGTATTCCTGAAGCTACACCTGAAACACCTATAATGACTCCAGTAAACCAGTGAAATTTTTCCGGGAGCTTATTCCAGCCGTAGAGATAGAATCCAAGGGCGATGGCTTCTACAAAAAATGCAGCGCCTTCCAGCGAAAAGGGCATTCCAATTATTGGCCCTGCGTGTTTCATAAATTCGGGCCAAAGCATTCCCAGTTCAAAAGAAAGAGCAGTACCTGAAACCGCACCGGTTACAAAAAAAATGGCCACTCCTTTTAGCCAGGCCATACTTAATCTTTTATAAACGGGATTTCGTGTTTTTAACCATTTATGGTGCGCTACCACCATAAAGAAAGGCATTACCATACCAATACAGGCAAAAATAATGTGGAAGCCTAAAGTAAAGGCCATTTGTAGGCGAGCATAATCTAAATTCTCCATCAACTTCTAGTTTATTGATTTTAAAACCATTAAATATGGACTTATCAATATAATTTTCAACAAATAAATTTAGGGAAAAATCTACCGGTGTTCTGCCGGTAATCACGATAATTTGGATACTTTAAACATAATTGTTCTTCTTCGTAATTTGATTTATACCTAAAAAGTAAAACTAACAAGAGCACGATGCCAAGCTTATAAAACGAATTAAAATACAGGGCCAGAAAAAATAGCGCAAAGAGGATTCCTGAATAAATGGGATGCCGAACATATTTATAAACCCCAGAAGTAATTAAAATAGCATTATTCTTCGGCTTCGGGAAAGGTGACAGATTGGTATTTAATTGCAGCAAAGCTATAAGTATAAATAAGAAACCCAGCCCACTTAAAACTAAAAAAACCGGTTGGAGCCCTTCCAGCCGGTTAAATTTTAAAGTATCTATTTCAAAAATAAAAGCAATAAAAAGTACAAGTTGTATCCCAACAAAAATGTAGTTTTTATAATGCATTTATTTCAGTTTTTAATCTATTCTAATAGTTCTCAATTTTATGAGATTTCGGCCCAAATAATATACACACCCATTAGCAAGACGAACCAACCAAAACCTTTTTTAAGTTTTTTTCCATCTATAAATTTATTGAGATAGATACCTACAAACATTCCTACTACCGAAAGACCGGTGAAGATGGCTAAAAATATCCAATCTATATTCATATTCTGAACATCCCCAATAAATCCTATAAGCGATTTAATTGCAATAATTAATAAAGATGTAGCCACGGCTTTTTTCATGGGGAGCTTAGCCAGAAGCACCAGGGCTGGGATAATTAAAAACCCTCCGCCGGCACCAACAATCCCGGTTAAGACACCAACTACAATCCCTTCAATAATAATTAATGGGTAGTTATAACTTATTTTTTCTGCTTCTGCTTTTTTCTTGCCATTTTCCCTAATCATGGAGACCGAAGCCAAAATCATAATGATCGCAAAAAACAGCATAATCCCGATATTTTTCGTGATTTCAAAACCACCTATACTAAAAAGTGATTCGGGAATGGCGGGCACCATATATTTTCGAGTGGCATAAACAGCTATAAAAGCCGGAATAGAAAACACGATAGCGGTTCTAAAATCTACCAGTTTCTTCTGCATATTTTTAAACGCACCCACTAAAGCAGAAGCACCAACTACGAAAAGGGAATAAGCCGTAGCTGTTACAGGATTAATTGCCAGTAAATAAACAAGCACGGGAACCGTTAATATAGAACCACCGCCGCCAATAAGACCTAAGACAACTCCAATTATTAATGCTCCAAAGTAACCCAGTATTTCTAGTATTTCCATATCTAAATATTATTTCGGTGCAAAAGTACTTGCAATATGGGGCTCGTACAGTAACAAGGGTTACATAGGTCTAAAGTGCCATTACTTCTATGCTGTTGCGTTGTAGTTTTATCTTTCCGTCCAGTTCAAGTTTTTTCAACAACCTGGAAATTACCACTCGTGAAGTATGTAAATCGTATGCAATTTGCTGGTGTGTAACCGCAATCACCTCATTTTGATTAATCTTCGCTTTATCTTCAAGGTATTTCATTAAACGCTGATCCATATTCATAAAAGCAATGGTATCTATGGTATCCAGCATTTCGGTAAGACGGGCCTGGTAACTCGCAAAGACGAAATCTCGCCAGGATTTATATTTCGAAGTCCATTCTTCCATTTTTTCAATAGGGATCATCACTAACTTTGTGTCTCGCTCTGCCACAGCCCTAATTTCACTTTTGGTTTGGCCAAGACAACAGGAAAGAGTCATGGCACAGGTATCGCCACGTTCCAGGAAATACAATAATAATTCATCTCCATCTTTATCCTCACGCATAATTTTAATAGCGCCTTCAATTAGTAAAGGCATCATTTTCACATAATCGCCAATCTCAATAATTTTTTCGCCCTGCGCTTTAAACTGAAGTTGGCCTACCTTGTTTATCTCTTCAATAAGTTCATCTTCAAAAATAAAACCGTAGGCTTCTTTTAATTCCTGTAACATATATATTGCTGTGCTATTTATTAATTCTGAAAACATTTCTTTTTCAGAAACTAAAATTAGTATTTAAATTGAGAATTGCTTGTGTTTTTAACCGAAAGTCTAGCCCGGCAACACATAAAAATAAATAGAAAGATAATGGCAAAACGACCCGAAAAGCACGAAAATATGGAAAATAGCGTGATTGAATTTCACTTTATCAAAACTAAATAACACCGCACCAATAGTATACGAAATCCCGCCGGCAAACAGCCACCACAAACCTTCTGTGCTTAAATTATCGTATAAAGGTTTAATGGCAAAAACGATGATCCAACCCATAAGTACATACATAATAGTAGACAGGGTTTGGTATTTCCCGATAAAGAAAAGTTTAAGAATAATCCCGGTTAGTGCAATACCCCAAACCACACCAAAAATGGTCCACCCAATCCACCCGTCTAATGTTACTAGGGCAAAGGGCGTGTAGCTTCCTGCGATAAGCACGTAAATTGAAGCGTGGTCCAGAATATTTAATTTATAACGCAAACTTTTATTGGTCGCGCTATGGTAAAAAGTTGAAGCCGCGTATAGCAAGATCATACTTGCGCCAAAAATGCTAAAACTTACAAGGTGTACCGTTTCACCAAGTTCGTTCGCCCTTGATATTAGCAAAACGAGACCTAAAATGCTTAAAACTAAACCAAATCCGTGGGAGAGCACATTTAATTTCTCTTCCAGGTCATCATATTTTTGGTGAGGTACGTTTTTCACAGGTGTTTAATTGAATCTATAAAATTAAAAATATTCAGGCTTAAACGGAATATTTTAAACGCCCAATTTTTATTATTTTCGGGCTTTCACACCGGCACAAATTCTTAACCGATTCTTATGAAAATTCTGCATACTGCCGACTGGCATATTGGTAAAAAACTGCATAAACATAGTTTACAACCCGATTTTGATCTTTTTATAGATTGGCTTTGCAATTGTATTTCTGAAAATACAGTAAAGGTTTTATTGGTGTCGGGAGATGTTTTTGATCTCGCAAATCCTTCTTCGGAAGCAAGGCAGCAATATTTTAAAGCTTTGATGAAACTGAAGCGACTAGACTGCAAAATAATTCTTACCGGTGGAAATCACGATTCTCCAACTATGCTAAATGCCCCGCAGGAAGTGCTACGGGAATTAGATATTCATATTATTGGAGGTTTGCCAGATGAACTTTCAGAATGTATTGTTCCTATTAAAAATGATAAAAATGAAACCGAACTTCTTATTGCCGCACTCCCCTATCTTCGGGATGCAGATTTAAGAACTGCCAGCCAGGGAAATTCTTACGAAGACCGGCTGGAAGCTTTGCGAAAAGGAATTCAGCAAACATTTTTAGATACTGCTGAAATTTGTAAATCTGAATTCCCTGAAATTCCTACCATTGCTATGGGGCATCTATTTGCTGCCGGCGCAGAAACCTCAGAAAGTGAGCGCGACATTCAAATTGGCAACCAGGCAGCTTTTAATGCGCTTCAGTTTGGAGATTATTATAATTATATCGCCCTTGGCCACATTCACAAACCACAAAGGGTAAATGCAGCTACTCCTACTTTTTATAGCGGTTCTCCTATTCCACTTTCGTTTAGTGAGCGCAGCAATATTAATAGAATCCTACTTTTGGATACCGAGACCGGTTGGGAACCAAAAAGTATAGAAATTCCAGGCTTTAGAGAATTATTGAAAATTACTGGAAACCTGGAAAAACTTCAGCAGAAATTAATAGAGCTGCAAGATCGGGAAGGACTAGCTTCTTTAATTGAAATTGAATTGCTGGAAGAAAATTTTGATGCTAATAAAATCTATGAACTCGATCAGTTAGTCGATAATTTTAAGGTGGAAGGTTACCAGATTGTAAAACATCGCGCCAGTTTTGAAAATAAGATTAGTGGTAGCGGCGAACTTTATGAAGAAAAACAACAATTGGAAGATCTGCAACCTTTAGATGTTTTTCAAAAATTGGTAGACAAACAGGAAGAAGATGAGGAAACCCGCAAGGAATTAATGAGCGCTTTTAATGAAATTCTTGAAGAAGTGCATCAATCTAAAAAAGCTTAAATAATGAAGATTCTAAGCATAGCCTTTAAAAATATTAATTCCCTAAAAGGTGAAAATTTTATAGATTTTGAAGCAGCTCCGTTTTCGGGAAATACTCTTTTTGCCATCACCGGACCAACCGGAAGTGGTAAGAGCAGTATTCTGGATGTGATCTCACTCGCGCTTTTTAATCAGGTGCCAAGGCTGGGGAAAATCAGTAAAAAAGAAATTAGGGAAAAAGGAGCCATTCTTACCCGAAACCAAAAGGAAGCTTACGCCAAAGTAACTTTTGAGACCGGTTCAGGTCGCTACACATCTTCCTGGAGTATTGAGGTGAATCGAAATGGAAATCTCAATGATTATAATATGGAGATTGCCAATCTTCAGGATAACTCGTTACTAGATCTTAAAAAATCTGAAGTTCCGGGGAAAAATGAAGAATTGATCGGTTTAAATTACGATCAGTTTATTAAATCGGTTTTACTGGCCCAGGGCGATTTTGCTAAATTTCTTTCGGCTAAAAAAGAAGAACGCGGCGAATTACTGGAAAAAATTACCGGTACAGGCATTTATCGCCAATTAGGCATTATGGCTTTTGAACGTTTTAAAGCCGAAACTAAAGAGATTGAATCCCAGCAAAACGAAATAAAACTCTTTGAATCTTATTTGCTTTCCAAAGAAGATCTTGACACTTTCAATAAAGATTTAGAAGAAAAAACTACTCAAACTGAAAGTTTGCAGAAGGATCTGAAACTGATTGAAAAACAGCTGGAGTTAAAGGAGAACATTCAAAAGCAGGAAAAAGAAATAAGCGGTTTACAGGAGGAAGAATCAAAACTGAATCAACAGCTTAAAGAATTTGAAGCCGAATATGGTGAAAGTCTCAGCCAACACGAGAAACTACAACCTATTGCTGAAGAATTACAATCCTGGAACAGGTTTCAGCAGGAATTGCAAAGTTTAAAAGAAAACCTGGGCAGGACCTTAGAAAAAATTGAAGCAAATAAAGAGAATACCTCCGGGTTTATTCAGCAGGTAAAAGGTTTTGTTCAGGAAGATGTTAATGCGGAAAATTTAAAAGAAAAACTGAATCTTTTTACCAAAAAAATAGTCAGGCTTCAGGATGAAAAAACTTCTTTGGGTCGTGATTATAAAAGTAAGCTACAATTATTCAAAACCGAGATTCGTGAATTAAGACTGAACTTTCCGGAGAATGATCTAAAGACCGGAAAGAAACTTCTGGAAGAACTTCAGGCCGATCAACTTCAGCAGAAACATCAACTCGAAACTGAGCTGAAAGAAGTCGATTTAGAAAAACTGATTTCTGAAAAATCACGTTTAAAAAGCGATTTGGAAATGGCCCGTGAGGCCAAGCAGTTTTCAGAAAAAAAACTCCAGCTCGAGGATAATAGTGCCAAACTTACTAAAGATATTCAGGCACATCAACCGGAACTGGAAGCTCTCCCAAAAATTATTGAAAAGGAAAAAGATCTAATTGTTTCCTTAAAAAAAGATTTAAAGATACTTCAGCTTAAAAAAGATAATCAATTAGTAACAGCAGAATTAGAAGAACTTAGAAACTCACTAAAAACCGGGGAAGCCTGTCCGCTTTGTGGTTCTAAGGAGCATCCTTATTCTGAACATCTTCCCGAATTTGAAGATGAGCTTGAAATAAAGATTTCAGCAAAAAGTAATGAAATAGAGGAGCAAAACAAAAAACTTACCCAGGCGCAATCCAAATTTTTACATATAGAAGAATCGCTACAAAAAGCTAAAAAGGAATTAACTGAGATTGAAAACCAGGTTTCTGAAAACGAGAAAATATTCAGTGAAAAATATCCTGATTTAAATTTAGCTGAAAAGATAGATTGGGAAACTTATATCGCGAAAATAAATACTAAAATTGAAAGCCTGGACGCGTTTGTAACTACGCAACAGAAATTAAGAGCAATAACAACTGGATTACCGATTCTGGAAGAATTAGATCAAATTCTGCAACAAGGCAAATTACTACAGCAGCAACTTCAATCAAGTTATTCAGGAAATAATATTGTGGAAGACAGCCGGGAATTACTGGATAAATGGAATGCTTTAATTCACGAAAAGAATTACTTAAAACAAAACGAAAAAGAGCAAAAAGAGCAGTTGAGTCAGCAATCAAAAAGATATGAGGAACTGCTGGAAAAGCTTCGACCCGAAATCTTAAAACAAAGTTTTGAATCTGTTGAAAGTGCATTCCGATCACTCTTGCCAGGCAACAAATTCCTGGAATTAAAAGACAAAAAAGACAATATTTTAAAACAAAGAAGTATTGCCTCTACTGAAATTTCTACTTTACAAAAGCAATTAAAACAGTTTAAAGAAAATGAAAGTGAACGCGCTGCAGCTGATTTAGTAGCAGAACAGTCAGGAAAACAGAAAGAATTTGAGCTAGCCCAGTCTACTTGTAGAGAATTGGGAAGAAAACTAGAAAATAACAAAGAATATCTATCGCGACTAAAGCAACTGGAAAAACAAATTGCTGAAAAAGAAAAACAGAGCAAACGCTGGCGACTTTTAAATACGCTAATTGGCGACAGGCAGGGGAAAAAGTTTAATGATTTTGCTCAAGATCTTACCCTTTCGCAATTAATTCATCTGGCAAATGTGAGGTTAAAAGATCTAAGCCAACGTTATAGAATAGACAAAGCAAACGAAGATGAAGACGACGGCCTGGTTGCTATTGATGAAGATATGGGCGGGCAAAGACGATCGGTTAAAACACTTTCTGGCGGCGAGACCTTTCTTTTAAGTTTGTCATTGGCACTGGCCTTATCTGATCTGGCGTCAAGAAACGTTGAAATAAACAGTTTATTTATTGATGAAGGTTTTGGGACTTTAGATCCTGAAACTTTAGATCAAACCCTGGACACTTTAGAAAAACTACAGGCAGAATCTGGTAAAACAATTGGAATTATAAGCCACGTTGCATCTTTGAAGGAACGTATTGCCACCCAAATTCAATTAACCCGAAACGGACAGGGTTATAGTAGTTTGACGGTGAAGTTGTGAGTTGTGAGTTGTGAGTTGTGAGTTGTGAGTTGTGAGTTGTGAGTTGTGAGTGAAAATTAAAAAATCTATTCTTACTTAGTACTTAGCAATTTCAAAATAATTGAAAAAACTTTTAAACCACCTCTTTGGTTAAAACCTCAACTGTACATCCTAATTTTGGGAGAATAAGTCGCATTTTTCTTTTTCCGACTTCACGAATAATGGCTTCCTGGTCTTTAAAAAGTCCGTTTTTGATGCTTATTTTATCCCCTTCGTTAAGGTGCTCTACTTTCGCATCGTCAACTTTTTCACCATCAAGCCATTCCTGGATAACTTCAATCTCTTCATTTCTTACTATTGCCGGCTTCCCAAGCCAGAATAAATACCTAACTACTCCTGGCACATCAAAAACCCGGTTGCGATTCTTTTCTTCCAGCTTAATAAAAACATAGGATTTAAAAAGAGGAGTCTTTAGTTTTTTCCTGCGATCTTTCCACTGTTTGATTTCGGTAATTAAAGGACAATAAACCTTCACCCCCATTTGTTCCAAACTTTCGGCCACTCTTTTTTCAGTTCTTGGTTTGGTGTATAAAACGTACCACGACATAATTAAGATTTATCTGCAAGTATTACGTACAGGAGTTCTAACTCCATCTCTTCGCAGTAGGGTAATGTTGAAGAAATTTAGATTGATTTGCTAATTAGTTACTCAAAAATACAAAGATTTTTAGGAACTATTATAATGAGAACTTGTAAGAAAAAACGATTAATCGATGAAACACTGACAGCTAATTTATTAGGGAAATCTACCTATAGCAATAAATTCAAGTAAATATTTAAATTGAATATTCTAGATAAAAAACTAAACGGTATACAGGCGATGAAAAAACTTCTATTCTAAACTACAGGTTTCTGAATCCAGCTCAAACTGAACGGTGAAATGTTCAAAATTGTATGTTTCAAGCGTATTCAACACTTCGGTTTTCAGCTTTAAATATTCTTCAAATTTATTAACGTGTTCAAGCTTCACGTGAGCCGTAAAAACGTGGTGCTCTCCTTCCTGCGACCAAATGTGTACGTGGTGGGAAGAAGCTACTCCCTGGATGTTTTCAATTTTATTCTTTATTTCCTTCAAATTAATATCTGCCGGAGTGCCCTGCAAAAAAATAAATAACGTCTCTTTTAATCTTTTAAATACATTCCAAAGAATATATAACGTAATGGCCAGCGATAAAGCAGGATCCAGGTAATGGATATCCTTAAATTGAAGAATAATGGAGACCACCAACACGGCAACCCAACCTAAAACATCTTCCATTAGATGCCAGGAAACCACTTTTTCGTTAAGGGTTTTCCCGCCACTCAATTTCCAGGCCGCATAAGCATTCACGGCTACCCCTATTATCGCGAAGATCATCATTCCCTGTGCATCAGAATGCTCAGGATTCATTAATCTTCCAACGGCTTCATAGATCACATACACAGAACCGCCAATAAGTACCAAACTATTAATTAGTGCTCCTAACAGCGAAAACCTTCTGTAACCAAAGGAAAATTTTGAATCGCTTTTTTGTTGTGCTTTGTGATCCAGGTACCAGGAAGTACCAAGGGATAGGCTATCTCCCAGGTCGTGTACCGCATCTGAAATTATAGCAATGCTATTCACATAAATTCCACCAATAAATTCAAGAATCGTAAATCCAAGATTCAAGAAAAAAGCCAGTTTAAGGTTTTTTCCAGAAGAGTGATGATGATGCTGGTGACCCATAATTTATACTAAAAGTCCATTATCTTTTCCTTTCGAAATTAGTCATTTTTTTGGCTATGGCTAAATTCCCCCTGCTAATACACAGAAAACTATATTTATTGAAGCCTGGAATCTCACTATTATTTCTGCTTAAAATTTCGTATATTAGAATGAATATCAAAACTTTATAGCTGTGAAAAATTTAAAAACCCTAATTCTTTTTTTAGTGGGTGTACTTGTTAGCTATACGCCCCTAAATGCGACAATAATTTTACAAAATACCTCTCAGGATTATGTAGAATATAAAGGTGAAGTAATTAACTCCAATAGCGAGGATATAATTATGAACGCCCATATCTCGGTAAATGAAACCAATATTTCTACGGTTACTAATTCCGAAGGAAAATTTTCTCTTAAAGTCCCAACAGACATAAGCCCTGCCACGGTAAACATTTCATACCTGGGCTACCAGAGTAAAAATTTACCTCTTAGTTATTTTAAACCCGAGGGTACTTTAATTTATCTGGACCCGGTGGTAGAAGAACTTTCTGAAGTGAAAGTTTATGAAGCAGGCGATGCGCGAAGATTGGTGCGATCAATGTTGGATAATCGCGGGGATAATTATATTGATAATCCTACCCAAATGACTGCTTTCTATAGAGAAAGTATTAGTAAAGGCAATAGAAACGTTTCATTAAGCGAAGCCGTGGTGAAAATTCATAAAAAACCTTATAGTCATTATGGAGAGGAAGATATAGAATTAGTAAAAGCCCGTAAAACGGCAGATTATGACCGTTTAGACACCCTGGCACTTAAATTACGTGGCGGGCCATTTAATACGCTCTTTATTGATGTCATGAAATATCCTGATTATCTATTTTACGAAGAGAACTTAGACAATTATGAATTCAATTTTGAAGAGCCAACTCGAATTGACAACCGTCAATTATATGTGGTAAGCTTTAAAGATATGAATAAAGAAATGCCCTGGTTTTTTGGAAAGCTTTATATAGATGCCGAAACCCAAAGCCTGGTAAGAGCGAAATTAAATATGAATGTAGATAACAGGCGGGCAGCTACCAATATGTTTGTAAATAAAAAACCGGGTGGAACCAAGGTATACCCCATTGAAGTAATGTATGATATAGACTATCATCAGCAAAACGGAAAATGGTATTTTGGATACTCCAACGCCAAACTTCTCTTTGTAGTAAACTGGAAGAAAAAACTGTTTAATTCGAGATACCAGGTAAATTCTGAAATGGCTGTAACCAATTGGCAGCTTGAGACAGAAGACCGAATTAAGAAAAATGAAAATTTCCTGAATAAGAGAGTTGTGATGGGCGATGATATTTCTGGTTTCACTGATTTGCAATTCTGGGGAAGCAATAATATAATAGAACCCGATAAGTCTATACAAAACGCAATAGATAAAATTCAGAGAAATATCCAATAAAGAATTAATTATATAAATTGCAGAAGGTTGTTTGAATAGTTTTTCAAGCGACCTTTTTTTGTTGTAAAAACCAATCCCACAAATTCCATCTTATAAAATAATAGACTGAAAGTTTATTTTATAAAATTTCAAAACTGACTATCAACACCTTAAGATGACACGAAATTAAGCATCTAAAAAATAGGCTTTTCGTTTTGATAATAGCAAATAAGCACTTTAATTTGTATCTCGATTTTAGGCAGTGTCTATTGTTTTCTTACAGTTTAAGAGGGAAAGCCAGAAACTTAAATAAAACGGATTCTGAAAACTAAAATTGAATGTTGAATCGGGATGTGGCGCAGTCTGGTAGCGTATACGCCTGGGGGGCGTGGGGTCGCAGGTTCAAATCCTGTCATCCCGACTTTTTAAGATTTCAAAATATCAAAAATAAAGGGTAATTGTATGGTTTTCATATAGTTACCCTTTTTTGTTTCTCAAACTTTAATAAAACATTTCAAATTTAATGTGAGTTAATCGTGAGTTCATGGCTATAACTGTGAGTTAATCGTGAGCTTTTTTATTGTATTTTTATACGTCTCATTTTTTATAATTACATGTGCAGTTTGACTTCGTATTCTTAATGATTGTTTAATTTAAATTGTTAAGCTATGCGTACCAGTCAAACCTTTTCTATTTCTTTTATTGTCCGAAAAAAGAAAAACCAATCAGATCTAGCCCTTCTTTATGCCCGAATTACCGTTAACGGTAAATTCCTTGAAATTAGTTTAAAACGTACTATTCCAATTGATAAGTGGAATCAGGCTGCAAATAGATTAAAAGGGAATAGTATAGAAAGTCAGCAGATCAATAAAAAGATTGATGAAACCAAAGCATTATTATATGATGCATATGATACTCTCGTTAAAGAAGACCAGATTATAAATGCACAGAAAATCAAGTCGCGATACTTAAAAAGTGATCAACAACATTTTACACTAACCTATTTAATTAATTATCATAAAGAAAAGATGGATAAAATTCTGAAGTATGGAACCATGAAAAACTACTACACTACAGAATCTTACTTAAAAAAATATCTAAAAACACACTTAAATATCTCTGATATCTATTTAAAGCAGATTGATTATCAATTTACTCTTGGATTTGAAAGTTTTTTACGAGCCTTGCCAGGTCTTCATAATAATGGAGTAATGCAGCATATGGAGCGTTTCAAAAAGTTAATGGGCCTAGCCGGAGATTTAGATTGGATTGAAAAAAATCCTAGTAAAAAATTCAAGCTACGGTTTGAGCAAGTAGATATGGTATACCTAAACAAAACAGAGCTTGAAAAGATTAAAAATGAAATATTAGAAAAACCTGTATTATCTATTAACAGAGATATTTTTATTTTTTCTTGCTATACTGGCCTAACATATGCAGATGTCAAGGCATTAAAAAATTATCATTTGCAAATTGGGATTGATGGTAAAAATTGGATTTATACCAGAAGAAGTAAAACTAATACGGCCGTTCGTATTCCGATATTGAAAGAAGCTCAGAAAATTCTAGACCGATATAAAGCGCATCCAAAAATTGATGGGACAGAAAAATTATTACCGGTTTATTCCAATCAGAAAACTAATGAATATTTAAGAGAGGTTACAGATAAACTAAAAATAAAAAAGAAATTGAGTTTTCATACCGCCCGACATACTTTCGCTACTACCGTAACCTTGGCAAATGGAGTTCCAATAGAAACGGTATCAAAGCTTTTGAGGCATTCTAAAATATCAACTACACAAATCTATGCTCGGGTAATTGACTCTAAAATATCTAGCGATATTGATAATTTGAGGAAAAAGTTAAACGCCTAGAATTATTCTAGTAAGGACTATCTAGTAAATAATATAAAGTTAAAATAACAGAGTTCGCATCCCTGTTATTTTAACTTTTATACACTTCATTGGGTCTCAAATGAGATACCAGCTTCATTTTTTATCATACAACAAATTCATATTTTTTTTCTTTTAAGCTTACTAGCTCTTAAGCTTTTATAACCTAAGAATATTATTTATTTTCTAATATCTACTATCACCTTCTGCGTATTATAGCCTACCCTACCTCAAGCTTAATCACAAATCAGCTAATTAAAAGCGAAAAACCGTCATCTTCCATTTCACTCTTTCCGCACAAAGTGTTAAGGTTTTGTTTTTCCATTTAATTACTCAAATTGGATTCCATATTTAATTTAAATATGCTTTCTGATCCCAATCACACCTGTTAAAAATCCTTCTTTATAAATTTTATTAGTTGTATAACGACACTCGGCAATAAACTGGCTATTGCAATGAGTACCCAAACCCGCGTTTCTAAATCCTGGAAGTTAAAAACATCGGCCAGGCCGGGGATAAAATAAGCAACGATTACTGTTGCAAAACACAAAGCTACTGCCATCCACACATATTTATTGCGCGTAACCTGATTATTAAAAAACGGTTCGGTGCCATCCCGCATATTAAAAACATGTAGGAATTGAGAAAATGCCAAACTAAAAAAGGCAATGTTGTTGGTAATATCCTCGGGGCTGTTCCACACGAAATGCGCATAAAGATAAGCGCCGCTCACACTTGTTGCAATTATAAGTCCGTAAACGGCAATTTGTGTCCAATTTTTTTTGGTAATAATAGGTTCTTCCGGGTCTTTTGGCGGCAAATCCATCACGCCAGGATTACCGCGTCCAATTCCCAAAGCCAGCGCCGGAAAAACATCAGAAAGTAAGTTAAGAAACAGTAATTGCAAAGGTAGAATTGGCAACACAAACAGCGTAAAACTCATTAAAGCGATAATAATAATTTCGCTTAAATGATACGAAAGTTGGTATACCACAAACTTACGGATATTCTCAAAAATTATTCTTCCTTGCTCTATGGCTAACTCGATAGATTGAAAGGCATCGTCTTTTAATACAACATCGGCCACCTCCTGTGCTACTTGCGTGCCTCGTTTTCCCATCGCGATCCCAATATCGGCTTTTTTTAAGGCAGGTGCATCGTTAACCCCGTCGCCGGTCATTCCTACAATTTCGCCATGTTCCTGGTAAAATTCGATGAGTTTTAATTTTTGTTCGGGCGTAACTCGCGAAAATACTTTGGTGGCTAATAATTTTTTGGCGTCTTTATTTAATTTTTCACCCAAATCTTTTCCGTGTACTACGTTTTCCTGGTCGTCTTCTTCACTAGCGAGATGAACTTCTTTGGCTACGTTTTGTGCCGTTCCTGGATGATCTCCTGTAACCATAACCACTTTTATTCCGGCGTTTTTGGTGTTATCCATGCTGTTTTCCACTTCTTTACGCGGTGGATCTATAAATCCAACCAGTCCCGCAAAGACCAGTTCGTAAAGAAAATCCTCTTCTGCTTCACCTTGAGGGAGTTCTTTTAGTTCTTTATAACCAAAACCTAACACGCGCAAACCGTCTTTAGAAAGTTGATCGTTTTTTTCGAGCCATTCTTTTTTATCTTCTTCGGTAAACTCTTTTTCTTCGCCGTGGACCAGAATCTTTTTAGAGCGTTCCAAAATTTTATCTGCAGAACCTTTTCCAGCCATATAAAAACCTTCTTCCACTTCGTAAACCGCACCCATTACCATAGCGTCAGAGTCAAACGGGTCGTGTAATTTTCGCTCTAATTTTTGATGCTCCTGAAATTTTTCTTCGTTGAAAGCTTTGGTGAAATTTAGTAAAGCAATTTCCAGCGGATCGCCTTTGGCATCGTTGTCTTCTTCCTGCAAAGAAGCGTCGTTGGCGAGAACGCTTATTTTAAATAAAGCTTGAAAATTATCCTGATCTTCTGCATTTTCAGCATCAGAAAGTTTTGGTTGGTATTCCTTCCAATTTACCTTCCAATAGTTATCGCCGGGAATGGAGAAAGCTTTTACGGTAAGCTCGTTTTTGGTAAGTGTTCCGGTTTTATCGGTGAAAATTACAGTAGTTTCACCCAGAGTTTCTACTGCGCTTAAGCGTTTTATGAGTACATTTTTTTTGGAAAGTCGCAACATTCCTCGTGCCAGAGCTATACTCGCTACAATAGGCAAACCTTCCGGAATGGCGGCAATAGCCCAGGCAATGGCAGTTTGCACCAATAAATACACATCTTTGCCTGCCAAATAGCCAAAGGCAAAAAAGGCTACGGCCAGCCCCAGAATTACGTAAATAAGTACTTTGGTAAGTTTGTTCAGCTTTTTATCTAAAGGCGTTTGGCTAGCTTCCTGATCTTGCACCAATGCGGAAATACTTCCCATTTCGGTATTCATTCCGGTGGCAACGACGATGGCTTTACCTTTTCCTCCCGTAACCGGTGTACCTTTATACACCATATTTTTCCGATCGGCCACCTGTTTCTCTTCTTGAATTACCTCAGGTTTTTTATCTACTGGCACCGACTCGCCGGTTAAGGCAGCTTCATCTACTTTAAATTCGGTAGCTTCGATTACGCGGGCATCGGCGGCTATTAAATCGCCTGCAGTAACGATTAGAATATCGCCCGGCACTACTTCTTCAGCATCTATTTCTTCTTCTTTCCCTTCCCGAAGTACATTTGCTTTTACCTTGTCTATTTCTTTAATGGCTTGCATAGATTGCTGGGCCTGATATTCCATCCAAAAACCAATAATGGTATTTACTAAAAGTACCACGGTAATGGCAATTCCCTCCGCAAAATCGCCCATAGTAAAAGCCAAAACAGCAGCGGCGACTAACAGATAAACTACAGGATTATTAATTTGCGCCAGAATAATTTCCCAAACGCTTTTACCCTCATGTTCTTCTAGTTTGTTACGCCCGTGTTCCTGCAAGACTTTTTTAGCCTCTTCTTTGCTCAAACCTTTTTCAGGGTCTACCTCAAAATTTTTGGTTACTTCGGCTACTTCTTTTTGGTAAAAAATTTCCAAAATACTTGATTTTTAATTAATCTATAAAATATGGAAAACACATTAAAATGCTTTTTAGCTTAACGTATTTTTAGCAGGCTTTATAGTGAATTTATAATTTTCTTATCTAAGAAACTATCTCGTAAAGTATTAGCAACTCAAATTACAGTTTAATTCGGTTAAAGTTGAAATTCACGTCTTCTACCGTTTCAGTGCTAGAAATAATAGCTAGAATAGCATTTTTATATGCACAAGCTAAATATCCAAATCTTATGGAACTTATCGCGTAGCAATAAAGTTCTCTAGCATTCTTTCCATTGGAATTTTTACTTCAGGAGACATACCATTTAAGGCTTCCATATATTCTTTGGGTACTCGAAAATTGTCAGGGGAATTTTCATCTAATAAATCTGCTATATAGCCATCAAATGAACCGTGTGCAATATCTTTTCCAATTATTTGAATAAGTCCATAATGACGAGAGTCTTTTTGTATTTTATGAAACAATGGTAAAACAATATCTTTTTCACCCTCTAATATTTGGAAAAAATTTCCTTCAGAATAGAGTAATATACCTTTTATCTCTAAGGAATTATTTTTTTTCTCCCAGAGATCTAAAAGGATCTTAATTTTTTGGAGATTTAAGTTCTTACTAGCATTACTGACATGACAAATTGCATATTTCATATGATAACTTTTTACAAGGCTGAAAAATAGGTTTAGATGATTAATAGAAATTCCTGCTTATTCTCCAATGTTTATTTTAGTCTTTATTTTCAAACTCTTCTTACCAAATAGTTCTCCCTACGAAGGTGAGTTTTCCTTAGCACATTCTTATTCTTCACTCATTTTTTTTGCTCTTTGTTCAAGCTGTTTGATGTTTGTGGTATAAGGGTTATTCTTAAGTGTTTTTGCTAGATGTACCATATTATGAACCATCAGTAGCATCATATTATTGGTAAATTCGTGCTTGCCCCCTTTAGCCTCTATGTAGCTTGGGCCTGGACCAGCTTTACCTACATAATAGCAGAAAGCATTCACAGGAATACTAAATCCTTGTTCTGAAAGATCAAAAAGAATACTGGAGATCGCTTTTTTCGCTCCATCTTCATTCCCATCTACCATTACACCTCCCACTTTGTGGTAAGTAGGGTATTGGCCATTCTCATCGTTCCCTTCTTCCATAATTCCGTCAAAGCGTTCATTTATCATCTTGGCTACAGCGCTACGGTCTCCTCTCCAGATAGGGGTAGCGATAATTAGCATATCGGCCTCCTTTACCTTTTTAAGAATTTCTGGCCATTCATCATTGTCACCTTCATTTGAAGTATTACCAAAACTTATGTCGTGATCTACTACCCGAATAATCTCAGTATCTACCTTAAGTTCCTTAAAAACTTTTTCTGTGTTTTCTATAAAAGCTGCAGTATTGGAAGTTTCTGGTGACTTTTTTAATGTACAATTAAGGAATAAGGCTTTAAGTTTCATAATTATTAATTTAAGGTTGAAATACGCATAACTAAAAGAAATAGTTTTTCCTAGGGTGCAAATAATTGGTAAAGAATAGAACAAAGTCTACAAAGGATCCCAATTATTCCTCTATTTTAGAAAAGATAATTGTCAATTCACCTTATTTCTTGAAGTAAGATAATCTTTATCAGTAAGGTCTAAGATCATAGGGGTAATACTAATTTTTCCATGTTTTACCGCCCACCGGTCAGAACCTTCTTCCTCCGGTTCTAAAGGTATTACAGTAAACCAATAATGCTGTCTACCCATAGGGTCTTTATTTGCTATAACTTTACCATCATAATGCCTCACAGATTGAGAAGTCCATACAATCTCCCCATTTGGTTTTCTAGGTAGGTTGATATTTAATAATTTTAATTCGTTTTCTTTTATTACCTCTTTTAAGGCATCAACCAAATGAGGACGCAACATTTCAAAATCGGGTTCATCATCCCCTGTAGACACACTAAAAGCTATTCCTCGAATATCAAATAGAACAGCCTGTCTTGCTGCCGAAAGCGTACCTGAGTGCCAGGCAGAATTTCCAATATTTGAGCCTATATTAACTCCTGATAACACCAGATCTATATCTTCAAATAAGTGAGATCCCAAAGCCACACAATCGGCTGGGGTTCCGGTGACACGATAGGCTTCAATACCCTCAAAATGTATGGGTGATTTTTTATAGGTAATAGGTTTTCGAGAGGTAATCGCCTGGCCCATGGAAGATTGTTCTATATCTGGCGCCATAACAATTACTTCTCCATATTCAGCAGCTACTTGAGCTAGACACATAAGGCCAGGACTGTAAATACCATCATCATTTGTCACTAATATTTTCATTCCTAAATTTTTAAATTCAACAATAAAATTATGTCAAGACTTAAATTACAAAATTTATATTAGGGAAGCTTGTGAAGAATGACAGGGAAAGCTAATATTATTCTTATTTTAACAATTGGCTCGGAAAGAAATAAATTTTTCTAAATTTTAAATAAATTAGATTTTAAACCAAGCATTATCTCCTATATTTAATTTCTTTCTAAAATAAATTAGGCCATATGAAGAAGGTACAATTGGTTTATAACCCAACTGCAGGAGATGAAGATCACGATGAGGATCAATTAATTGAACTTTTAAAAAATGCTGGTTATACGGTTTATTTCGTTTCAACAGATGATGAAAATTGGGAAGCTTCTTTAATAGAAAAACCAGAAATAATTTATGCAGCCGGTGGTGATGGTACGGTTCATAAAGTAACCGAGGCCTTACTAAAAAACGAGGATGTTAATACGGAAGTACCGATACGAATATTACCCTTAGGAACCGCGAATAATATCGCTAAAACCTTAGGAATTGCCCATAATAAAATTCCTGAAACTATTAAGGAAGGTACGAGATTTAAAGCTTTTGATTGTGGAAATATTAACGGATTAGGAAAAGAAAGATTTTTTATAGAGAGTTTAGGCTTGGGAATTTTCCCTAAGTTAATTCTCAAAATGAAAAATGAAGAAATTAAGCGTACTCCTTCTGAAAAATTAAAATATACCCACACCGTATTAAAACATCTTATAGAAACTTATAAACCTACCGAAAGCATCATCAAAATTGATGGAGAAATTATTAGAGATTCCTTTTTACTGGTGGAAGTTATGAATATTAAATACCTGGGGCCAAATCTTGAACTGGCACCAAATGCCAATCCTGATGATTCCTATTTTGACCTGGTCCTAATAAGAGAGCACTCCCGGAAGAAATTTTCAAAATATATTGATAATTTAAACAAAAATAAAAATAACGATATTGATTTAAGGCATTTTACCGAAACCAGGCGGGTAAGAAGTTTGTCAATTTTGAATTCAAATGCAAATCTGCACGTTGACGATGAAGTTATTGAGAACCAGTCTGACGCAGAAATAATAATCGAAAATATACCTGGCAAATTTAAGATGTGAAATTTTATTAATCTTCAAGAGCAGGATCCGGAAGGTATTAAATAGTTTTAATCCACAGAATTAATAAATTTAAATACCCTTTTTTTGATTTAAAAAATCCTTCTTTAGAACTTGGGAATAAATTTGAATAAAATCAGTTTAACTTTTTTAATCACCCTCATCTATTAATCATTTTTAATATTGATTTCCTCTAAGAGATCACTTAAATTTCTATACCTTTTCTGACCTTCTTTCAGTGATAATTCCAACTCCTCTGCTTGATTTTCTAAATCTAGACTTTTCGAATAGTTTATTAAGGCCTCATAGCAAGCAATTCTATAATTTTCTATTTTCTTAGCCTCATCAATAAGACCAATATCCTTTATTTCATTTATTGCCTCCTTTTTTATAAAGCAATTTACACCTTCACCAAGTCTTAACATTGATTTACAAGTTTGACCTGTAGGTTCAATGTTTAATCTACCTGATACCTGTTCAATCCGAGTCTTGTGTGTTTTGGTTTCCTCTAAATGAGTCCAAAATAATTTTTGAAGGTTTTTGCTCTCTGATTCTTCATGCATTTTTGGCAGGGCATCAGTTAATTGCTCCTCTGCACTATAAATGTCCTTTATCTGGTATTCGAATAAATGTGATCATCCCCCAAAAATTAGGACAGTAAGTTAAGTTCAAAAATAACCTTAATTTTACTGTATTATGACACGAAGAAAATTCACATCCAAGTTTAAAACGAAAGTAGTCCTTGAAGCCTTGAAGGAGCGGCAAACTGTCAAGGAGCTTGCACAAAAATTTGAAATCACCCCTCAGCAAATAGGCACCTGGAAACGCGATTTCCTAAAGGAGGCCGATACTGTTTTTTCCAAGGGTGAAAAATCAAAAAAATCGGAAGCAGAGGAAAAGAAAGACCAGCTTCTTAAAGTCATTGGGGAGCTTAAAGTGGAGAATGATTTTTTAAAAAACGCCT
>NZ_FVZF01000026.1 GCF_900168265.1 Salegentibacter salarius | reverse complement strand
GGCCTGCTCAATTTTACGAGAGGAATACATATTGCGAAGGTACGCATAGATGGTCACCTTGAGCAACATCCGGGGATGGTAACTGGAGGTACCTCCTCCTTTATAACTTCGCTCTAGGTCAGCGATGTCGATTTGATCAATAATCGTATTGACGATCCTAACGGGATGATGGGCAGGGACCAGATCATCATAACTGGGAGGTAAAAGACTTAACTGCGACTGGTCATAGGTCTTAAATACTGCTTTGGCTTTCATTACATGAAAATACTAAAAACCAGAAAATAATACAACAAAAAAGGCTGCCTTTTCAGAC
Organism: Salegentibacter salarius; assembly: GCF_900168265.1. Classification (GTDB taxonomy): domain Bacteria; phylum Bacteroidota; class Bacteroidia; order Flavobacteriales; family Flavobacteriaceae; genus Salegentibacter; species Salegentibacter salarius. The sequence goes on along the minus strand of NZ_FVZF01000026.1, from coordinate 60,586 downwards.
AGCCTCTTTTAATTTATATAGAAATAATTAATTATTACTTCTGCTTGGCATATCTACTTCCAACTTCTTTCCAGTCAATTACATTAAAGAAAGCTTCAATATAATCTGGACGGCGGTTTTGGTAATTCAGGTAGTATGCGTGCTCCCAAACATCAATTCCTAAAATTGGAGTTCCTCCACAGCCAATTCCTGGCATTAATGGGTTATCCTGATTTGCTGTAGAGCAAATTTCTACTTTTCCACCTTCGTGAACGCAAAGCCACGCCCATCCAGAACCAAACTGTCCTGCGGCCGCTTTAGAAAATTCATCTTTAAAAGCTTCAAAAGAACCAAATGCGTTATCTATTGCTTTCGCAAGATCGCCTTCTGGTTTTCCGCCGCCATCTGGAGACATGATTTCCCAGAATAATCTGTGGTTATAAAATCCGCCACCGTTATTTCTTACAGCGGTATTGGACTTATCAAGATTTTCAAGGATATTCTCTATAGTTTTACCCTCAAGGTCGGTGCCTTCAATTGCAGCGTTTAATTTCTTAGTATAACCTGCGTGGTGCTTACCGTGGTGAATTTCCATGGTTTTCGCATCTATATGTGGTTCTAATGCATCAAAAGCATATTTTAACTTTGGTAACTCAAAAGCCATTTGTATATATTTTTTTAGTAATTAGTATTAAATTCACTCAAATTTAGGTATTAAGCTATTTAATAAAAACATTTTAGTGTTATAAAATACTTAAAAGCCTATACAGAACACCAAACATTTTTATTTTACCTTTAAAATTCATAATCTCCTTAAAATATAAGCGTTTTTGACTAACAATTTTACCATTTACAATGCTTCCGCAGGATCGGGGAAAACTTTTACCCTGGTTAAAGAATATTTGCTTCTTTTATTCAAAAGCGAAAAAACCGATGCTTATAAAAACATTTTAGCTATTACGTTTACAAATAAGGCGGTAGACGAAATGAAGTCCAGGATTATAAGTAGTTTGAGAGGTTTTACTGCTGAAAAAACTTCGGCTAAAAACAATCCGCTTTTTAAAATTATTGCTGAAGAAACCAATTTATCTGAAGCAGAGCTTAAAACTAAAGCCGCAAAGATCCTAAAAAGCATTATCCATAATTATGCTGCTTTTGAAGTTTCTACCATAGATGGGTTTACCCACAGGGTTCTTAGAACTTTTGCTAAAGACCTGGGATTACCGGTAAATTTTGAGATTGCTCTAAACACGCGGCAAATTTTAATGGAAGCCGTAGATAGGCTTATTAGTAAAGCCGGCACAGATAAAGATCTTACAAAAGTACTTGTTGCTTTTGCCATAAGTAAAACCGACGACGATAAAAGCTGGGATATCGCAAAAGATCTTTTTGAAATCTCTGAATTACTTATTGGCGAAAACCACCAGGAAGCTTTAAAGAAACTCAAGGGAAAAACCACTGAAGATTTCCGGAAATTTAAGGAGAAGATAAGTTCAGAAATTAAAAAGACTGAAGCTATAATTGCGGAAACCAGTACTGAATTTTTTGACCTTGTTGAAAGTAATAATATTGAAGAAAAAGACTTTAGCGGCGGATACGTTTATAAACATTTTGTGAAGCTAAGAGATCAAAAATCTATAGACGGATTTGAAAAAGCCTGGATGTTAAAGCTGGAAAACGCTCCACTTTACACAAAATCAAATAAAAATCAGGCGGTAAAGGATGCGTTGGACAGTATTCAATCTTTAATAGTTAGCCTTTTTGAAATTTCAAAAAGAGCCTACCTAAACCTTGATTTTCTTGAAGCAATTAGAAAAAACCTCACTCAACTTTCACTGCTTAACGCGATAAACCAGGAAGTGGAGCTTATCAAAAAGGAGCGCAACCTAATTCTAATTTCAGAATTCAACCCTAAAATTAGCGCCCAGATTAAAGACCAGCCCGCACCATTTATTTACGAAAGACTTGGCGAACGTTATCAGAATTATTTTATAGACGAGTTTCAGGATACCTCGCAGATGCAGTGGGAAAACTTAATTCCGCTAATAGATAATAAACTTTCTTCTGAAAACCCAGGAGATCCGGCAAGTGCTATGCTGGTAGGTGACGCTAAACAGTCAATTTACAGGTGGCGCGGTGGAAAAGCCGAGCAATTTATAGACCTGTGTTTAGAAACCAATCCGTTTAGTATTAAAAAACGGGTAGAAAACCTGCCCAATAATTACCGCAGCGGAAGCCAGATTGTAAACTTCAACAATAGTTTATTCAGTTATGCAGCGGGCACTTTACAACATCTCTCCTATTCCAGTTTATTTCAGGAAAGCAAGCAAAATCCGCAGGCTGGTGACTTTGGCTATGTAAATATCGATTTTATTGAAGCTGAAAATGCTTCCGAAGAACATGAGATTTATCCTGAGAAAATCCTGGAAATAATTCAAAACCTGGAGCAGAAAAACTTCAGAAAGGGGGATATCTGCATTTTAACCCGTAAAAAGAAGGAAGGAGTAACTATTGCGAATTATTTAAGCGAACAAAATATTCCGGTAGTTTCTTCGGAAACTTTACTTGTGGCCAATTCTCCTGAAGTAAATTTTATCGCTCATTTGCTTGAATTTTCTTTAAGTCCTAAAGACAACACCTTAAAGCTGGAACTTTTTGATTTCCTGGCCGAGTTTCTAGAAATAGAAAACCGCTACCCCATAATCTCATCCAATTTATCAAAAGACGGAAAAGCATTTTTTAATTGGTTGAAAGAGTATGATATAAATTTTGACCTGGATGAAATAAAGCAACTTTCGGTTTACGAAGCCGCAGAATATATTATTCGAAGCTTTTCCCTGGTAGAAACTTCTAATGCTTATGTTCAGTTTTTTCTCGATTTCATCTTTGAAAGTACTCAAAAAGCCACTGTCGGCATAGCCGATTTTATCGATTTATGGAAACAGGAAATAGAAAATCTAAGCATTGTAGTTCCCAAGGCTGAAGATGCGGTTCAAATAATGACCATTCATAAATCTAAAGGCCTCGAATTTCCGGTGGTGATCTATCCTTATGCGAATTCCGATTCCAAAAGCACGCGTATGGATTCACTTTGGTTACCAATGGAGCCGCCATTAGATGAAATTCCTATGAATTACCTGAGTGCATCAGATAAAATGCTGAATTGGGGCCCAAAAGCTTCAGATATTTATTCGGAGTTGATTCATCAAAAAGAACTCGATACTTTAAATGTACTTTATGTAGCCTGCACCCGAGCTTCACAACAGCTGTATTTGCTAAGCAAAAAAGAAATAGATGCAAAAGGAAATGAAAAAGCTTATAAGACTTCAGGCTTGCTAATAGGCTTTTTAAAAGAAATTGGAAGATGGGATGCCAATATCAATACTTATGAATTTGGTGAAATTGGAAGCCCGGAAATTTCAGAAGAAAGTCATTCAGAAAATATTATTTCAGAAACATTCTATTCTTCAGCCACGCAAAATAAAGCGGTAAATATCGTTACGAAATCGGGAATGCTATGGGACAGTAAACAGGAAGAAGCCATAGAAAAAGGAGAAATTCTGCACGAATTATTGGCGCAAATAAATTATAAGGTTCAGGTAATACCTGTGGTTGCTCAAGCTATAAACGATGGGATCATCACTAAAGATTCTGCAGAAAAAATAGAAAAATTGCTTCTTGAAATAACTGATCATCCACAGCTTTCAGCATTTTACACCGAAGAAGCTAAAAATTATAATGAGCGTGACATTTTAACTCCCGCAGGCAAAAGATTAAGGCCAGACCGCATTAATTTTGTAGGAAACACGGTGAATATTATAGATTATAAAACCGGAAAATTTGATACCGCTCACGAAACACAAATTAATACGTATGCCGCGGTTTTAGAAGACATGGGCTACAGCATAGGAAGCAAAAACCTTGTTTATACAAATAAAGCGCTTAAAGTGCGCCTTGTTTAAAAGAAATGTAAGTTTGTAAAAAATAGAATTATGTACGGATCAATAAAACAACATTTAGAAAAAGAGCTGGAACAGATTAAAGAAGACGGCCTTTTTAAAAAAGAACGAATAATTACCGGCCCACAGGATGCGGTAATCAAAATTTCTACCGGGCAGGAAGTGATTAACTTTTGTGCCAATAATTATTTAGGATTATCCTCCCACCCAGAAGTTATAAAAGCCGCAAAAGACACGATGGACACCCACGGTTTTGGAATGTCTAGTGTTAGGTTTATTTGTGGAACCCAGGATATTCATAAAGAACTGGAGCAAAAAATAGCCGATTTCTACGGAACAGAAGACACTATACTTTATGCTGCGTGTTTTGATGCGAATGGTGGAATTTTTGAACCGCTTTTAACCAAAGAAGACGCAATAATTTCAGATTCATTAAACCACGCTTCTATTATTGACGGAGTACGTTTATGTAAAGCGGCAAGATATCGTTACCAAAACGGTGATATGGCCGATTTAGAAAAACAACTTAAAGACGCCAATGAGAAAGGAGCAAGATTTAAGCTTATTGTAACCGATGGTGTTTTCTCAATGGACGGGCTTGTGGCACCACTAGATGAAATTTGCGATTTAGCCGATAAATATGACGCACTAGTAATGATAGACGAATGCCACGCTACCGGATTTATTGGAGAAAAAGGAATTGGCACCCTGGAAGAAAAAGGAGTGATGGACAGAGTGGATATTATTACAGGAACTCTGGGAAAAGCACTTGGTGGCGCAATGGGCGGTTACACAACGGCTAAAAAAGAAATTATAGAGTTATTAAGACAGCGTTCAAGACCATACTTGTTCTCAAATTCGTTAGCGCCCTCTATTGTAGGAGCCTCTATCAAGGTCTTTGATATGTTAGAGAATGACAGCAGTTTGCGTGAAAAACTAAAGAGCAACACTAAATATTTTAAACAGGGAATTAAAGATGCCGGTTTTGATATTATAGATGGAGAATCAGCAATAGTTCCCGTAATGCTATATGATGCCAAATTATCTCAAAAAATGGCAGACAGGTTACTGGAAGAAGGTATTTATGTAATTGGATTCTTTTATCCGGTGGTTCCAAAAGAAAAGGCGAGAATTAGAGTACAGCTCTCTGCAGCTCACGAACAGGAACATTTAGATAAGGCTATTGAAGCATTTACAAGGGTTGGGAAAGAATTAGGAGTAATTTAAACCCAGGAAGTTAAATTGGTGTTGGCATATTAATATTTCGCTAAAAATAAAGCTTTACAATTCTTAAAAAGCCCTCAAAAACGAGACTATTCAAGGGTTTATTAAGAAAACTTTATTATTTTATGCTTTGCCAATAAGCTTTAACAGTCTACTTTTGTTAACAATTAACACTTAAAACTAAACTATTGAATATGAAACATCTTAGCAAAATTTTATTCGCTACAATGTTGGTTCTGGGCATCACTTCTATGAATGCACAGGATGCTAACAATCCCTGGTCTATTGGGGTTCAAACCAATGCGGTAGATTTCTATCCAACCGGTGAGGATGCTCCATTAGGCGGAACTTTTGATGAGTACTTTAACACTGGAGATCACTGGAATATCTTGCCTTCTGTATCAAGATTAACAGTAGGTCGCTATATTGGCAGTGGTTTTGTATTTGAACTTGCAGGTTCTTTAAACCAGATAGAGCAGTATGGCGATATGGGAGTTCCACAAATGGCATACTACGCTATAGACGGCTCTTTTAATTACAGCTTAAGAGCTTTACTAAATGACGGGTGGATTGACCCTGTAGTTGGTATTGGTGGTGGTTACACTAGCATTGCTGATAACGGTGACGCTCCTATCTCAAATCTTAATGCAGCAACGCTAAACGGTAAGGTTGGACTAAACTTCTGGTTTAGCGACAATATTGCGTTAACATTAGAATCTAACTATAAGCATGTTTTTGATGTTGATGGTGCAACACACTTTCAACACGCCGGTGGTGTAAAATTCATGTTTGGAGGAACTGACTCTGATGGTGACGGAATCTACGATAAAGATGATGAATGTCCTGAAACTCCTGGTTTACCAGAATTTAACGGATGTCCAGATTCTGACGGAGATGGCATCGAAGACCGTATGGATAACTGTCCTGAGGAAGCTGGTTTAGCTGAATTTGACGGATGTCCTGATACTGACGGTGATGGTGTTCCAGATCCAGAAGATGAATGTCCAGAAGAAGCTGGTTCTGTGGAAATGAATGGATGTCCTGATGCTGACGGCGACGGAGTTGCTGATAACGAAGACGAATGTCCAAACGAAGCAGGTCCTGCTGAGAATGATGGTTGTCCTTACGAAGATATGGATAATGACGGTGTTTTAGACAAGGATGATGATTGTCCTGAAGTTGCCGGAACTGCAGCCAACAATGGTTGTCCAGAACCAGACGTAGAAGTTATCTCTGAATTGAACGAATATTCTAAAACTGTGTTGTTCGACTTGAACAAGGCTACTATTAGAGATGATTCAAAAGAAGCTTTAGAGTCTATTGCTGAAATCATGAACGAATATTCAAATACAATTTTCCATATTGAAGGTCACACAGATAGTACTGGTAGCGCTGACTATAACGAGAAACTTTCTCGTGAGCGTGCTCAATCAGTTGAACTGTGGTTAGAAGAAAATGGTGTACCAAGCAGCAGATTAACTTCTGAAGGTTATGGTGAAGAAAGACCAATTGCTACTAACAATACTGCAGCTGGAAGACAAGATAACCGTAGAGTAGAAATTTCTTTAGATAAGAATAAAGAAGTTAAAGATTCTGATTCTTCTATGGAGTAATTAATCTTGTAATTAGTTAGATAATTATTATATAAAAACGCCTCGGTTCCCGGGGCGTTTTTTATTTTTATGCTATGGTATCTTTTATTTCAGGAGTTCTAAAGGAACTTATTTCTTCCAAAGAAAATATTTCAGAAACAATCTTTATCCTTCCTAGTAAAAGGGCCGGAAGCTTTTTACTAAAAGAGCTTTCAGCATTAGGGGCACATCATATTTTCGCTCCAAAAGTTTATAGTATTGAAGAATTTACCGAAGTTATTTCTGAAGCAAAAACTGTAGATAATACCATAGCTTTATTTGAATTTTATAAGGTTTATAAAGAAATTACTCCTGCGGAAGCACAGGAAGATTTTGAAACTTTTACTGCCTGGGCGCAGAGCCTAATTCACGATTTTAATGAAATTGATCGCTACTTAATAGACTACAAAAAGTTCTTTAATTACCTGGCCGATATTCAGGACTTAAAACACTGGTCCATTCAGGAGCCCAAAACAGAGCTCATTAATAATTATTTAGCCTTTTGGAAAAGTCTGCCGGCTTATTACGAAGGTTTAAAAAAAGAATTGCTTACCAACAATACCGGTTACCAGGGTTTAATTTATCGCCTGGCTTCAGAAAATATCGCAGCCTATGCTCAAAATAATCGCGCTAAACACGTTTTTATTGGTTTTAACGCATTAAATACAGCAGAACAGAAAATTGTTCAGCATTTACTTGAAAATGATATAGCCGAGATCTATTGGGATCTGGACGATGTTTTTGTAAAAGATCGTCAGCACGATGCATCCCTTTTTATAAATCAGTATTTAAAAGACTGGCCGGTATACGAAAAAAAGAAAGCAAAACTCAATGTAAACGAGTATCATAAATCTAAAAATATCCAAATTACCGGGATTCCTAAAAATGTTGGCCAGGCTAAATATCTAGGGGAATTACTGGCTAATTTAGATGAAGAGACCTTACAGGAAACTGCAGTGGTGCTGGGAGAAGAAGATCTCTTATTACCGGTTTTAAACAGTTTGCCACCCAATGTACAGGATTTGAATATCACCATGGGATTTCCGCTTAAAAACGCCCCCATTGCTTCACTCTTTGATAGGTTGTTTCAAATTCATCAAAATACCGGTTCCGCCTATTATTATAAAGATGTGATTTCGGTAATCAATCACCCTGCTTTAAACGAAATACTAAAGGAGGAAACCGAGGTTTTTATCGAAAAAATTCAGTCAGAGAACACGGTAAACCTATCTTCCGAAGAAATTATAAATTCCTTTTCTACTGAAGCAAAACCTTTAATAAAAGCTTGTTTTAGAAGCTGGGATAACTCGCCTAAAAAAGCATTAGAATCTTTTCAGGAAATTATAAACCAGATCAAAATTCATTTAAAAAGCAGCGAAAATAAGCTTGGGCTGGAGTTTTTATATCATTTTCATGTGTTATTTAATAAGCTTGAAAATCTCAATGAAGCTTATCCGCATTTAAAAAGTATTAAATCGCTGTACCAGTTTTATAAAGAAATAATGAGCACCCAAAGCCTGGATTTCCAGGGAAGGCCGTTTAAAGGTTTACAGCTTATGGGAATGCTGGAGTCGCGTGCCTTAGATTTTAAAAATATCATTATTTGCTCGGTTAACGAAGGGGTTTTACCTTCGGGGAAATCGGGTAGTTCCTTTATTCCTTTCGATCTAAAACAAAACTACAAACTGCCCACTTACAAAGAAAAAGACGCGGTTTATACCTATCACTTTTACCGGCTTTTACAACGCGCTCAAAATGTCCATTTGCTTTACAACACAGAAACCGACGGGTTAAATTCCGGAGAAAAAAGCAGGTTTCTTACCCAACTGGAAATCGAGAAACAACCGGCGCATCAGCTCACGCATGCTATGGTGAGCCCAAAAGTTCCGGCAATTAAAAATGAACTTCGGGAAGTTAAAAAAACCCCGCAGATTATGGAGAAAATAAAGTCGCTCGCTGCTTACGGTTTCTCCCCTTCTGCTCTGACTTCCTACATAAGGAATCCGCTAGATTTTTACAGGCAGTACGTTCTAGGGGTTCGTGATAGCGAAGAAGTGGAGGAAACAGTAGCTTACAATACACTGGGGACTGTAGTACACGATAGCCTGGAAAATTTCTACAAACCGCTGGAGAATAAACTGCTCACTGCAGAAGATATTAAAGCTTTTAAAGAAAAGATCGAAGAAGAAATCACGCTTCAGTTTAAAAAATCTTATATGAACGGGCCCGTAAACCAGGGTAAAAACCTGTTAATTTATGAAGTGGCCAAGCGCTATCTGCGTAACTTTTTAAACCTGGAACTAGACCGACTTAAAACCGAAGAAGTTAAAATTCTAAAAATTGAGGAAAATTTAAAATCTGAAATTAAGATAGAGAAGCTTGATTTTCCGATATTTATGCGTGGAAAGGTGGACAGGGTAGAAAATACTAACGGTATCACCAGAATTATTGACTATAAAACGGGAAAGGTAACCCAGGATAAAATTGAAATTGTAGATTGGGCAGATCTCGCTTCAGATTACGACAAATACAGTAAAAGTTTCCAGGTATTGGCGTATACGAAAATGATGCAAGATCAAAATTCGCTTGATTTTCCCGTAGAAGCAGGAATAATTTCATTCAAAAATTTAAAAAGCGGGTTCCTGAAATTCGGAAAAAAAGATAAACCAAGAACAAAAAATAAAGAAACGGCTATAAACAAGGAAATTCTTGAGGCATTTGAAGTAGAGTTAAAAAAACTAATAATCGAAATTTGCGATCCTGAAATTCCTTTTAAAGAGAAAGAAATATAAAAAAACCTATGGAAATTACTAAAAGGACCAATCTCCAGATTGATGGAAAGCATAATAAACAAATTTTAATTGATTTAATTTTTAAGGACGATAAAAAGCCAAAACCAATCATAATCTTTTGCCACGGCTATAAAGGTTTCAAAGACTGGGGCGCCTGGGATAAAATGGGTGAATTTTATGCAGAAAAAGGTTATTTCTTTGTGAAATTTAATTTTTCTCACAACGGGACCTCTCCAGAAAACCCAACAGAATTTTTAAATATTGAAGCCTTTGGCGACAATAACTATATAAAAGAGCTAGACGATCTACAAACAGTGATAGACTGGGTGCTAACACCAGATTTTGACCAGGCTCAACAAATAGATGCAAAGAGTATTAACCTAATTGGACATTCCCGCGGTGGTGGTATTGCAATTATAAAAGCGGCTGAAGAAGAAAGGATCGATAAACTTATCACCCTTGCCGCGGTTAGTGACTTTGCTTCGCGTTTTCCAAAAGAAAAGGAATTGGAAGCCTGGGAGAAAAAAGGTGTACGATATATAAAAAACACGCGTACCGGTCAGCAATTACCTCATCATTACCAATTCTATAAAAATTTTAAAGAAAATAGAGAGCGTTTAAATATTCAAAAATCTACCAAAAAGCTGGATATTCCCCATTTTATTGCTCACGGAAGTAACGACACCACGGTTTCTATTGCTGATGCCGGAAATTTATTTGAATGGAGTGCGATCTCGAAATTGCTTTTAGTTGAAAATGCAGACCACGTTTTTGGTATTTCTCACCCGTGGAATAAAGATGAATTAACTAAAGAATTTCAGCACGTTTTAAATAGAACTTCAGAGTTTCTTGCAGCCAGCGTTCAGGATCTAAAAGACGAATACATAGATAACGACGAAGCTGATTCTTAAGTTTCTTAAAAGTATATTTTCACTAAAAACGGTCTTGAATTCATCTTTAAGATCGTTTTTTTATTTTAAATAAATCGTCATTCTGAATTTAGTTCAGAATCTAATATTTTGATAATCTAGACATAATAGAATCCCGAAGCAAATTCGGGATAAAGTCTGAAACAAGTTCAGCTTGACGAAAACCATTTTAGCCAGCTTTCATTATTTTAAAAATGAAAAAGTTCGGGAACAAAAAAACCACCGCGAAAACGGTGGTTTTGTGGAGAATATCGCCCCGAGCCGTCTGAGGAACCGATGGCCTTCCCGATCTTGCATCGGGACGCACTAGCCAGCTCTCAATATTTTGAAAATGAAAAAGTTCGGAAACAAAAAAACCACCGCGAAAAACGGTGGTTTTGTGGAGAATATCGGAGTCGAACCGATGACCTCCTGCGTGCAAGGCAGGCGCTCTAGCCAGCTGAGCTAATCCCCCAATTGGAAGGCAAATGTAATAATTTTCTGTAAATTCCAACAGATAACTTTTATTTATTATTGTTGATTAAAAAATGATTAGAAAAGCTAAGCTCAACGATCTCAGGAAGATCAAGAAACTAACCGAAGCCTGTGCAAAAGCGCTTCAGCAGCAAAATATTTTTCAATGGAATGAACATTATCCTTCCTTCGAAAAACTTCAAAACGATATTGAGAAGCAGGAATTATATATTTTTGAGGCAGAGAATACTATTATCTCCATTATCGTACTCACCTCAAAAATGGATGAAGTTTACCGAAATATAAAATGGCTTAGTAAATCTGGAAACAATTTATATGTTCATAGGCTGGCCACACACCCAGAATTTTGGGGAAAGGGATACGCCAGGAAAATGATGGATTTTGCTGAAGAATTCGCTAAAAACAAGAATTTTACTTCCATAAGGTTAGATACATTCAGTAAAAACACACGCAATCAAAAATTCTATGAAGCCCGTGGATACACCAAACTTGGTGATGTATATTTTCCGTATAAAAATGAATATCCTTTTCATTGCTACGAAAAACTGTTAGCAACTTCTTTAAACGAGAATTGAGAAAAACTCTTAAGAAATTAGTCTGGCGATGAGGCTTTACAATAAAGCATTCTATATTTGCTGCTGAAAATAACCGCTGTTGGAATCTTCTGTTAGTTTTAAAAATATAAACCGAATTGCCATTCCCGCTATTATTGCCGGAATTGCCGAGCCGCTAATTTCCCTAACCGATATTGCGGTAATTGGAAATGTAGAAAAAAACTCGGTTGAAGCACTTGCGGCAGCAGGAATCGTGGGTTCATTTCTATCAGCCATTATTTGGATCGTAGCTCAAACAAAAACTGCTATTTCTGCTATTGTTTCCCAGCATCTGGGCGCAAACCGAATTCACGCAGTAAAAACGCTTATTCCACAGGCAATATATTTCAATTTTGCTTTTAGCCTGGTGATCTATGCTACCACCGCCTTTTTCGCCGAATCAATCTTTAGCGCCTATAACGCCGAAGGTTTGATCTTACGATATTCTGAAGATTATTATCAAATCCGCGCGTTGGGCTACCCGCTAACTTTAGTGACTTTTGCAATATTTGGCGTTTTCCGCGGACTTCAAAACACGCTTTGGGCTATGAAGTGTAGCCTTGCAGGAGCCGCGGTAAATGTAGGATTAGATTTTCTACTAGTTTATGGAATCGACGGGCTTATTCCTGCGATGCATCTTAAAGGCGCTGCTTATGCCAGTCTTGCTGCACAAGGAACCATGTTGGTGATGGCACTTTGGTTTTTCTTTAAAAAAACACCTTTTCACTTAAAACTGAGCTTGAATATAAATCCGCGATTAAAAGGACTTTTACTTATGGCTGCCAACCTTTTTGTTAGAACGGCAGCCTTAAATTTCGCCATTTACCTGGCCAATGCCTACGCCACCGATTATGGAAAAAACTATATCGCCGCCCAAAGTATTTTAATGAATATCTGGCTTTTCTTTAGCTTTTTTATAGATGGTTATGCGAACGCAGGAAACGCGATTGGCGGGAAATTACTCGGCGCCAGAGATTATAGAAATTTATGGGAACTTAGTAAGAAAATAAGCAAATACGCGGTCTTGATCGCTTTTATGTTAATGGCGATCTGCGGACTGTTCTACAATCAAATTGGTTTGGTTTTTAATAAAGATATGGCCGTGCTGGCTATATTCGCATCGGTTTTCTGGATCGTTTTATTAATGCAACCTGTAAATGCCATCGCTTTTATGTTCGACGGAATCTTTAAAGGTTTGGGTGAGGCAAAGTATCTGCGTAATTTATTGATGGTAGCTACATTTTTGGGCTTCACTCCTGCCCTTTTAATTTCAGATTATTACGGTTTAAAACTCTACGGAATCTGGATTGCGTTTTTTGTCTGGATGCTTATTCGAAGCGCCGGTTTGGTCATTAAATTCAGAAGAAAATATTTACAAAAAGAAGTCTAAGTTTCAGTGGCAATCTTTAGTGAGCAGTTTGCAGTCTCAGTGGGATTCAATACAAAAATTTTAAAAAACCGCGGTTTTGACGTTTCAAAACAGCGCTTTGGAATCTTTTTCCGCAGTATAAGTTTTGTTTTGCGTTAAAAAATCTTGAAACCCTGGAAAGATTTTAGCAAAACAAAACTGGTTTTCAGCTTTGCTGAAAAATACCTTGGAAAAAGCGCCTTTTCTTTTGTTTCGTTTTCTTTGGGCGAACAAAGAAAATGAAAAATAAGCTGTTCTAAGGTTTTAATTAAATTGCTGGTATTCATATTGTAAATAAATTACGCCAATGATAGAAATAGGGTTCTGTTCTAAAATTGAATTTTAAATTATTGAACCAAAAAAATTTATTTCAGCATTAATCTTTCTAAATTTGGGTATTCAGCTAACTGAAAAATCAAATTTATGTCTACCACACGTGAAAACGGAAGTTTATATACCAATATTGAAAATGGAATCGCCCACCTAGAATTTGGCCATCCTGCCAGTAATTCTTTCCCTTCAGAGTTATTAGACCGCCTTGAGAAAGAGTTTCAGAAATTATCTGAAGACGACAGCGTAAAAGTGATTTTATTAAAATCTGAAGGAGAAAAAGCCTTTTGTGCAGGAGCCTCTTTTGACGAACTTGTAGCGATTGAAACCATGCAGGCCGGAAAATTATTCTTTTCGGGTTTTGCAAAAGTTTTAAATGCGATGCGAAACTGTAAAAAACTCATCGTTGGCCGAATCCAAGGAAAAACCGTTGGCGGCGGAGTGGGATTGGTTGCTGCTTGCGATTACGCCATGGCCACTGATGCTGCCGCTGTGAAACTTTCAGAAATTAGCATAGGTATTGGTCCGTTTGTAATTGCCCCAGCCGTAGAGCGCAAAATTGGCGTTGGCGCACTTGGGGAATTGAGTCTTGCCGCCCACGAATGGAAAAACGCCTATTGGGCCAAAGATAAAGGCTTATATGCCCGTGTGTTTGAAAGTCTAAAAGAACTGGATAAGGAGGTAATGATTTTTACCGAAAAACTGGCTTCTTATAATCCCGAAGCACTTTACGAAATGAAACAAATGCTGTGGAAAAATACAGATCATTGGGATAAATTACTAGCTGAAAGAGCTGCAATTTCGGGAGAATTAGTGCTTTCAGATTTTACCAAAAACGCTCTAGCTAAATATAAAAAATAAAAATATGCGCTTACTTTACTTGAACCCCAACGGCGGCCAAATTCAAGATCTTGGGGTTTCTATCGGTTCGGCTATCGCCGATAATTTTTTAATACTGGTTTTTAGTTTCCTTTTAATTTTAGCACCGCTAATGTTGTTTCATCGCAGAAGGATCAGAAATAAAAAACTTCATTCTAAAAATGGTTAAAAACCACAGCAGAAGAAATTAGCATCACTATAACATAATCCTTAATGAGAAAAGTGTAATTTCCATTCTAGAAACAAGCTTATGAGTTTACCACAGGAACATTTACCAAAAGACCGCGACGCAACAAGCGAACAGGAATGGGGTTTTACCATCTGGGAGTTTATTGCCGACAACTGGCTTTACCTAATAGGTATTTTACTTATTCTTGCTATTTTTCTTTATGCTCGATATAGCTGGAGAAGAAGGCAGCAAAAAAGCCGCATGAACTAATGGGAGAAGATACGTGGGAATTTCTAAGTTTTCTAAGCGGAATGGGATTCTGGCTGATTTTAGCGCTAGTTTTAATTATTGTGGTGCTTTATAAAAAATTCAACAAATAACCCGCCCTGGCTAATTTCTGTCTAGATTAAAAAAGCCATTCTTTATTTCGAGAAAAATCTAGGAGAAGTTAATCTCGGTTATCTAGTTTTTAACCAGCCCGTAATACTTAGCCTTGCAGTTTTCACCGGTTTCACTTCGTGTTCCAGCACCTGACTTTCAAAAATTACAACACGCCCCGGCATTGGATAAATGGCTTTTGAAACCTCAACCCCATTTTCTTCTGAATAAATTACCAGTTCTCCGCCGTTTTCTGGTTTCCAGTCTTCCTCATTTAAGTAACAAACCATAGAAAGTTTTCTTCTACCGTCATTCTGGAAAGTGTCCAGGTGTCGCTGATAAAAAGTACCTTCAGGATACAGCGCGTAATGGAATTCTTTAGTTAAAATTCCAAGGAAACAGGTTTTGTTTAAATAAGCTACTAATGAATTTATTTTGTTGAAAAACAGGTTTTCAGCCTTACCTGCTTCAGCTTCGTTAAGCCACAAAATAAAATCCCCGCGAATGGACTTAGCAACAACTTCATTGGTTTTATTACCAATCGCCGCCTTTTTGAACTGTGCTTCTTCAAATTTCGATTTTAAAGAATTTCGAAGCATTTCAACTTCTTCAGCATAAAAAAAATCGTCTACAATACAGTATTGATTTTCAACTAAATCGGTAATAATATTTTCGTAAAAAGGATTTTCTATAAAATCCAGTCGTTCAAAAAGTTCGGGAGCAGTTTCTACTATCATTTTTCATCAAAAAAACAGGCAAATATACAACAGAAACATAATTGCAAGGCCAAAAAAATATAACGCTAAAAAACCCTTAACTTTGCAAAAAATAACGCGAGATGAGCAAGATTAGAATTACCAAACAGTTCTCTTTTGAAACCGGCCACGCCCTTTATGGCTACGATGGGAAATGCCGAAACGTTCACGGCCACAGCTATAAACTTAGTGTCTGTGTGATTGGAGAACCTATTACCGATAAAGATAATGTGAAGTTTGGGATGGTAATAGATTTTGGAGATTTGAAAAAGATCGTAAAATCTGAAATTGTAGATAAGTTTGACCATGCCACGGTTTTTAATAAAAACACACCTCACGTAGAGCTAGCTGAAGAATTAAAAAATCGAGGACACCATGTAATTCTTGTGGAATACCAACCCACCAGCGAAAATATGGTGGTAGATTTTGCTGAAAAGATTCAAAAACATTTACCCGAACATATAAAACTACATTCGCTAAAACTCCAGGAAACCGAATCCAGTTTTGCTGAATGGTTTGCAAGCGATCAATAAGCCCCCCAACCACCGAAGGGGGAATAAGCAAAAGCATCTTCCTTTAAAGAGAAGATTAAGACGGAAGGGTTAAAACACATAGACCTCACAGGTTTTGAAAACCTGTGAGGTCTAAATATCAAAATATTTATATTTACAGCTTAGAATTATCATAAATGACTATTCCCGAAGGCAAAAAAGTTTATTTCTCCAGCGATAATCACCTTGGTGCACCTACTCAAGAAGAAAGCAGGCCAAGGGAATTGAGGTTTGTAAAATGGCTGGATGAAATTAAAGAAGACGCTGCCGCTATTTTTCTCCTGGGCGATCTTTTTGACTTTTGGTTTGAGTATAAACACGCCGTGCCTAAAGGTTTTGTAAGGGTTTTAGGGAAACTGGCAGAAATTAAAGATAGCGGCATCCCGATTTATTTTTTTGTAGGGAATCACGATTTGTGGATGGAAAGTTATTTTGAAGACGAACTTAATATCCCGGTATTTCGTAAGCCTAAAGAATTTGAATTCAATAATAAAACCTTCCTTGTTGCCCATGGGGACGGACTTGGCCCCGGCGACCACGGTTATAAACGAATGAAAAAGGTTTTTACCAATCCTTTTTCTAAATGGCTTTATCGCTGGTTACATCCAGATTTAGGTATTCCGTTGGCGCAGTATTTTTCGGTAAAAAATAAAGCGATTTCTGGCGATCAGGAGCAAAAATTTTTAGGAGAAGAAAAGGAATGGCTTATTCAATATTGCCGGCGAAAATTGGAAGAAAAGCATTACGATTATTTTCTTTTTGGCCACCGGCATTTACCCCTTGAAATCGACCTAAACGAAAAATCTACCTATATCAACACCGGAGATTGGATAGACTTTTACACCTATGCGGTTTTTGATGGGGAAGAGACGGTTTTAAAGAAATTAAAATTATAAATTATTGTAACTATTTCTTACAAATCTGCCTGTTTCAAGTTCATCGATTGATTTTAATAAAACCTCCCTGTTTTTGCCGCTGAGTAAATAAATTGTTTCTTTCAGAGAATTATATTCTTCGAGTGGAAGCAAAACTAAATCCCTCCCCTCTTTCATGCTAATAGTTACCTTAATATTATCATTCTGAACCTTATTCATCCAGAATTTTAGATTTGAGTATTTGACCCTTTTCATTTCGCAAGACTGTTTAATTCCTCCCACACCCATTTAAATAATTTTCCAGATCCAACTTAAACAAAGTTCCCTCTATTAAGTCTGAAATTTGCTCCAGCTCTATGGCACTTACCGCGAAATCCATTTTTTCAAGTGGAGATCTTAACAGAATGTTCCTACAGGATTTTTCACTGCTACAATTACCACAATTATAATATTTAGCTGTTTGTATATTACTGGAAAAATGCTGAATCTCTTCAGGTAACAAATAGAAACCCATATCCTTAAAAACCATCTGTATTCTCTTGGAATCTACATTGGGAATGTTGTTCTTCCAACGAAAAGCAATACCTAGCTTATTGTGATAAATTATTGCAACTTCATCCATTTTAATAATAATTTACCCAAATATAAAATTATTATTTAAAATGAATCTAAATAGAAGAGATTTATTCGCTGATATCCTTTAATTTTAACTGAATAGAAACATTTCCATTCCATTCATTTTCGTCTAGAGAATAAACCGCTTTAAAAGTTTTCTTTTCTGAAATTGTTTCGAATTTCTCTCCCAGTCCAAAACCGATCATATCAAAGACCGCGGGCTTTCCTTTCTGTTTTACCTGGCATTTTAGATGTGCTTCATCTGCACCCACACATTTCCCATAACCAGTATCGGTAAGATTTTGTGTCATAAAAACCGGGCTCATATTCCCCGGCCCAAAAGGAGCAAATTGCTTTAGAATTCTAAAGAATTTCGGAGTAATTTCATCTAGATCAATTTCAGCATCTACAGCAATTTCTGGAGTTAGCAGCCGCCTATCTATAGTTTCAGAAACCACCGACTCGAATTTCGCTTTAAAGTTTTCATATTCTGAAGCTTCTAATGTGAGTCCTGCCGCATATTTATGCCCGCCAAACTGCTCAATATGCTCTTTACAGGCTTCTAAAGCATTGTAAACATCAAAACCTTTTACCGAGCGCGCTGAAGCCGCCAGCTTCTCACCGCTTTTGGTAAAAACAAGCGTTGGGCGATAATAAGTTTCGGTTAAACGGGAAGCCACGATCCCTATCACACCCTTATGCCAGCCTTCGTGATAAACCACGGTACTATAGCGTTCCTGCTCCCGCAGCTGTTCAATTTGTTCCAGCGCTTCAACGGTAATCGCTTTATCGGTAGTTTTTCTTTCGGCGTTAAAATTCTCTATTTCCCCAGCGAACTCCATAGCGGTTGCTTCATCTTCTTCGGTGAGTAAATTCACCGCGTGCAAGCCGTGCTTCATTCTTCCGGCTGCATTTATACGCGGTGCTATAATAAAAACCACATCGGTTATTGTGAGTTTATCCTTTTTAACCTGGGCCAAAATCGCTTTAAATCCCATTCGGGGTGCAACGTTAATTACATTTAAACCGTGATAGGCCAGAATTCGGTTCTCCCCGGTAATAGGAACGATATCGGCTCCAATGGCAGTAGCAACCAAATCCAGATAAGGCAGTAAAACTTCGGGCGATCCTCCTCTTTTAGTATTTATAGCTTGAATTAATTTGAAACCAACCCCGCAGCCACAAAGCTCCTTATAAGGATATTCGCAATCCTCACGCTTGGGGTCTAGCACTGCAACGGCTTCAGGAATGCTTTCTCCCGGGCGGTGGTGATCACAGATAATAAAATCGATTCCTTTTTCTGCTGCATAAGCCACTTTATCAATGGCTTTTATTCCACAATCCAGGGCAATAATCAGCGATATCTCGTTATCTGCTGCAAAATCAATTCCCTGATAAGAAATCCCATAACCTTCAGTATACCTGTCGGGAATATAGGTCGCGATATTTGGGGTAAGGGTTTTTAAGTAAGAAGACATCAAAGCTACACTGGTGGTCCCGTCTACATCATAATCGCCATATACCATAATATTTTCTTCGGAAGCAATTGCTTTCTGAATTCGGTTTACAGCCACATCCATATCTTTCATCAGGTAGGGATCGTGCAGCTCTTCCAGACTGGGCCTGAAAAACTTTTTTGCAGCTTCAAAAGTCATTATTCCGCGCTGCGCCAAAAGTGTCGCCACAGGCGTTTCCACCCCTAATTCTTCTGCAAGTTTATTAACAACTAAAGAATCGGGTTTAGGTTTTAAAGTCCAGCGCATCGTAAGTTTTTTTCAAAAATACGTATTGTATTTCAATACTAATAAGGGGGAATTCACTAAAACAGATTAAGAGAAATTTTTCAGCAATTAATAATAATCCCTAATTTCACGCTTTAGGATTTACAGATAAAATATGATCAAAATTATACAAGGCCAGCTCGTAGATATTAAAAACAGAAAGATTTTTCCTGCGGAAATTAGCATCGAGAATGGAAAGATTACAAAGATTGAAGAAAAACAGCACGAAGTAAAAAGCTTTTTGCTTCCCGGGTTTATAGATGCGCATATACACATTGAAAGTTCTATGCTGGTGCCTACCGAGTTTGCCCGTTTGGCCACAATTCACGGTACGGTAGCCACCGTTTCAGATCCTCACGAGATTGCCAATGTTTTAGGGAAAGAAGGCGTTAAATTTATGATTGAAAACGGAAATAAAAGTCCGTTGAAATTTAACTTTGGCGCACCTTCCTGTGTGCCGGCTACCAATTTTGAAACTTCGGGAGCGGTTATCAATGCTGAAGATATTAAAGACCTATTGGCACTTCCTGAAATAAAATATCTCGCCGAAATAATGAATTATCCCGGCGTGATTTTCAAAGATGCAGAAGTGCTAAAGAAAATTGCCTGGGCTAAACATTTTAACAAACCTACCGATGGCCATGCACCCGGATTGCGCGGGGAAGATGCGAAAAAATATGCTGAAGCCGATATTTCTACAGACCACGAATGTTATACCGCTGAAGAAGCCGAAGAAAAGCTTGGCCTGGGTATGAAAATACTTATTCGCGAAGGTAGCGCCGCCAAAAATTTTGAAGCGCTTATAGATCTGCTGCCTGAGCATTATAAAAATATGATGTTTTGCTCAGACGATAAACATCCAGACGACCTGGTTTTAGGTCATATTAACCAGCTTTGTGCAAGAGCGGTTGCTAAAGGTATAGATGTTTTTAAGGTTCTTGAAGTCGCTTGTATTAATCCAATAAATCACTATAATTTAGAAGTTGGACAATTAAAAGTAGGCGATCCCGCCGATTTTATTTCGGTAAAAGATCTGAACAACTTTGAAGTTTTACAAACTTATATTGACGGAGAGTTAGTTGCTGAAAATGGTAAATCTCATATCAAATCTTCTCCATTTGAAAAGCCGAACAATTTTCATACTTCATCCAAAAATCCGGAAGATTTTAAAGTAAAAGCAGCAGGCAATACTATTAACGTCATCGAAGCGCTGGATGGGGAACTTATTACTAATGAAATTCAAGAGAAAGCGCTGGAAAAAGAGGAAAGCCTAATTTCAGATATTGAAAATGATATTTTAAAAATCACGGTTGTTAACCGGTATGAGGACAAAGCTCCTGCAGTAGCATTTATAAAGAATTTCGGTTTGAAAAAAGGAGCGATTGCCAGCTCGGTAGCGCACGATTCGCATAATATTATAGCTGTGGGAACTTCAGACGAAGAAATTTGCAATGCGGTAAACCTTATCATTAAGCATAAAGGAGGAATTTGTAGCGTGAATGGGAATGATCAAAAAGTGCTTCCACTGCCAATTGCCGGGATTATTAGCGATAAAGATGGTTGGGAAACCGGTAGATTATACGAAGAAATAGATAAAATGGCCAAAGATTTAGGCAGCACTTTAAAAGCCCCTTTTATGACACTTTCTTTTATGGCGCTCTTAGTAATTCCCGATCTAAAACTTTCGGATAAAGGTTTATTTAGCGGAAAAAAGTTTGATTTTGTTGATTTATTAAATAAAAACTAATCTATAATTTTATGAATCCTGGTTTGTAATTTGGGTACCACCTCTTGCTCAAACCAGGGATTTTTACTTCTCCAAAAACGGTTCACTGGCGAAGGGTGCGGTAAACACCAATAATCAGGTAGAAAATCCTGGTAGGCACTTACTTTTTCGGTAAGATTTAATTTCCCGGGCAGGTAATAATTTGCTGCGTAAGCTCCAATTAGAATAGTGAGTTCAACATTCTTTAATTCTGAAAGAATAGTATCGTGCCACATTGGTGCACATTCTTTTCGGGGTGGCGCATCCCCGGTTTTGGCTTTTCCCGGATAGCAGAATCCCATAGGAAGAATCGCAAAATTATTGGGATTATAAAAAGTAGTTTCATCTACTCCCAGCCATTCCCTTAACTTTTTTCCGCTTTGATCGTTCCAGGCAATCCCCGATTCGTGGACTATTCTTCCCGGCGCCTGACTTATTAAAACGATTTTAGAGTTTTTAGTGGCTTCTACAATAGGTCTTGCTCCAAGCGGCAGATGTTTTTCACAAAATTTGCAGGCCCTGGCTTCTTTTAGCAATTCCTGCATTAAGATTTTCCTTTTACCACAATTACAATTTCACCTTTAGGCGGTTTACTGGTGTAATGCTGAAGAACCTCAGCTGCTGTACCGCGAATAGTTTCTTCGTGAAGTTTAGTAATTTCCCGCGAAACCGAAACAGGCCTATCTTCGCCAAAATACTCTGAAAAATGTTTTAAGGTTTTCAGCAATTTATGAGGCGATTCGTAAAAAATCATAGTTCGGGTTTCTTCGGCAAGTAAATTTAAGCGGGTTTGGCGGCCTTTTTTTACCGGTAAAAAACCTTCAAAAATAAATTTATCGTTTGGAAAGCCACTGTTTACCAGCGCCGGAACAAAAGCTGTAGCGCCCGGAAGGCAATCTACTTCTATACCTGCTTCAACACAAGCTCGTGTTAATAAAAATCCCGGATCTGAAATTGCGGGAGTTCCGGCATCACTTATCAGCGCTATATTTTCGCCGCTTTTAATCCGCTCTACGATGTGATCTACTGTTTTATGTTCGTTGTGCATATGGTGACTTTGCATATGCGTGCCAATGTCAAAATGCTTTAAAAGTTTCCCGCTATTTCGGGTGTCTTCGGCAAGAATTGTATCTACTCCTTTTAGCACTTTTACCGCCCTAAAAGTCATATCGTCCAAATTTCCTATTGGTGTAGGGACCAGGAATAATTTTCCCATTAAAGCGAATTTAATTACTGAATTTGTTCTCTATTTTTGCCATAAATCGCTCTTCGTAATCTTCTTTTCCCTCCCAGTGATTATAATCTGGCTTCACCACCAACTGGATGAATTTTTGAGCTTCATCTAAAGAACTAAAAGTATTTAACTGGGAAAGTACCCGGTTATAATCTGAAGAATTTCCGTCGAAAAGATTTTTTATAAATGAAAGTCGTTCGTTAAGTCCAATATTAATTCCTTTTTTCAACCTGTCGTTTACAGACTTTGGTCTTTGGTCTTTTTGCCGATTATTCAATGGTTCGAAATCGGGAAGATTATCATAATCTACTCCAATATTTCTAAAATCGTTTTTAGGCGCTTCGGTTTTTGGCTTTGGTGGCTCTTCTTCCATTTGGAGAGATTGCTGTTGTGCCGGCGGTGCCTGTGGTTTAGGATTTGCCTGTTCTATAAGCTCATCTACACGCTCAGATTCCGCAGGCATTTGCGCTACAATATCTTTTATCTTTTCTGTATTGGGTTCGGTAATTGCATCGGCATCTTCCCGATATTCGGTACCATCTGGGGCGTAATCGTCACGTTCGTGCTGTACCGGTGCTTTAGCCTGAACTTTCTTCTCAATCTTAGGTGTTGGAGTGGCTTCAGAAGCTTCAAATGCCTCAAGATTCTTTTCGGTGAAGTTCAATATAGAAAGTTGCTCATATAAGGTTGCCGCTTTTAATTTAAGCGCTTTGGTATCTAGATTTTCTTTTTCAGAAATTATTTCTTCGGCAAGTTTTACTAACTCTTTTTTAAGTCTGTTTTTCATTTTTCAGCAATATTTATGAACCCACTTTTTTATTTAAAGTCTCTCAAGTTTCAATATAACACTTACAAAAAAAGTGCCTTAATCTGGTTTAATAACTTTAGTGGTTACCAACCGGTAATGGCTTGTATTTTTAATAAATTTGTTCCACCTTTATCAAAAAGGGCAAGTTCCCATTTCGATTTGAAAATTACAAAATGTTTCTCGAAAATACAGTAAATCACGAAGAGCAATTTGGCTGGATTGAAGTTATTTGTGGCAGTATGTTCTCTGGCAAGACCGAAGAACTAATTCGCCGTTTAAAAAGAGCCCAGTTCGCCAAACAAACCGTAGAAATCTTTAAACCCGCCATAGACACGCGCTATGACGAGGAAATGGTGGTTTCTCATGATTCCAATGAAATTAGGTCTACTCCCGTTCCTTCGGCTTCCAATATCAGGATTCTTGCCGATGGTTGTGATGTGGTAGGAATAGACGAAGCCCAGTTTTTTGATGATGAAATTGTAACGGTTTGCAACGATCTCGCAAATAGAGGAATTAGGGTAATTGTAGCCGGATTGGATATGGATTTTAAAGGAAATCCTTTTGGTCCTATGCCCTATCTTATGGCTACTGCAGAATATGTAACCAAAGTACACGCAGTTTGCACCCGCACCGGAAACCTGGCACAATTTAGCTATAGAAAAGCTATTAATGACGACCTGGTTTTTTTAGGGGAAAACGAGGAATACGAACCTTTAAGCCGTGGTGCATATTACAAAGCTATGCTTAGGGAAAGGGTTAAGAAATTAGATGTGAAAGATGCCGAAGAATTGCAACCTAACCTAAAGAAAAAGAATGCCTAAAGCCGAAGAAACCGTTCTGGAAATAGACCTTAACGCCTTAGCTCATAATTTTAAAACCATAAAATCGCAGTTAAAACCCGGCGTTAAATTTATGTCGGTTATTAAAGCTTATGCCTACGGAAATGATTCTGTAGCAATGGCACATAAATTAGAAGAACTGGGCACCGATTATTTTGCGGTTGCTTATACTGAAGAAGGCATTAGACTGCGGGAAGCAGGTATTAGCAAACCTATTTTAATTCTGCACCCACAACCCGTAAATTATCCTGAAATAATTGAACATTGCCTGGAACCTAATTTATACAGTGCAAGAACGCTTCAACTTTTTATAGATCTCGCAGAAAAGCAAAAGCAGAAAGATTATCCGGTGCATCTAAAGTTTAATACGGGAATGAACCGCCTTGGATTTACTGAAGCCAATTATCATCATATTCCGGAGAAATTAAAGAAAACGAAGTCGGTAAAAATAGCTTCTGCCTTTTCCCATTTAGCAGCTAGCGAAGATTGGAAAGAGCGTGAATTCACCCTTTCTCAAATCTATAAATTCAAAGATCTGGTGGGTAAACTTTTGGAAGATATTGGTTACGAACCGCTTTTGCATCTTTGTAATACTTCAGCGATTTTTAATTATCCTTCTGCCACTTTTTCTATGGTAAGAAGCGGTTTGGGACTGTACGGTTTTGCCAATGACGATAATCTCAACAAAAAACTCAAACCTGTTGGTACTTTTAAATCGGTTATTTCTCAAATTCAAAATTTAGAAGAAGGAGATACGGTAGGTTATGGCCGTGCTTTTAAAGCCGAAAAAACTACCAGAATAGCTACGCTTCCTGTTGGCCATGCCGATGGTATAAAACGCATTTATGGCCACGGAAAAGCCGGGGTTTTTATTAATGGCGAATACGCTCCTATTGTAGGTAACGTTTGTATGGATATTATTATGATAAACGTTACCCACATTGACTGTAAGGAAGGTGATGAAGTAATAATTTTTGGCGGCCCCCAAGATGTCCCTGAATTTTCAGCCAAAGGAGGAACCGTTTCTTATGAGCTTATTACCGGTATTTCACAAAGAGTAAAACGTGTGATTATTCAGTAATTAAATGATTTTTTCTAGCCAATTATTGTGTAATTTGGTTAGTTACTAATCCAATCAGAATTTATCATGAGTTTTATTCAAGATTTTAAAAAGTTTATGCTCAAGGGTGATATTATAGCCCTTGCTACTGCGGTGGTGATAGGTGCCGCTTTTAACAAAATCATCGCTTCTGTAGTGGCCGATGTTATTATGCCTATAATTGGTTTAATTACCGGAGGAACAGATTTTTCACAGAAATTCATATCGTTAAATGGCGTTTCCTACGAAACATTAGAATCTGCAAAAGAAGCTGAAGCCGCTGTAATCACTTACGGAAATTTAATAGATACCATTATTCATTTTATAATCGTTGCATTTTTTATATTTTTGGTATTACGGGCGTATGAAAAGACTAAAAAGGAAAAAGAAGCCCCAAAACTGGTGGAGCCAAAAGGGCCAACCCAGGAAGATTTGCTTACCCAAATTAGGGATGAGCTAAAAAAACAGAACAGTACGACTTAAATTTTTTAAAGATACGAGCACCGCTATACTGCTCATTTTAAATAAATCGTAATTTAATTAAACCCCACAGGAAACTGTGGGGTCTTTTTTTAACGAAAAACACGAATTAGTTTAAAAACAATAATTCTTTTCAATTTTAAGGGCTCAGACTATGTAAGTTAAGTTGGGGATAATAAATTTGCGGCTGATTAAATTAACAGGTGTCGAAAGCTGTTAATACAATTTGAAAAAAGCATAATAGTTTCCCGTCTTCACGGGAAAGACAAAAGTTATAAATTATGAGAATAGCAGTTGTAGGCGCTACCGGAATGGTAGGCGAGATCATGTTAAAAGTTTTAGCCGAAAGGAATTTTCCGGTTACGGAATTATACCTGGTTGCTTCAGAAAGGTCAGTTGGGAAAAAGATCAATTTTAAAGGAAAAGACTATGAAGTAATTGGCTTGCAAACGGCGGTAGACCTTAAACCGGATATTGCGCTATTTTCTGCCGGTGGAGAAACTTCTTTGGAATGGGCTCCAAAATTTGCCGAAAATGGAACAACGGTAGTAGATAATTCTTCGGCCTGGAGAATGGATGAAACCAAAAAACTGGTGATTCCGGAGATTAATGCTTCTGAATTGACCAAAGAAGACAAGATCATTGCAAATCCTAACTGTTCTAGCATCCAGTTGTTGATGGCTTTAAAACCGCTGCACGATGCTTTCAAAATTAAGCGTGTTATCGTTTCTACTTACCAGTCTATTACCGGTACCGGCGTAAAAGCGGTGGAGCAGTTGGAAAATGAATACAAAGGTGAAAAAGGCGAGATGGCCTATCCTTATCCTATTCATAAGAATGCCCTTCCGCATTGTGATGTGTTCCAGGAAAACGGATACACCAAAGAAGAGATGAAACTTACTAAAGAAACCAAAAAGATCCTTGGAGATGAATCGGTATTGGTAAGTGCTACCGCAATTAGAATTCCTGTGGTTGGCGGGCATTCAGAATCTGTGAATATTGAATTTGAAAATGAATTTGATGAAGCTGAAGTACGAAAAATCCTGAGTCAGTTTCCTGGGGTAACCGTTCAGGATAACCCGGAGACCAATACTTACCCAATGCCTATTTACGCTGAAGGAAAAGACGATGTTTTTGTTGGCAGGATTCGCCGGGATTATTCACAACCTAAAAGTTTAAATATGTGGGTAGTGGCCGATAATCTTAGGAAAGGCGCAGCTACCAATACCATACAAATTGCCGAATACCTGATTAAAAATAAATTAGTGTAAACGGTAGCAAACAAAAAACTAACTAATACCTGTAAAATTGTAACTTACAGGCATTTTTTAGTACTAACTGTTTGTATCAAAACATAATTTATGAAAAAAACATTACCCGGAATTTTTGCTCTTGCCGTCCTGGCTTCCTGCAATGATTCTAAAAACGAAAAAGAAATCAGTTTGAATTACCCTGAAACCAAAAAAGTAGATACGGTTACCGATTATTTTGGGACCGAAGTTAAAGACCCTTACCGCTGGCTGGAAGACGACCGCAGCGAAGAAACCGAAGCTTGGGTAAAAGCCCAAAACGAGGTAACTTTCGATTATCTAAACAGTATTCCGTATAAAAAAGAACTTGAAGAAAGACTTTCAGAAATATGGAATTACGAAAAAATAAGTGCCCCTTTTGAAGAAGGCGATTACACCTATTTCTACAAAAACGATGGTTTACAAAATCAATACGTGGTTTATAGAAAAAAAGGTGAAGATGGGGAAACAGAAATCTTCCTGGATCCTAACAAATTCAGTGAAGATGGTACTACTTCCCTTGCCGGCATAAGTTTCTCTAAAGACGGCAGTAAAGCCGCTTATGCTATTTCTGAAGGTGGTAGCGACTGGAGAAAAATAATCATTATAGATGCCGAAAATAAAGAACGCGTAGAAGATACTATTCAGAATGTAAAATTCAGTGGAATTTCCTGGAAAGGAAACGAAGGCTTTTACTATTCCAGCTACGAAAAGCCAGAAGGCAGCGAGCTTTCGGCAAAGACAGATCAACATAGGTTATTTTATCATAAACTGGGAACTCCACAAAGTGATGACAAGGTGATTTTTGGAGATACTGAAGAACAAAAACATCGTTACGTAGGCGGTGGCGTTTCAGAAGATGACCGTTTTTTATTTATTTCTGCAAGGAATTCAACTTCCGGCGGGAAACTTTTTATGATGGATCTCTCCAAAAATAATCCAGAATTGGTTACTATTTTAGACCACGAAAACACCGATAGCTACGTAATTACCAACGAAGACAGCAAATTGTTTATCGTTACGAATATGGATGCGCCCAATCGTAAGGTTGTGACCGTAGATGCCGCAAATCCTTCTCCTGAAAACTGGGAAGACTTTATTCCTGAAACCGAAAACGTATTGAGCCCTTCTACCGGCGGCGGCTATTTCTTTGCCGAATATATGGTAGATGCAGTTTCTGAAGTAAAGCAATACGACTATGATGGAGAATTAGTTCGTGAAGTTGAACTTCCGGGAATTGGTTCTGCAGGCGGATTTGGTGCCAAAAAGGAAAAAGAAGAATTGTATTATTCTTTCACTAATTATGTAACTCCGGGTACCATCTACAAATACAATATTGAAGAAGGAACTTCTGAAGTTTATAACAAACCGAATATAAAATTTAATCCAGACGATTACGAAAGTAAGCAGGTTTTTTACACCTCAAAAGACGGAACAAAAATCCCAATGATTATTACCCATAAAAAAGGTCTTGAGCTTAACGGTAAGAATCCAACAATGCTTTATGGATATGGAGGCTTCAATGTTAGTTTAACGCCTTCTTTTAGCACTGCAAATGCGATCTGGATGGAACAAGGCGGCGTTTATGCCGTTCCAAACCTAAGAGGAGGTGGTGAATATGGAAAAGAATGGCATGATGCCGGTATTAAACTCAAAAAACAAAACGTTTTTGACGATTTTATAGCTGCTGCGGAATACCTTATTGAAGAGAATTATACCTCAAGTGATTACCTGGCTATTCGCGGTGGTTCTAACGGCGGACTTTTAGTTGGAGCAACTATGACCCAGCGTCCAGACCTTATGAAAGTAGCTTTACCGGCCGTTGGCGTAATGGATATGCTGCGTTACCATACTTTCACAGCAGGAGCAGGCTGGGCTTACGATTATGGAACTTCCCAGGATAGCAAAGAGATGTTTGAATATCTTTACAACTATTCTCCCGTTCATAATATTGAAAAAGGAACTGAATATCCTGCTACTTTGGTTACCACAGGAGATCACGACGATCGTGTGGTGCCTGCGCATTCCTTTAAATTCGCTGCCGAATTGCAGGAAAAACACGCTGGGGAAGAACCTGTCTTAATCAGGATTGAAACCAAAGCCGGTCACGGTGCAGGGAAACCTACAAAAATGATTATTGAAGAATATGCCGATATTTTTGGGTTCACTCTTTATAATATGGGCTTTGATGTTTTACCAAATAAAACTAAAGAAGAAGTAAAAGGATAAACTTTTTTATCTTAACTCAAACCTCACAGTTTTTAAAAACTGTGAGGTTTTTTTATAAGTAAGAATAACTAAAAAGGGTTTTGAATTACTCTACGTCATCCTGAACTTGTTTCAGGATCTAACGATTAACATACTAGAAGATGAAACAAGTTCAGCTTGACGATTTAAGAACTTTCCATTCCTTTTTTAATTTCCAATTTTGGTAAGATTGGATTGAGTAGTTTCTAAAACAAAACCTCATCAATTTTCTTTAAAACACTTTCAGGAGAAATGCTACCAATGGCATTCTCATAAGCTTCAGGGTATGAATTTCCGTACACAGAAGTGGGAATTTTTGGATATTGAGTAAGATCAGGGAGTAGACTGTGACTTTCTGGTTGATTAAAAGGCGCAAAACCCGCATAAGGATGTGTAACACCCCAAAGTGTAATTACCGGGGTTCCAAACATCGCAGCCATATGGCCATTTCCGCTATCCATAGCAAGCATAGCATCAAGATTATCAATAAGCGCAAGTTCTTCGGCTAAAGTCAGTTTTCCGGCAATGCTAATTGTGTTTTTAAACTTTTTTGACCAATTTTCTAATTGGTTAGTTTCTTCTTCCCCACCACCGAACAGCAAAACCTTAATTTTTGGGTTTTCGCTTAATTCCTCTAAAACTTCTTCCATTAGACCTGCCGGATAAGCTTTAGAATTATGCTGCGCGAAAGGTGCAATCCCAAGCCATTTTTTAGGTTCGGTGCCTACCAGTTCTCTTATTTTTCCTGAAAGCTTTTCTTTATTCGGAAATTGATGCGAGCTAAGATCAATGGGGTAACCCAAAGCTTCAAACACATCGGCATAGCGTTGTATTGTAGGTTTTAATTGCTTAAAGATCTTGTTATTTTCACGGGTGAGCGCTTTCTTTTCATTCCGGCCCTTATCGATTTGCTTTACCGGAATTCCAAACATATAGAAGACCGATTTTAGCACATTACTGCGTAAAACATCATGAAGATCGGCTACTTTATCAATACCAATATCGCGAAGATCTTTTGCCAGGCGACAAAGACCAACCACGCCACTATGTACCCCTTTAATATCGGCTTTATAAACAGAAACCCCTGGAATTCCTTTAAACATTGGTTCAAAAAATCCCCGGGTTAAAACTGTAACTTTTAAATATGGATAGGTGGCCGTTAAGACCCGCAACACGGGAACTGTCATCGCTACATCACCCATAGCCGATAACCTAATCACCAGGATATGAGAAGCCCCCTTTGCCTGCGGTCTCTCCCCCATTCGGGAAGAAGTCTTTTTCACATTGGGAGACTGCTTCTTCATATAGAATAATTTTAAAGCTTTATTTTTTTCTAAGTACAGGATTCAGTTCATCGTCATTGTACATTTTCATTTGCCGGTACACTTTCATATATTTTTTTCCGGCAGCAATATCTTCCAACAATTGATTTATCGCTTTAGAAAGGTCTACACGTTGCTCCAGTAATACATCAAGCTTGGCTTTACACTTCATTTGGTGCTCTTGCGAAGCATCTTCCCGGTTAGCTTCCTCGTGCATATGGTAAATCTTTAAAGCTAAAATTGAAAGCCTATCTATTGCCCAGGCAGGACTTTCAGAATTAATTGTAGCATCATCTTTTGGCTGAATATCTTTAAATTTCTTTAAAAAATAACTATCAATATATTCCACCGTGTCAGTGCGGTCCTGGTTAGAAGCATCTATCTGGCGTTTTAGTGTCAGTGCATCAACCGGATCAATATGTTTATCCCTAATTATATCCTCGTAATGCCATTGTACAGTGTCAATCCAGCATTTTCTATACAACAAATGCTCAATTAGTTCATTTTCGCTATCGTAAGGATTTTCAAATGGCTGCTCTACCGTATCTTTTTCGTGGTATTTTTCTATTACTTCTTGAAAAATCTTATTTGCTTTATCTGAAAACATAAATTATTTTTTTTCTAAAATGTGTAGATATTCTGTAGTGTTATTGGCCGTGTGGTTTCGGTTTTCAGTCTTATCTGCTTTAAAACGCTGATAATTTCTAGTGACTAAATCGTAATTTCCAAAACGGCTCATTACTTTTTTTATTTCTTCGGAAGGCATTAGACCCTCGTTATTATAGCTGAAAAATATATACCTGAAACGGGCATTTTCTACCAGATCCCGAAAAGATTTTTCAACCTCTCTCCTTCTGCAATAATTAGAACGATAATAATCTCGAAGCCCGGTTTTACCTCTAGGTGCAAAGGTATCATATTTTGCGATGGTATTTAAAATATGATAGTTGGCGCCATATTGACGCGCATTGTAGGGCGGATCTAAATACAGGATATCTCCTTCTATTTCTTTAATTAACTGATTTGCATCTTTTTGAAACACCTTATGAGAATGCGTTGTCAATTCAAATTTTGCCGGTTGTAATTTTAGTTCCTTTTGGGCTGTTGGTTTTACTTTCTTTAAAAAAGCAGCATAAACCGAAGCGGTATTCGCTACTTTATCGGCACTTTCCAGCAATGAAGCTAAGAGAAAAAAATACTGGTTTACCCCTATTTTCTTATTCAATTTCCAATTATCTATTTGCTGCCGAATTGCGTCAATTCTCTTTCCGTTTGCTTCAGAAAAATAGAGTCTGCCAGCCTTGCCATTTTCGCTGTATTCCTCGAAAACAAACCCCGATTTACCTTGCAGCTTATTTAATTCTGCAAGCAAACCTTCAGCTTCCAGATGCTGATGATTTTCAATATAATTTTTCAGCAAAACATAACTATAAAATTCAACATCGTTAGCGATCACAGATTTTACCGAAGTTTTAAAATTGCGGCCCACGCTGCCGGTTCCGGCAAAGAGATCGCAAAATACCATTTGGGAAAGATCTTCAGAAACCACTTCTGATACGGTAGATTTAATAAAATCTCCAAGCTTATGTTTAGAACCTATATAATTCATTTTATCGCTCAAATCACATCAGCTAATGTGGTTTTGCTCTGCTGAAATTGGAATTCTTTTAATTGTGAAGTTTCAAAAGTAGCAACATATTTTTCAATCACCGGCAGGTAAATACTTTTAAAAAATCAATGGAATACTCAATGGCATTAAGATAAGCAATACAAGTAAAACTTCCCGGAAAACCTTATCGCTTTTTTGATCAAAATAAATGGAGGTCACAATACTAAGCGGCACGAAAAAGAAAATTAGCTCACTCCCATCTTTAGTTGGCGCAAAAATAGCTACGGCTACAGCGGTTAATAAACTGAGCAAAACCAGGTTTAAGGAAGGTTTCATAGACACACTTGCTTTATTCACCACGGCAAAAAACTGCACCAGGGACCAAAGAGTAAGCGCCAAAATTATACTTACAGGAATAAGAATTTCAAGGTTTTGATATTTTGAATAATCAAAATTACTCCACTGGAACCACTCGGAAAATGTATAAAATTGATCGTAGGTAATAATGTGAAAACTTTGCGTTAGCGCCGCAACCGCTAAAACGGCAATAGGTGGAATTAACCAGTTTTTAGGTTTTGGCAAATAATATAAAATCCCGGCATAAACTACCACCAAAAACAAAATAGACCAGAAATAAAAAAGTGAAGCGATACAGATCCAAAAGGTGGCGTCAAAAATTTTCTTTTGAGTAACTTTTTTAGTTTGCAAACTTATAACTCTTCTCAATGCAAATAGCACGCATATATTCGCGAAAATAGCCTGGTGGTTTCTTAAGAGAGCAAAAAAGGAAGCCGAAAAAATCACAAAAAATAGGATCTTATAAGCGCTACGCTGGGTAAGTTCATTCTTTTTAGCAATAAAATTTAGCACAAAAACACTAAGGATAAGACATAGTAAAACTACCAGTTTCTCTAAAAAATTAAAGATCTCAAATTCCAAAAACCAGGCTTTAAAATTGGCGATTATAAAAAATATGATCAAAAAAATACTGATCGCTACGCCGTTTACCGGTTTTGATTTGCCAAAAAAGCTTGTTAGCATTGTGGTTTTTTATATTTTTGTATTCTTAAATACAACAAAGTTAGTTATTGAACTTCTTTAGAGGCACTTTAATATAGCTTTGAAATAAATTGAACTTAAATTCATTAAAAATGTTAAGAGATATATTTGAAGGTATTGCCTACTTATTTGAAGAGATACTTTTCTATCCTTTAGATTTATTAAGAGATCTAGAATTAGAATCCTGGTGGGCTGCAAATGCCTTAAATTTTATTTTTGTCCTTGTTGGGCTAGCTGCTTTTGCATATTGGATGAAGCAACTTAAGCATTACAACGACATTAGCGATGATGATCGTGATCCAACAGCACACTCTTTTTTAGGATAAATCAAAACCAAGATCTTTTCTATAATACATCTTATCAAAATGTAGTTTCTCTGCATTTTGATAAGATTTTTTTAGTGCCTCTTTGTAATCTTTCCCAAAAGAGGTTACCGCAATCACCCGGCCACCACTGGTTACAATTTTATCGCCTTCATTTTTAGTCCCGGCGTGAAATACAATTGACCCCTCTACCTTATCAAACCCGGTAATTTCTTTAGATTTCTCATAAGCTTCAGGATAACCTCCAGATACCAACATAACTGTTGCGGCTGTACGCTCATCAAGCTCTAAGCTGGCTTCGTTTAATTTTCCTTCGCTAACTTTTTCAAAAATGTCTACAAGATCAGATTTTATACGCGGCAGCACCACCTCTGTTTCGGGATCTCCCATTCTTACATTATATTCTATCACGTAAGGCTCATTATCCACTTTTATAAGTCCGATGAAGATAAAGCCTTTATAATCAATATTTTCTTCCCGAAGTCCGTTTACTGTAGGTTTTACGATTCGATCTTCAATTTTTCCCATCAATTCATCATCTACAAAAGGAACTGGAGAGATCGCACCCATTCCACCGGTATTTAAACCGGTGTCGCCTTCACCAATTCTTTTGTAATCTTTGGCGGTTGGCAAGATTTTATAATTTTTCCCGTCAGTAAGTACGAAAACGCTTAATTCAATGCCGTCTAGAAATTCCTCGATCACCACTTTTGCGCTTGCTGCACCAAATTTCTTTTCGGCAAGCATATTTTGAAGTTCCTGTTTGGCTTCATCCAGATCGTTTAAGATCAAAACTCCTTTTCCGGCTGCAAGTCCATCGGCTTTTAAAACATAAGGAGGCTTTAAGGTTTCCAGAAATTTTTTCCCTGCTTCCAGACTTTTTTCAGTAAAACTCTCATAAGCAGCGGTAGGAATTTTATGGATCGCCATAAACTCTTTAGCGCGTTCTTTACTTCCTTCTAAAAGCGCCCCTCTTTTTGACGGGCCAATAACTTTAACTTGCTTTAAAGCCTCATCTTCGGCAAAAAAATCGGTTATACCTTCTACTAAAGGATCTTCAGGACCTACTACTAACATTTCGATTTTTTCTTTCAGCACAAAGGCTTTAATCCTCTCAAAATCGGTCACTTTAAGATCAATATTTTCAGCTATTTCAGCGGTTCCTGCGTTACCCGGAGCCACAAAGAGTTGAGAACATTTTGGGCTCTGTGATAGTTTATAAGCAAATGTATGTTCGCGTCCGCCGGCGCCAAGAATTAAAATTTTCATCCTGAAGTGATTTTAGTTATGGCATCAAAAATAATTGTTTGTAAATTGAAGCACCAATAAATTGTGATAAAAAAGCCTATTTGCCCTTGGACTGGTTTAAACTTTCGCTACAGCTTAATAAATTCCCTATAAACCGGGCACAAAAAGCATTGGAGCAAATTCAGGAAATTCCGGAAGATCAATACGAAACTTACCTTCTTGAAAAACGGAAGGAAATTGTTGAATATCATCTAAAGCACAATGAGTTTTATAAGGATTTCTTCGGAAAATCTAATTTTACCACCTGGAGCGAAGTGCCTGTAATGACTAAACCCGATTTACAGCAGAAACTGGAAAACCGACTTAGTAAAGACTTTACAAAATCTACCGCTTATATTGGAAAAACCTCCGGTAGCAGTGGTACACCGTTTATTTTCGCTAAAGATAAATTTGCCCACGCCTTAAGTTGGGCTGGATTCCATGACCGATATCAATGGTTCGGTATTGATCTTAATAAGTCCTTACAGGCAAGGTTTTATGGTATCCCCTTAGATTTCTACGGAAATATCCAGGAGCGAATTAAAGACCGAATTAGCTTACGCCGCAGGTTTCCTATTTTTGATCTTAGCGAAGAAAAAATGGAAAAATTTCTGAAGCGTTTTCAAAGATCAGACTTCAGCTATATTAATGGTTACACCAGTGCTGTATTGCTTTTTGCTAAATTTCTGGCCGGTAAGAACCTAATTTTGAAAGAAGTTTGCCCAAATTTAAAGCTTTGCATAGTTACTTCAGAACGTTTATTTAGGAAGGACAAAGAACTAATGCAAACTGTATTCGGTGTGCCTGTAGTCAACGAATATGGGGCCAGTGAAGTTGGACTTATTGCTTTTGAGAATCCCAAAAATGAATGGATAATTAATTCTGAAGATCTTTTTGTAGAGATTCTGGATAAAAATAACAAAGCCGTCCCTTATGGAAACGAAGGACGTATTGTGATTACTTCGCTTTACAATAAGGCCCATCCTGTGATTCGCTACGATATTGGCGATACCGGCATACTTTCTAGCAAAAGCACTGCAAAAACTCCAATTTTAGAAAAATTAATTGGCCGTACCAGTGATATCGCTAAACTTCCTGATGGAAAAGTTGTACCCGGACTTACGTTCTATTATGTCACAAAAAGCATAATAGAAGATACAGGCAGCATTAAAGAATTTATCGTTAATCAAAATGCACCCGATTCTTTTAAAATTGAATATGTGAGCAAGGAGGATTTTTCTAAAAATCAGCAGCAAAAAATATTACAGGCCATTGAGACCTACGTGGGAAAAAACCTGAAAGTAGCTTTTGAAAGAAAAGACACGCTTAAGAGAAGTAAAAGTGGGAAGTTGAAACAATTTACGTCAGATTTGTAATTTTTTTATCGCCACGAATTCACGAATATTTTCTGAAAAATTGCTTCCCTATTTTCCAGGGAAAAGATTAATTCAGCTTTGCTGAGGAAAGTGAAGGTTAAGTCGAAAATTAGATACCAGATCAAAATCGGGGTAGGCTCTGAAATAATCCCGAAGCTTCGGGACAGGATGACATAAATCAATTCGAAATCTTCTTTACTTGCTTCTTTTTTACTAAAAAATGTTCCTTTAAAAATACTAGCATATAACCGGTACTTTTGATGAAGTTGAATCCTAAAATTTTATAGTAGATATTGAAATTATATTTCAGCATTTCAAATTTATTCCTGGAGATAGATCCCTTTCTCACCCGGTATTTCGCTAAACATTGTTGAATACCTATTGCCGGTCCGCCCTTTTTAACGGCTTCAAGCCAAAGCGCCCAATCCTGTCTTTTCCTGATTTCAGGAGCATATATTTTACCTAGCTTTTTCGCACTGTAGATTCCGGTAAGGTTGCCGAGATAATTTGATTTTAGTAGTTTCTGATACGTTAAAGTTGGTAGCGCTTCAATGATTTCATTTCTGGAATTTCCGTTTTCATCTATTTGTAGATAGCTGGAGAAACAAACTGAAGCATCCTGCTCCTGCATTATTTCAAGCTGGATTTGCAGCTTTTTAGGTTTCCATTGGTCGTCAGCATCCAAAAAAGCTATAAAATCGCCCTGCGCGGCTTTAATTCCTTTATTCCGACTTATGCCGGTTCCAGAGTTCATTTGATTTTGAAGTATTTTAATCCGAAAATCTTGCTTTGCCAGTTTTTTAGTTTTAGAAAAAGTAGCATCAGTAGAGGCATCATCAATAATGAACAATTCCCAATTGGAATAAGTTTGAGTAATCACCGATTCCACAGCGGCTTCAATAAAATCTTCCGCATTAAAAGCGGGCATAATTACTGAAACCAAAGGATTATCCATAATTTGATTTAACGTCTTATATGGCCTGAAAAATCTTTGTGCTCACTTTTTTCCAGTTCTTCCGCACTCAGGTTTTTAAAATAATTGTAAGTGATTTTCATTCCTTCACTTCGAGAAACTTTTGGTTCCCAACCTAAAATCTCTTTTGCTCTACTAATATCGGGCTGTCTTTTAAGCGGATCGTCTGCGGGAAGTTCTTTGTACACAATTTCCTGATTGGTACCAGTAAGTTTCAAGATTTCTTCAGCAAAATCTTTAATGGTAATTTCATCTGGATTTCCAATATTCACAGGTTCTGAATAATCGCTTAGCAACAATTTATAAATCCCTTCAACCTGATCGTCTACATAACAAAAAGAACGCGTTTGTAAACCATCACCAAAAATAGTGAGATCTTCCCCACGAAGCGCCTGACCAATAAACGCCGGAATTACACGGCCGTCGTTTAAACGCATCCTGGGACCGTAAGTATTAAAAATCCTGGCAATCCGGGTTTCCAAACCGTGAAAACGGTGATAGGCCATGGTGATAGATTCCTGAAAACGCTTGGCTTCATCATAAACTCCGCGTGGACCTATGGTATTCACATTCCCATAATATTCTTCATTTTGTGGATGAACCTCAGGGTCTCCATAAACTTCAGAAGTTGAAGCGATAAGAATCCTGGCATTTTTCTCTTTGGCTAAACCAAGACAATGTAAAGTGCCCACAGAACCAACTTTTAAGGTTTGAATAGGAATTTTTAGATAATCTATAGGGCTGGCAGGAGAAGCAAAATGCAGAATGTAATCTAACTCGCCGGGAACGTGAACAAATTTGGTGATATCGTGATGAAAAAATTCAAAATTATCCCGCTTAAAAAGATGTTCTATATTCTTAAGATCACCGGTAATAAGGTTGTCCATGCCAATAACATCGTAACCTTCTTTAATAAATCGGTCGCATAAATGTGAACCTAAAAATCCGGCGGCACCGGTAATGAGTATTCTTTTTGCCATTATTTAATTTTAGTTGAAATTAATGAAATTCTTTCAGAATTAAGCATTTATCAATTTTTCAAGACTCTTTTTCCAATTTAAAACCGGTTGTTGAAATGTTTGTTGCAGTTTACTTTTATCCAGCACACTATATGCTGGTCTTGCGGCAATGGTTTTAAAATTATTGCTTTTATTTAAAACTATTTCTTCGGAATTTCCCGTATATTCTAAAATCGCTTTTGCAAAATCGTACCAGGTAGCCTGACCTAAATTACTGAAATGATATAAACCAAAATTCTTATTTTCTGAATCGATTATTTCCAAAACAAATTCTGCGAGATCATTAGCATTTGTTGGAGTACCGGTTTGAGAAGTAGTAATATTAAGCTCCGCTTTTTCTTCTATTTTTCTAAGTATCGTCTTATAAAAATTATGACCGAATTCTGAATACAGCCACGAAGTCCTAAAAATAAAATGCTCTTTCAAAACCTCAGCGATTAGCTCCTCTCCCTTTAATTTTGAAGCGCCATAAACGTTTATAGGATTCGTCTTATCGGTTTCTTTGTATGGCTTTTCAGCTTTACCGTCGAAAACATAATCGGTGGAAAAATGAACTAAAATTGCTTGATTTTCATTACAAACCTCAGCCAGGTTTTTAGGTCCGGTTGCGTTAATTTGAAAGGCTTTTTCTTCTTCAGATTCGGCTTTTTCAACATTGGTATAAGCCGCGCAATTAATTACGTAATCGAATTTTACTTCAGAAAACAGTTTTTCCAGTTTCGGTTTATCAGTGATATCTGCTTCCGAAGAAGATTTAAAAACGAAATTGAATTCAGAATAATTCCCCGAAATCTTTTTAAAACAAGCCCCCAGTTGGCCATTGGATCCTGTTACGAGAATATTTTTCATTTAAAAACCCCTTTTAAGCGCGGTTGTTTTAAATCTTTATCTGAAATAATCATTTCTTCCTCCGGAAATTCCCAATCTATCGCCAGGTCGGGATCGTTATAAATAATACCGGCTTCTGAACCGGGATAATAATATTCATCGCATTTATAAGCAAAAACCGAGGTTTCTGAAAGCGTAACAAAGCCGTGACCAAATCCTTTGGGAATATAGAGCTGGTATAAATTCTCGTGATCTAGAATAATTTTAAAACTCTGCTTAAAAGTGGGCGATTCTGGTCTCAAGTCTACCACCACGTCCAATACTTTTCCATAAATAGCACGTACCAGTTTGGTTTGACCAAATTCCCCGGTTTGGTAATGCAATCCACGCAAAACCCCCTTTTTGGAAATAGATTGATTATCCTGAACAAACTCTTTCTCTATCCCGGTTAATTCTATAAACTTCTTTTTGTGATAGCTCTCCAGAAAAAGGCCGCGTTTATCCCGAAAAATATCGGGTTTTATGATAAAGCAGTCTTTTAAAGGCGATTCTTCAACTTTCATAAACTAAGATTTAAAGATTTGTTCCAGGATCTTTTCGGTAATTAAATAAGTAGGTTTTACACCAGTGGTTCCCAACCCTCCCGAAGCTAATGTACTACCAGTTTCTAAAGGATTATCTGAGGCGTAATAAGCATATCTTACCTTCACATCACTATTGATACTGCCTCTTAATTTTGAGGCCGCCTGGATGGCTTTTTGGTAATGTGCACCTTCCATCTCCAGTCCACTCACATTCCAGGTAGAATCATGGAAGAATTTAAGAATATCTCGGTTTTGAAGTGAAGTTCCCAAAACGGTAATCATCGCACCATCTACTACAGCTATATCGCTCTCTTCAAGATCGGCACGACTCAGTTCATTTTTAAAAGGATAATTATCTGCAGTTCCTTCAAATAAATGGGCAGAAGGAATCATAATATCTCCTTTTCCGCCTTCAAGAATCCCGGCTTTCCCCATAATAGAAATAGATTCTACATTCATTTTAATCTCGTTGCCTTCAAAATTATAGGGTTTCAGGAGCTCATCCATAGTTTCATAAGCCTGCTCTCCAAAAGCATAGTCCATCACTATAATAACCGGAGCCTCTTCCTCGGTTTTAATATCCCAGGAGCCATATTTACCGTTTAATTTAGCGGTATCAAAGATTTGCACATCAATGTTGGTTCCACTTTTATCTTCTAAAAAAGTCATCCCGTTATCTAGAGCAGATTTCATGACTTTGCTTCTTAGATCACCATTGGTGCTATTACTAAGCGCTTCATAAATTTCCAGCGGTTTTTTCTTTTTGAGTTCGGTTTTTAGGGCAGATGGCGTATAAAGCGTGTTCATTACACTATGCATATTTGCACTAATAATGTGCAACGGGCGATGCATTAAATTCTCTTTAATGAGATGTTGTTTAATATTATCGGCCCAAATCTCGCCGTGAATATGGTGTCCTAAACGCTCTCGCAATACGGGACTAAACGTGATAATTCTTTTATCATTATTTACCGTTTCTGCAATTGCCAGCTTCCCTAACCAGTAAATTATGTTTAAGAAACGCTCCGGATTGCCCGGTAAGGAAAACTTTGGATAGATATCCTGAACCTCATAGAAAGTTCGGCCTAAAATATTTGCGGTATGAGTTAAAGCGATTTCGCGTTGTGCCTGGTCTAAAGGTTCTTCCTGTAAAACAGCTTTTTCCAGTTTTTGCCAGTCTCGGGTAACACTGCCTTCTTCATCTATAATTACACGACGCATTATTTTATGAGATTCTACGAACAGAAAAGTAAGGTGTGTAAGAATATCGTAGATCTCAGAACGGCCACGGGTTATTTCAATATTCATTTGCTCATCGTCTATCCTGTAACAGTTACGTCGACGTTTAGGCGGAACAATGGGCTTAAAATGCGAATTACCATAACCTTCATCACTGGTAAGGTTGATAAACCTGCATTCTTCAATTCCTTTTGGCAAACGATCTATCACGTATAGCAATCCGCTTAATTCGGCTTTATCATCTGCAATAGAACCATAAATTTCGGGACGAAGAATAAGTAAAGATTCCCTTAGCGTTTCCCCGGAAACTCCCATAGGTTTATAAAAACCACGATTAAAAAGGTGACGCATGGTA
This sequence comes from Salegentibacter salarius, assembly GCF_900168265.1. GTDB lineage: Bacteria > Bacteroidota > Bacteroidia > Flavobacteriales > Flavobacteriaceae > Salegentibacter > Salegentibacter salarius. The sequence goes on along the minus strand of NZ_FVZF01000026.1, from coordinate 19,529 downwards.
ATATACATACGTTCTATGGCGTGGGTACTTTCCTGGGCGCGGGTGCGGCCTAGTAGTTTTAGATTTATCATTTTTTGTTATGCTTTTATTATTTTCTCCAGAACTTCAGCAATTTTACGATCGTTGGCCAGGCGTGGCAGTTTATTTTGTCCGCCCAATTTTCCAATAGATTTCATATACTGCTGAAAACCGTTTTCCGGAACTCTTGATATTTTTAATGGCTGAAGTATCTTCCCTTCAATAAGATCAAAATAGTAAGAATTTTGCTTTTGAAGACTTTCATCCAGAGTTTTACTGAATTTCGCCAGATCTTCAGGCTCTTTTTCAAATTCTATAAACCACTCATGATAGGGTAATTCTTCATTTTTAGGGGTAATTTGAGGCGCTACCGTAAACTCGCTAATTCTCGCCTTGGTTGCTGCAGTAGCTTCCTGCATCGCTTCTTCTACTTCTTTAGCAATCACGTGTTCCCCAAAAGCCGAAATAAAATGCTTAATCCTTCCTGAAACCATAACCCGGTAAGGATTTGTACTTGTAAATTGTACCGTATCTCCAATGTTGTAAGCCCAAAGGCCCGCATTTGAAGAGACCAACATTACGTAATTCACACCCATTTCTACTTCGCCAACTGTAAGTCTTTTAGGATTTTCGTCGAAAAATTCATCTGCTTTTATAAACTCGTAGAACATTCCTGAATCAAGTTGCAGTAACATTCCTTTTTCGGTTTGTTTATCCTGAAAAGCGAAAAATCCTTCTGAAGCAGGATATAATTCTATACTATCTACTTTTCGGCCAATAAGGTTTTCAAATTTAGAGCGGTAAGGTTCATAATTTACACCTCCGTAAATAAACAAGTCGAAATTAGGAAAAAGCTCCCCCACTTTCTTACCGGTTTTTTGCTGAAGTCTCTCAAAATACATTTGTACCCAGGAAGGAATACCGCTAATTACGCTCATGTCCTCGTTTCGGGTTTCTTCTACAATCGCATCAACTTTAGTCTCCCAATCGTCAATACAATTGGTTTCCCAGCTGGGCATTCTATTTTTCTGAAGATAGGAAGGCACGTAATGCGCCACGATCCCAGATAAACGACCTAGTTTTACACCGTTTTTCTCTTCCATCTCGGGACTTCCCTGGAGGAAGATCATTTTTCCGTCTACAAACTTCGCATTACCGGTTTCTGCGATATAACATAAAATCGCGTTCCTGGCCGCATTGATATGTGAAGGCATAGAATCTTTGGTAAGCGGAATATACTTGGCACCACTGGTAGTTCCAGAGGTTTTGGCGTAATATAAAGGTTTTCCCGGCCATAATACATCTTCTTCGCCGGCTACCATTTTATCTACATAAAAACGCAATTCTTCGTAATCCCGAACCGGTACTTTTTTAGAGAAATCGGCATAAGATTTAATGTTTTTAAAATCGTGATCCTTTCCGAATTTTGTGTCTTTGGCCTTCTCAATTAGTTCCTGAAATACCTTTTCTTGCGTGGCTTCAGGTTTTGAAGCCCATTTATCTATTTTTTTGCGGATATTTTTAGCAAAAATCTTTGCTCCAAACGACTTTAAAGACATAAGTTTTTTTGAAATTAAATGGTATACTTCTATTTCAGCAATACCTTAGCGATGCAAAGGTCGTGATTTATTAATCAAAATCAATATAATCTGTAGGGTCTACGGGCACGGCTTCATTCCAAAGCTCAAAATGTAAATGTGGGCCGGTAGTATATTCTCCGGTAGAGCCTGCGGTGGCAATAACTTCTCCCCTTCGCACATTTTCGCCCTGTTCTTTAGACAGGGAAGCGTTGTGCTTGTAAACAGATAACAAACCATATTCGTGCTTAATAATAATCACGTAACCGGTTTCTGTAGTCCATTCTGAAAAAATAACACGACCATCGGCTACAGATTTAACCGGGGTGTTCTTCGCAACCACAATATCTACAGCATAGTGTTTGTCTTTAGCATCGTAGCCTTCAGAAATTGAACCTTTTACCGGTGGAAATAAAGAAAAATCAATATTATCTGTAGCCGAGGGCAATACGTTGTATTTATCTTCCTGGGCAACTTCTTCCCGCAAAAGGGAATCGGCGCGAGAGGGTTCAATAGCTTCAATTTCCTGTCCCATAATAGGATTTTCTATAAGGGAATCCCTATGTAAACTTGAAGTATCGGCTTTACCTGTAAGTACATTTTTTATAGAACTTAAATATTGATTATTAAGTTTTAAAACCTGCTGCAGGGAATCTGACTGGTAAGCTAACTGGGAAGCCTGTTGTTTTAATTGGGCAGAAGAATAACCAGGAATGTATTCTTTAAGCGGAGTAAAAGCGATAATATATGTAGTGGCAGCAATAAGAATTATAGCACTTAAAGTAATAGTGACAAAAACATTGAGCCGTGTTAATTTAAAAGAGAGTTTTTCCTCAAAAGTATCTTCATTTAAAACCACCATCCGGTATTTATGAAGTAACTTCCTGGTTATTTTTTTCCTGTCCTTTTTATTTTTAGCCATAATTCACTTACAAATATAATTTAAAATTTGAGGGCACTTAATGAAGTTCATAAACATACTCCCAATTTGAGTCATCCCGCTGTCAGGAAGAAATAAATTTAGTTATAAGCTCTTATATATTTGGAAATCGAAGTCAAGTATAACTTAAATTTAAGTTATATTAACGTTGAAATTGCTTTATTCTTGTTAAGTTTGTAATATTAAAATCATATATTATGAACGCATTTATTTTACCATTAGCCATTGGTGCCCCACAAATAATATTAATTGTTGTGGTAATTTTGCTTCTATTTGGAGGTCGAAAAATTCCTGAATTGATGAGAGGATTAGGTAGTGGAATTAAAGAATTTAAAGACGCTTCTAAAGATGAAGACGGCGAAAAGAAAGTTCCATCTGATGATAAGAACTTTTCTAACGAGAAGAAATAGACAAATACCTACCTTATAAAAAAAGCCCGAACTTTTAAGTTTGGGCTTTTTATTTGTTGTAAGATAAATGCTATTCAATATCGGCCGATTGCAGGATAGCGTCTAACTCAAAAATATTGTCTCGTTTTCCCCTAGATGGTGAGAAAACAAAGCCTTCAACCACGATAAAACGGTTATTTTCTTCATCTTTAATCGCGTAATTAATAAATGGTCCAGCCATAAATGCGCCTTTTACCTCCCAGGTTCCGCGAGTTTCATAAGCGAATTTTCCATCAATTTCAGTTTCAAAAAGATAAGGAGCATAAGCTTCTTCGGTGATCATATAAGTTCCTTCCGTAGGGCCGGGAATATGTGTTTTTCCAATTGAATCACGCATTTTTATAATATTGCCAATGGTATTGGTATCAGCCTCAATTTGATTAATTGGCACTTCATAAATAAGAATTTCCATATTTCCTTTTGGAATCTCTTTTCTTATCCACACAAAATCTTCTTCTTCCAGGGCATATCTGTAAGCAGATGGAAAATCAAGTGATAAACCGAACTTTTCTTCCAGCTTACCATCCTTTTTAAGCGACTTTCGCATTCGGCGTTGCTTCTCCTTCATTTCAGTCTCCTTAAAGGCTGAAACTAACTTTTCTGAACTTTCATTAATCACATGAACAAGTTCTTCCTCGCTTTCACCAGAGATAATCACCCCTGTTTGCGGGCGGGCATAAAGATCTTTAACGATCCTGGCACCGGCTTCATCACCTTCCTGTACAGAGATAAATGAACGGTTTCTTCGCACAAAACCACTAAATGTTTCCGGAGGAATTTGGCTTAAGGAGAACATTGGCTCTTCCTGCGGAAGACCTTCTACCGTGGCGGCAAAATTATCTCTTATCGCTTCACCAACTTTACCTTCCCAAAGCTCATTTTCAATGATTAAGGTAATTTGATTAATATTTCCTGAAGAATCTGATAGGATACGTTCTTCTGCTTTATCTCCATTTTCATTACAAGAGACTAGAAAAACTAAACTGAATAGAAGAAATAATGTTTTTTTCATTGTTTTTAGTTTGGTTTGAAATGATTACCCCTTAGAAAGTTTAAGTTTCATACCGGGTTTCAGGCTGTTAGCGCCCATATCATTCCATGACCTCAAATTCTGTACCGTAACTCCCGGAAACTTCCGAGAAATGCTCCAAAGTGAATCTCCTTTCTTCACCGTATAGGTTTTTGCACTGTTTTTCTGGCTATTTTCAGCAGCAGCATTTTGGGAGCTAACCCCGGGTTTTCTTGGGTAAATAGTAAGATACTGGCCAATTCTAATATTATTGCCTCTAAGATTATTCCAACGTCTAATACTGCTCACTCCTACCCCGTATTTTTCTGCAATTTTTCCTAAATAATCGCCACTTTTAACGCGATACCTTACTTTATCTTCTGCTTTTACAAACTCAGGGAAAGCCTTTGCTTTCTTTTTAATATCTTCTTCGGCGAAATTATAGATTGCAGCCTCGTTGCTCACAAAAGCGCCACTAACGGTTGTGGGAAGCCTAATCATATAATTTTCATCCTCTATAAAAGGAATAACATCTAATTTATAACTGGGGTTCAAAAACTGAAGCATCTCTTCTTCTACCCCGGTAACTTCAGAAATCTGCTCGAAAGTGATCAACTTCTTTACTTTGATCGTATCGGTTTCAAAAAAAGCAATTTCGGGAGCTTGTGGCTGGAAATTATGCTCATCAGCATATTCAAAAAGATAGAGTGTGGCCAGGAATGCCGGAACATAACCAGCGGTTTCCCGTGGTAAAAATCGTCTTAATTCCCAGTAATTATTGGAACCGCCACTACGGCGAATAGCTTTTGAAACATTCCCCGGTCCAGAATTATAAGAAGCCAATACTAAATCCCAGTCTTCAAACGAACGATATAGGTTTGCAAGGTATTTTGCGGCGGCTTCGGTAGACATTTGAGGATCCATACGCTCATCTACATAACTGCTTACATCAAGACCGTGGGCCTTACCGGTTCTATACATAAACTGCCAAAGTCCGGTAGCACCAACCCAGGATTTTGCTCTTGGGTTTAAAGCCGATTCTACAATGGCCAGATATTTAATTTCTAATGGAATATCATACCTATCCAATTGCTGTTCAAACATGGGGAAATAATATTCGCTTAGTGCCATAAGACGCTCCATAGCTTTCTTATTTCGTTTTAAGTAGGAGTTTATTACACTTTCCAGTACCGGATGGTATTGGACGTTAAAAGGCGTACGCGCATTTAATTTAGCCAGCCTGACCTTTAAAGTATCGGTGGGAAGTTCTTTATTGACCTCGTCTTCATAATCCTGTTCCCTGATGCTTTTATACATCGTATCAAAAAGATCTGAATTGGTAAGCTGTGCTCTCCAAACAGAATCAATTTCGGCCGCACGAGGCAGATCTTCCAGCGATACCGCAGAGGAATCCCTAATCACAGCCGAAATTGGTAATTTATCCCTGAATTCAGGGTCTGGATGAGCAAGAATAATTTCACTGCTATCTACCTTTTGGAAGATTTGTACTCTAAAATTAGCTTTCTCTACCTGCTTTCCCTTAGTTTCTTCCTGGGCGTGCAAGCTAATTCCAAAAAGGAATACAAGAGATAAAATTATATGCTTAACCATAATATTCAAGATTTTAAAAAGAACGTAAACTCGTAATTTTTAGTACGTCTATTTCCCTATTGCCTGGATACCTGGCAGGGATTTTCCTTCTAACATTTCTAGCATAGCACCACCACCGGTAGAAACATAGCTTACTTTATCTTCAAAACCGAATTTTTTAACCGCTGCAACAGAGTCTCCACCGCCAACTAGAGAGAATGCTCCGTTTTTAGTTGCTTCAGCAATTGAATTTCCTAAAGCTACGGTACCTTTTGAAAATTTATCCATTTCAAAAACTCCAAGTGGACCATTCCAAAGGATAATTTTTGATTTTTTTATTACAGCATCAAAGTTCTTGATACTTTCAGGACCTGCATCAAGACCCATCCAACCATCAGGAATTTCGTTGATCTTGCTAACATCTGTGGTAGCCTGTTCAGAAAAACTATCAGCAATAATAGAATCTACCGGAAGATGAACCTGTACGTTCTTAGCTTCAGCCTTTTTTAGAATATCTAAAGCTAATTCCTGCTTATCTTTTTCTACAAGAGAAGTTCCTATTTTTCCACCTTTGGCGAGAATAAAGGTATAGGCCATTCCGCCTCCAATAATTAAGTGATCTACTTTATCAAGAATATTCTCAATTACGGTAATTTTAGATGAAACTTTAGCACCTCCCAGAACCGCGGTTACCGGTTTTTCTTTACTATGAAGTACTTTATCCAGGTTTTTGATCTCTTTTTCTAATAAATATCCAAAGCATTTATCGTCAAAATACTTAGCTACTATTGTAGTAGAAGCGTGGGCACGGTGAGCGGTACCAAAAGCATCGTTAACATATATATCACCTAGTTTAGAAAGCTTTTTTGCAAAATCTTCGTCCCCGCCTTTTTCTTCCTTATGAAATCTAAGGTTTTCGAGTAATAATATTTCGCCCGGTTTTAAATTATCGGCAGCAGTTTGAACTTCCTCTCCAACACAGTCGTCCACAAATTTTGGCTCTACTCCAATAACATCGGCAACCTTTTTTACAATATTTTTTAGAGAGTATTTTTCTTCATGTCCTTCTGGTCTTCCTAAATGAGACATCAGCACTACGCTTCCACCATCTTCCAATACCTTTAGAATTGTTGGTTTTGCAGCTTCAATCCTGTTAGCATCAGTTACATTTAGATCCTTGTCTAACGGAACATTAAAATCTACTCTTATTAAGGCCTGCTTATCTTTAAAATTAAAATCGTTTAAAGTCTTCATTTTCATTTCTTTTTTAAAACCTAAAAATCTGGTTTGGTTGATTAACATTAAGCACAATCGACTTTCATTCAGCTTGTGCTATTTACAAATATAAATTTTTCCGAAGACATTAAAGTGTATATAAATTTTATATTTGCTTATGCTTTTTGAAGAAATAATAGGTTTACAGCATTTAAAGAAACATCTTACTACTACTGCAGATAATGGCCGTGTTCCGCACGCGCAGTTATTTGTAGGAAAAAGTGGTAGTGGTACTTTGCCTCTGGCCATTGCTTACGCGCAATACATACTTTGTAAAAATACGGAAGGAGAAAACAATACTGGAAACAGTAATTGTAATGAACGATTTAAAAAATTGGCGCATCCCGATCTTCATTTTGCATTTCCCGTTGCTGCCAATCAAAAAATAAAAAAACATCCTGTTTCCTCTCACTTTTTAGAAGAATGGCGGGAATTTGTAAAAACCAATCCCTACGGAAGTTTATTTGAATGGTACCAAAAACTTGGAATTGAAAATAAACAAGGTCAAATTGGTGTAGATGAAGCACAGGAAGTGGTTAAATCCCTTTCCTTAAAAGCTTACGAAGGCGGATTTAAAATAATGATCATTTGGATGGCCGAAAAGATGAATACTGCGGCTGCAAATAAATTGTTGAAATTAATAGAAGAACCACCAAACAATACCCTTTTTCTTCTAGTTACCGAAGATGAAGAACAAATTATACAAACCATAAGGTCTCGTTGCCAAAAACTGCATTTCCCTCCTTTACCGGAAGATGAAATTGCCGCATTTTTAGAAAAGAATGAAAATTGTAGTAAACCTGAAGCTTTAAAAATTGCCCACCAGGCCAATGGTAGTTATACCCGCGCTTTGCATTTATTACAAAAAGATAGCGGAGATCAGCAATTTGAAACCTGGTTTATCAATTGGGTGCGTAGTGCATTTAAAGCTAAAGGAAATCGATCTACGGTTCTTGAACTTATTGCCTGGAGCGAAGAAATTGCAGGAATGGGCAGGGAATCTCAAAAGAGTTTTTTATTGTATTGCATAGATTTTTTCCGCCAGGCCTTAATGCTGAATTATAAAGCCGAAAACCTGGTCTATCTTGAACCGGCAACGCCTGGATTTAAACTGGAGAAATTTGCGCCCTTTGTTCATGGTAATAATATAAAAGATATTATTGAAGCTCTTGAAGAAGCCATTTATCATATTGAAAGAAACGGAAATGCAAAAATTATACTCACCGATCTTTCTATAAGACTAACCCGATATTTACATAAAAAAGCCACTTAAAATTATGGAGAACCTTTACGCGAATATTACCGAACTTCTTATTCTATTATTTATTCTAATTACATTTTTACAGTCTGGAATAGATAAAGCTGCCGACTGGAAAGGAAATACCGGTTGGTTAAAAGAGCACTTTTCAGGAACATTTCTTGCCGGGCAGGTGCCGCTTATGGTAGGAATAATAATGATAATTGAAATCATTACAGGTTTTGCCACTATCCTGGGAATAATATGGCTAATCGCTTATAATGATCCTGCAATAGCGCTTTACGCTTGCATCCTGGCTGCTATCACCCTTTTAATGTTATTATTCGGACAAAGAATTGCTAAAGATTACGCCGGTGCCTTTACATTAACCGGTTACTTTATCGTAGTGATCTTTGGAGTTTACTTAATGTCTTAAAATAGAAAAAGGTCTGAGAAGTTTTCTAAACTCGTCATCCTAAATTTATTTCAGGATCTAGGTTAAAATTAACTTAGAAGCTGAAACAAGTTCAGCTTGACGAAAAGAATGGCTTCTCAGACCTTTTTTAAAAACTCAGAACTTAAGCCTAGTTCTTGTTATAAGTTTCATTCAAATTATCAAGAATTTCCTGGGTTAGATCTTTCCCATCTTTCGCATACATAATATTGGCAGACTCGTTAGAACCAAAAATATAGGTGTAGCCATTCTCTTCACCATAATCAGCTACATAATCCTTAACTTTATCTACAATAGAATCTATAACAGCATCGCTCTGCTCTCTAAGGCGACTACCTTGCATTTGCTGTTGCTGTTGGATTCTTTGCTGCTTCTGCATTAATTCCTGCTCTTTTTCCTGGCGTTGCGCCTGAGACATAGAATTCATTTCCTGTTGGTAAGCCTGAACTTCCTGCTGAAATCCTCTGGCAATAGAATCTAATTGTCTTTTTACCGAATCTGATTTAGAAGTAAAGTCAGCTTCAACATCTTTCATTTCTTTGTACTCCTGGATAAGTTTTGTGGTATCTACATAAGCCGTTTTTTCCTGGTCACAGGAAGTAAGCAAAACAGCAACTACCAAAATCATTAAAAGTTTTTTCATCATTAATTGAATTTGTTTGCCGCAAATGTATGAAAGTTAAATTTTCGATTTAAATCAAAACAGACTTATGAAGTATATATAAGAAATTCTTATGTATAAAATTATAACGATAAGTTTAATAGATGAAAAATGAATTAAATAGCTTAAAAATAAGCTTATTTCTCAAAATAAACCTGATTGTATATTATAATGAAGTCAAAACAGTCTTAAACGCGCTTAAAACACGTTTTTTAGCATTTCTTGAAGAAATAGACGAGAGAAGAATACTCTGAAGTGCGTTGTGCTCTTAAATTTGATTCCAGGCCGGTTTTAAAAGCTTTTAGCATATTTGATTTTCCCGTTTTGTTTTTTTCTGAAAGTAAACTCACATAGAAAGAATCAAAAACAAGAGGTTTGGTTTTAAGCTTTTCAAAATTATGCTTTTTGAATAACTCGGTAATTCCAGTTTGAGAAAAATGCCAAAGATGTCTTGGCACATCGTAAGCCACCCAAAATTCTTTGTAGTATTCAGCATCAAAACTTTTAAAATTCGGAACCGCGATAACCGCTACCCCATTTGGTTTTAATAAGCGATACAATTCTTTTACCTGAAAATCGAAATCTGGAACGTGCTCTAAAACGTGCCACATAGAAATAACATCAAAAGAATTGTCTTCAAAGTAGGATAATTCTTGCTGAAGTTTAATCCCTTTTTCAGCGGCTAATTTTCTTGCCTGTGAATTTGGTTCAATACCTTCAACATTCCATTTCTTTCTTTTGGCAGTTTGTAAAAAATCTCCGGTTCCGGCACCGATATCTAATAAGTGATTTCCCTTAGAAACTTTATTGATCCACTTCAATTTTTGCAGCAGCATAAAATTCTTAACAGCCTGGTAAATTTTATCGGTAAAACTTTTACTGGAATCTGTATGAGAAATATAATTTTCACTTTCGTAGTAAGCCGAAAGATTTTCGGGTTTTGGAATCGTTTCTAATATTTCAAAATCACTTCTTTTTTGTAATTGAAATTCTTCGCCAGAAACTAAATGATCTTTACAGGTTAAATGAAAATTTTTATCGCTCATTAAAAGAATTTTTGATCGGGATTATTCTCGGTGAAGTTTCTAAATTCTTCTCGTATTTCAGCTAATTGTTCAAGTAGCGGTTTTTGAAAAATAGAGCTTTCTGCTAAATGATCTACTCCGGTTTTATCGGTTACTGTAATGCCTACAAAAAACTTTAGATCGCTCTCTCTAGTTTCAACGCCACCTCCAAAAAAAAGTCCGGTGAGATCCATATATTGTTCCCTATCGGAATAATCAAAAACGGTTACAATAAATTCGTGATCTGATCCCTTTAAAAAACTGGTTTCAAAATTCATTAAATCATCTTCACCTTCTAAGGCGAAATAATTCCTAAACCAATCTCTTGTTTTTTGCACCTTAATTGGACTACTAAATTTAAAAGAAGTATAATCAGATTTATCTTCAGCGGAATTTAATTCTGAAGTCTTAATTTCCTTTACAGAATGCGTAGTAATTATGCAGGATTGTAAAATCAAAAAAGTGAAGAGCAATAAGAAGCTCTTATTACCTAAACTCGCTTTTAAAAAATGAAAAATGTGATTGATCTTTAATGTTTTTTCAAGTTAATCCTATTTGATTTATCTAAACAAAGTACTTCAAAAATTAAATTGTTCCACGTGGAACTTTTAAAATTATCTTCCCATATAAACCAATAAAACAGAAATATCATTAGGACTCACCCCGCTTATTCTTGATGCCTGTGAAATTGATGTCGGTTGAATTTTATTTAGTTTCTCCCGTGCCTCAAAAGACATAGATTTGATCTTAGAATAATCAAAACTATTGGGAATTTTTACATCTTCCAGCCTATTCAATTTATCAGCATTATTCTTTTCCTTTTCAATATATCCTGAATATTTTACCTGGATTTCGGTCTGTTCCAAAATCTCGGTATTCAAATTATTCTCCTGAATATATTCCTCTACCCCGGGGAAATTTCGAACATCATCCATAGTAATATTTGGACGGGAAAATATTTTAAAGATCTTATCGCTTTGTTTCATTGGAGAAGAATTATTCTCTTCTAAAATAGGATTAGCATCCTCGTGAGAAACGCTTTTATTTTTAAGGAAATTTACAAAATCAGAAGACTTTTCTTTCTTCTCCTCCATTTTTCGCATACGTTCTTCAGAAGCCAAACCTAATTTATAAGAACGTTCGGTCAATCTAAAATCGGCATTATCCTGGCGCAATAAAGTTCTGTATTCAGCACGGGAAGTAAACATTCGATAAGGCTCTTCTGTACCCTTCGTAATAAGATCGTCTATAAGAACACCTATATAAGCTTCGTTCCTTTTTATGATAAATTCTTCCTTTTCCTGAACTTTTAGAGCAGCATTAATTCCCGCCATTAATCCCTGGCAAGCGGCTTCTTCGTATCCTGTAGTTCCATTAATTTGGCCAGCGAAATATAACCCTTCAACCAACTTGGTTTCTAAAGTATGTTTCAACTGTGTAGGTGGAAAATAATCGTATTCTATTGCATAACCAGGTCTAAAAAATTTCACATTTTCAAATCCGGCTACGGATTTTAAAGCTTTAAATTGAACATCCTCTGGGAGCGAAGTAGAAAAGCCATTTACATAAACTTCTACCGTATTCCATCCTTCGGGTTCTACAAAAAGTTGATGCCTGTCCTTATCTGCGAATCTATTTATTTTATCTTCTATACTTGGGCAATATCTAGGTCCAATACTTTGAATACGTCCATTAAACATTGGAGATCTTTCAAAGCCATCTTTAAGAATTTCGTGCACCTCTGGTGAGGTGTAAGTCATATAACAAGAACGCTGTTTTTTTAATGGTTGGGTTTCATCTAAAAAAGAAAATTTAGAAGGAACATCATCCCCTGGCTGCTCTATCATTTTAGAATAGTCTAAAGATCTACCATCTACCCTTGGAGGTGTACCCGTTTTCATTCTACCAGATTCGAAACCTACATCAACTAGATCTTTTGTGATTCCGGTTGCGGCTTTTTCTCCTGCTCTACCGCCTCCAAAATTCTTATCGCCAATATGAATTAATCCATTTAAAAAAGTACCGTTAGTTAGCACCACAGATTTAGCACGAATCTCCAGGCCTAAAGAAGTTCTTACACCTTTAAGTTCTTTGCCTTCTAAAATCAAACCGGCAACCATTTCCTGATAAAAATCTAGATTAGGTGTTTGCTCCAATCTAAGTCTCCAATGCTCGGCAAACATCATTCTGTCGCTTTGCACTCTAGGACTCCACATTGCAGGCCCTTTAGATTTATTAAGCATTTTAAATTGAATGGCGCTCGTGTCACTAACCAATCCGCTGTAACCTCCCATCGCATCAATCTCACGCAAAATTTGTCCTTTTGCAATTCCACCCATCGCAGGATTACAACTCATTTGCGCAATATTCTGCAGGTTCATCGTTACCAACAAGGTTTTAGCACCCATATTTGCGGCTGCGGCTGCGGCTTCACTTCCAGCGTGACCGGCACCCACTACAATAACATCATATTCACTTTCGAACATAAAAATTCTTCTTTCTAAATTTATTGTTCCACGTGGAACAATGCAATCTTTTCGTCTTCCTTCTGTCGCATTAAAGCAGCTTCACTTTCAGTCTTATCTCCATATCCACACAAATGCAAAATCCCGTGGATCATAACCCTTTTAAGTTCATCAGAAAAATCCACATTATACTCTTTCGCATTTTCGGTTACTCGATCTGTACTAATAAAGATATCTCCGTTCAATTCATCACCTTCTGAATTATCAAAAGAGATAATGTCGGTATAAGTATCGTGTTCCAAAAATTTGAGATTAATCTTATACAAATAATGATCGTCGCAAAAAATATAATTAATTTCTCCAAGTTGTTTCTCTTCTGAAGAGATTACTTTTCTAATCCAGGTATCAAAAGATTTTTCCTCCTGAAACTCGAAATCATTTTCCGGATAAAAATTAATTATCTGTTCGCTCAAAATAGGTTTTTACTTTCTGTTTATAAATTTCGCGCAAAGGTAAGCTTTGTCTATTTAAAATTTCTATAGAATTAAAATATTCTTTAGCCTTAATACTTTGATCTTTAGCCCGGTTATCAAATTGCTGAAGATTGGTTTCAGACTCTCGCTTATTATTTTCTCCCTGTTGCAAACGCGCGTCTTCATATTCCATCAATTCGTGTTCCAATTGCTGCAATTTCTGAAGGTTTTCAGGATCAAAACCTTTGTCCAGAAGTTGTTCCTCGGCATCCTCCATTTGTTTTTCAATTTGCCTTCCCTGTTGCGATCCCTCTTTTTTATTTAATTCCTGTAAGCTTTGCCGCAGTTCCTGCTGAGCCTTATAAATCTCAAACAAGCCTTCCATCTCCCCTTCTCCCATTCCTTCCCCAGGTTTCTTTCCTTCATTCTGCTTTCCTTTTTGCTGTTTTCCCTGCTCCTGAAATTCTTTATTAATTTCCTGCTGCTTCTTAATAATATCCTGTAATTGAAACTCTGAATTTTCACCATGCCCTTTTCCTAATTGAGGATTGGCCTGTTGTTGCATCATCGACAGAATTTCACTCAGCATATAAGCTAAATCATTTGCGCCGGTTACCACATATTGCTGACTAGCCGTTCCCTGTGGTAATTGATTCTCGGCAAGTCGCTCAAGAGATTTATCGATATCAAATTCAATATCGGTTAAGCTTTTAGTAATATTTTCGGTGATCATAGGATTACTAAGCGCAAGGGAATATAAACTATCATCAATATGCCTAAAGTTTTCCCTAAGATCGTTTTGTCTTCTAAGCCTGGCCGCGTATCCAGGATTATTGATATCAATTTTACTAAAATCCTCCAATAGCTCCTCCTGCTGAAATGAAAATGTGACCAAATTATCCAGTATTTGTCGAAGGGTTTCAATATCGGCCTTTAGTTCTTCCCCACTTTGCTGCATAGAACGCTGCTGCATTTTTTGGCTCATTTCCTTCATTTGCTGCCCAGCATTCTTTTGTTTTTCTTTTGCCTTTTCCTTATCTCCTTTTTCTAAATTTTCCTCGGCATCATTTAATTCTTTTTCTATACTTTCTTCATCAACTTCTTCACGCGGTAAATCTGTTGGCTTTTGTAAGTCGTTATTATCCTCTTCCAGTTGATCCATTTCTTGCTGAAATTCTTCAAATTCTTCCGAAATTTTATTTTGCTCCTCTAAAGATTCAGCATCAGAATTTTCTGACAATTGGTTTTGTTTTTCAGAAAGTTTATCCAAATCTCTCGCCAGTTTTTGAAGTTTTTCTTCTACATAATAGCGCTTGGCTAATTCTAAAAGTTGCTCCAGGTTTCGCTCTTCACTTTGGTTTCTTTTAGATAGTTCTTCCAGTTTTTCTCCCAACTCTTCCCGGTTAATCTTATCGGCTATTTCTTGCAACTCTTTCAATAGCGCTTCATTTTCCTGAAGGCGTTTTTCATTTCTATCCAAACGTTTTTTGAGTTCATCTTTTTCAGAAGATTCTGAATTTAATTCCTGCTCATTTTCTTCAAAACTATTTTTAAGTTTTTCAGAATAATTACGCATCATTTCAGATTGCTGCTTTTGGCGTTGAATAAAATTCTGAAGTTTTTTACGCTGATTATAATCCAGGTTTTCGTTTTCTTTTTGCAGGCGGTTAAGTTCATTTAATTCTTCTTCTGAAGATTTAATATCTTTTAGACTTTCACTCAAATTATTTATAGACTCACCTTGTTGTCTTAACTTTTCCTCTTCTATTTCCTCGCTTGTTTTCTTTCTAAAACTAAAGGTTGAAGTTTTTGTATTTTTACTTCCATTCACCGCATCATTATCCCAAAGCTGAAAGTAGAAATTATAGGTTTCTCCGGGTTTTAGATCCAAATTCCCGGGAAATGTGTAATGAAAATCATCAAAAGCGGCTTTAGAGATCAAAATCTCTTCTTTTTGAAGGCTATCTTCTTTATTTTCAATGTAATAAATCAGATTTAACCTATTTAAACCGTGATCGTCAGAAAGTTTTCCATAGAAATATTGTGTAGTATTATCTGTACTATCCAGTTTTTGTTGAATTTCAATTACCGGATATTCATCCTTGATCACGTTTATAGAATAATCTAAAGCCTCAAAGTTTTTAATCGCCTTATTTGAAGTGCTAACACTATAATCCAAACGGGAATAAACCGCCTGGGAATATTGGAAAGCGGAGTTTTCAGCAGGAAGTTTTATTAAAGAATCTTCAGTTGTAAAATTGAGAATTTCGGTATTTCGGGTATTAAAATTCCAGGTAATTTTTGTGCCTTCCGGTACATTTACATTCCCTGAACCTCTTAAACTATCGTTAAGCTTTCCTATGTAATTGGGATAGTCAAACTTCATTTTAAAATCTAAAAGTTTGGGTACTTTTAAGATTTCAAGAGTATATTCCTTAGAATTTATGCCGTTGGCACTCAATCTAAAATTTACATTATTCTGAAGCCTTTTAAAAGTATATTCAAAACTTCCCGGGACAATTTGTTTTAAAAAATAGGTTTGTCCGTTATAAGAAATTTCAGGTTTTTCTGGAGTGATATTTCCTTCTGTTATTACCAATATTTTATATTCAGAATTCTCCCTGGCTATCAAAGAATCGTTTAAAATTATAAACCTGAATGGCGCCGGTGCTTCAAATTCGGTATTATATTTTGCAAGTCTATCTAAAGGCGAAGCAATCAACTTAATATTTCCGGTTACTAAAAGTCCTAAAATCAATACTACTGGAAATAAGGCGTATTTTAAGTATTTCCGGTTCTTTTTATAATCTACAGCGCGGGTAAATGGAACTTTATTTAGTTCGGCCGACTTTTGTTCGATCCCGGCTAATAATAATTCAGATTGTTGCGAATCTTTTTTAAGCTGAAGAATATTCAGCAATTTATCGTTTACTTCAGGAAAATGTGCGCCGATAATTCTTGAAGCTTCTTCATCATTTATTCCACTGGAAAATTTAAATAGTTTCGTCAACGGAATTATAATAAAGTATCCCAAAAGCATCACCTCTACACCAACAAAAATCCAGAACAAAAATGTTCTTGCGGAAGGTTCTAACCACAGAAAATATTCTATCGTCAAAACGCTTAGGAAATAAAGTAAGCCAATAGCCAGAAATAAGATAATTCCTTTCAGCAATTTATTCAGGTAAAACTTCCTGATAAAAGCCGCCAGCTTTCTTTTTATTTGATTGTAACTTTCCATAATTGAGGCTTAAAAATACAACAATTTTAGCGGAGTAATTTACCACGGGATTGATAATCCACACATTAGGTTTCGTTTAATAAGGTTGTATCTTTGTGGTTAAAAACAAAATTAGATATGTCAGCTAAAGTTCGCGTGCGTTTTGCACCAAGTCCAACCGGCCCTTTGCATATTGGCGGGGTAAGAACAGCTTTATATAATTATTTATTTGCCAAAAAACACAAGGGCGATTTTGTATTGCGTATTGAGGATACCGATCAAAACCGCTATGTAGAAGGTGCCGAAGATTATATTATTGAATCCCTTAATTGGTGCGGAATTCCTTTTAACGAAGGTCCCGGCAAAGAAGGTGATTACGGCCCTTACCGCCAGAGTGAGCGCAAAGATATGTACCGAAAATATGCCGAAGAACTTATTAAATCCGATAATGCTTATTATGCTTTTGATACGGCTGAAGAATTAGACGCACATAGAAAAGACCACGAAGAAAAAGGCAAAACCTTTATCTATAACTGGCATAATCGCCAAAAATTGAAAAACTCCCTGGCACTTTCTGAAGATGAAATCAGGGATAAATTAGATGCCGGCGAAGATTACGTGATCAGGTTTAAATCGCCTGAAGCAGAAAATCTTCATATTAAAGATGAAATTCGTGGTGAAATGGAAATTGATACCAGCACTTTAGACGATAAGGTTTTATTTAAAAGTGATGGGATGCCAACTTACCATCTGGCCAATATTGTTGACGATCATTTAATGGAAATCTCTCACGTTATTCGTGGTGAAGAGTGGCTGCCTTCTTTAGCGCTTCATTTTATGTTGTACAGAGCTTTTGGATGGGACGCTCCTAAATTTGCGCATTTACCGCTTATTTTGAAGCCGCAGGGAAAAGGAAAATTAAGCAAGAGAGATGGAGATAAACTCGGATTTCCCGTATTTCCGCTGGAATGGAAAGATCCAAATTCAGGAGAAATTTCTGCAGGTTATAGAGAAGATGGATATTTCCCCGAAGCCGTTACCAATATGTTAGCCTTTTTGGGTTGGAATCCCGGAACAGAACAGGAATTCTTTAAACTTAACGAACTGGTTGAAGCTTTTGAAATAGATCGTGTTCATAAAGGCGGAGCTAAATTTGATCCCGAAAAAACCAAGTGGTTTCAGCAACATTATATGCACGAGGCAGATGAAAAAGTAATCGCTGAAAAACTAGAAAAAATAATTGGGGAAAAAGAAATTAAAGTTTCTTCAGATTACGTTTTAAAGGTAGTAAGCTTAATGAAAGAACGCGCTGTTTTCGTAAACGATATTTGGGATCAGGGTTATTTTTTCTTCCTCGCTCCTACTTCTTACGATCCTAAAAATGCGAAAAAAGCGTGGAAGGATGATACAGCCGATCTAATGCAGGAATTAATAAGTGTCCTCCAGAAACAGGAAGATTTTACAGCAGAAGCCGTTCAGACGGAAGTAAAAGCCTGGATACAGCAAAAAGAAGTTGGTTTTGGGAAAGTGATGCAACCTTTTAGATTAGCCTTAGTTGGTGCTATGCAAGGTCCTGACCTTTACGAAATCGCTGAAATGATTGAAAAAGAAGAAACCATTTCCCGTCTGGAAAAAGCGATAAAAACTTTAGGTTAAAATAATTCAGGTATACTTTTAAGAGTAGGCTGTTTGAAAAATCTCTGAGACGTCATCCTGAATTTATTTCAGGATCTAACTTGTTATTAATTTGAAACATTAGAAGCTGAAACCAGTTCAGCTTGACGAATACGATACTACTCAAACAGCCTATTTTTTGTTCTTACCTTCTACCGCATAGCTAAGTAAACTACTTCAGAGCAAGCTCAAGCAGCAATATTTTTAGCAAATATAATTTGATTTAGAGTAATGCCTCGGCGCATTTAATCTCGATTATCGAGCAAAGTTTCACTATCTTGGGGAACAATCAATTCATAAACTTCAAATATGCTTAGCTACGTATTCATCCCCATCATTATTGTTTTATTTCTGGTGATCCTTTTCAGCGGAATTTTCACTGTTCGCCAACAAAAAGCGGTGATTCTCGAACGATTTGGAAAATTTAAAAGCATTAAAAACTCCGGCCTTCATTTAAAGATTCCTGTAATAGATCAAATTGCCGGCAGGATTAATTTAAAAGTTCAGCAATTAGACGTTCTAGTAGAAACCAAAACCAAGGATAACGTGTTTGTTAAGCTTAAAATATCGGTGCAATTCCAGGTAATTAGAACCAATATTTACGACGCCTTTTATAAACTTGAAAGTCCGTCAGACCAGATCACTTCGTATGTTTTTGATGTAGTTCGGGCCGAAGTTCCAAAAATGATCCTGGATGATGTTTTTGAACGAAAAGACGATATTGCCATTGCCGTTAACCGTGAGCTTAACCAATCTATGCAGGATTATGGTTACGACATCATTAAAACGCTTGTAACAGACATTGATCCAGATGAACAGGTTAAACACGCTATGAACAGAATAAACTCGGCAGAACGCGAGAAAGTGGCTGCAGAATACGAAGGAGAGGCCGAAAGAATACGAATTGTTGCAAAAGCACGTGCTGAAGCCGAAAGTAAGCGTTTACAGGGACAGGGAATTGCCGATCAAAGAAGGGAAATTGCCCGCGGACTTGAAGAAAGCGTAGATGTACTGAATAATGTGGGAATAAACTCCCAGGAAGCTTCGGCATTAATTGTGGTAACGCAGCATTATGATACACTGCAGGCCATTGGTGAGGAAACCAACAGTAATCTTATTCTCTTGCCGAATTCTGAAGAACCCCCATTTGTTAGGACAGCTTAGCTGCTAAATTAAGTTCTATTTTTTATTTTTTAAGCAGCATTTCTTTCTTGTTTTAAATATCGGTTGATAGGTATTTCATTTTCTATTCCCTGGTGCCTTCTCCTATGGTTGTAAAAATCAAAGTAGTCCCGGAGTTGCCTGTATAAACCTACCCCGGATTCCGGAGGATTGAGATAGATGTTTTCGTATTTCACACTTCTCCATAAGCGTTCTATAAAAACATTATCGATAGCTCTTCCTTTACCATCCATACTTAACT